>CAYWLQ010000107.1:0-20403 GCA_964458775.1 uncultured Myxococcales bacterium | reverse complement strand
TTTTAGTTTTTTTAAATACGCTAACCAAGCAAATGCCGGTTATTGGCAGTACAGAGAATCAATCACGATTTACACAATAATTTCGGTTTGATCCATATGCGCGGTTAGGGGTACAGTGGTACACTGTTAGGGGTACACTGGCAAGCTTAAGATCGTATCACCTAAGGATTTTGCCGATTTTTTAACTCCTCAATCTTGTAAACAATTTTCTCAAACTCCCCAATTCGACATTTTTGCTGTGTTCTGCATTTTCCCCTTCCCTTTTTTGCTTGCCGGCGTGTTATCGGTTTGAAGTATGCTTTTTCATCGGAGAGCAAAATGAATTGGAACAGGTTGAGAATTGAAATTTGGATTATGTTACTGTTGACTGCTGCGGGTATTCTATGGATTCCAGTTGCTATACACGCAAGCGAAATTAGTGCGGTCTCCTATGCTGTGGTTGTAGGAAGCAATCGTCCGGGGCAAGGACAAGACACCTTGCAGTTTGCACGAGATGACGCAGATCGTTTTGGTGATGTTCTTAAGGAATTGGGCGGATATCTGCCGGGCCGGGTAAAAACCATCTATGATCCCGATGCAAATACCCTGAAAGATGCTTTAAACAAGGCTAAGAAGGATATTGCCGTGCATTCTGCCGCCGATGAGAAAACGGTTTTCTTGTTTTACTATTCGGGCCATGCTCGGGCAACTGCTCTAAATCTCGGTGCCGAAGAGCTTTCCCTTGCCAAACTTAGAGCCCTTTTAAATGATATACCTGCAACCTTAAAGATTGTTGTATTGGACGCTTGCCAAACAGGAGCTATATCAGCGGTAAAAGGCGCAGCCCCCACTGCGGATTTCTCTTTCAATTCAGTCAACGATTTAAAAAGCAGTGGTATGGCCGTTATTGCATCAAGTGCTGCTACGGAACCGGCTCAGGAGACCCCTCGTCTCAAGGGTTCATTTTTTACCCATCATTTAACAGCTGCTCTTCGAGGGGCCGGAGATACAGACGGAAACGGTCGTGTTACCCTGGAAGAGGCATATCGATATACTTACAATCGCACCTTGGTGGATACCGCTGAAACAGCTGTCGGCAAACAACATGTATCGCTTGAAACAGATCTTACCTCCGAAGGCGAAACGGTTCTGAGTTGGCCGTCCGGAGCCCGCGCGCGATTTACCCTGCCTGAAGATATTGAGGGTGACTTTCTTGTATATCGCAAAAATGACAAGACTGTTATGGCGGAAATCCACAAAACCAGAGGTGATTCTCTAACTTTAGCTTTGCCTCCGGGCAAATATGAAACGCTGATAAGACAACAAAACAACGCTTTTAACTGCAACGCCGAACTTGCTGACGGTTCTGACGAAAAAATTGATCTCAGGTTTTGCAGAAAAGTCTCTGTAAAAGAATACAATACCAAGGGACTTGAGGACCGGAAGCGCCGAGAACGAGTATTTTTAGAATTGGGAATGGGAACACTGGTTAAAACAAGAGATCGATATGTAACAAGGCTTAACAACTTCGGTTATAAAACAACTGAAATTATGGACGGTACGGTTCTGCATTACAGCATTTCTCTGACAGCCGGCATTATCAGATACTTACAGGCCGGCGTTTCTTTATTTAAGCTCGATTCGGGTAGTTACTTAGAATCAGTATCGCAAATTAGCTTTTCGTGGAATGCACACGCAGCAGGAGCTTTTCTAAGAGTCAGATTTCCTGTCGCAAAGGATTGGGTAGTACCTTACATCCAGGCAGGCGGCGGAGCTGTATGGGGAAAAACTCTTCTCTCAACCGACAATAGAACCGCAAGCAAAGATATTATCGAAGATGAGGAGCGCTTTGTTCGATATCATATTTTGGGAGGAGGCGGAATACAACTAATGCCGTGGCGATTTATAGGCTTCTTGGTTCAGGTTGACTACACCTATGCTCCTGTTATCGACAATCTTATAGGAGATGTACACAACAGCGGAGGAACGTCTGTATTTACCGGTGTAAGAGGAGGTTTCTAATGAAGTCTATAAATAAAACATCTACTTTGTGCTTGGTGTTTACAACATTAGTTTTAACGATTACCGGATGCATATGGGATGATTCTCTTAAAAACAAAGACTTCAATGAATGGTGTGGAGAAAATCTTTGTCTTTGGGAAACCAATGAAGGAAAGATCGAAAAGGTTACAACCTGGCATCGACAAGATTTTGGAGCCGCATTCGCAGAAGATCCGACTATTATTTCTCAGCGTGTCGAAAACGGAAACAACAAGTGTTTTCTGTTTACCGTTACAGCCGATGTGGATGACAATGCTGAATTGTTCTTTGAGATTGACTACAACGATGATGATTTGCTTAATCCCGAATTCTCGCAAATAATCGAGGCTCCGGATTGGAACCAAGTCAAAGTAGATATTGCAGTACCTGACTGGTGCGAGAAGTTTAGAGTTATTTTTCGAAAAACCGGCAAAGGCAGAGCAGTTGCGGCGTCGGTAATAGACAGTCGCTACGAGAATTGCCCAATAACAGTAACGGACAATGAAAGGCCGTCGGGAATGATCTGTGTCGAAGATGATCAATGCAGAGGCGGTATCTGCGAACCGTTTAATAACCTAAGCGAAGATATACTATTCTATTCCTGCGGAGAATGCACAGTTGACGGCGATTGCGGCAACGGTTCCGTCTGCGGTCTGGAGTTTTTACCAGACAAAGACTTAATGTATCAGGCATGCGGAAAACAAGGTCGTCACTTACTAGGAGAAAGATGTTTTTTAGATGACGAATGCAAGTCAGGCATTTGTTGTGCAGGACAATGCAGCACCTGTTGCAATAACGATGATTGTCCGAGCAATGTGTTGTGCGAAGAGCTAACAGAAATAACACCTCATAGATGCGGACCGAATGCAGGCGGCGCAGCAGCCGGAGAATCGTGTTTGGCCGATGCTGACTGTAAAAGCGATAAGTGCGAATCGGTTTCAGATACCAAAACGCTTCGAGTTTGTACCTCAGACGGCAGACGCTGCACAGCAGATGCAGACTGTCCCGGCTATATGTCAAGCGACTCTATTTGGGGAATTGCAAATGAGTTTTTGGGAACAGTAGACAAATGCCAAACTCTAGGTGTTTTAGATGGAAAGTGTCTTTGATATCATTTAACTAATGGAGCTATACATAAGATACGGCCCTGCTTTATTGCGACAATGTGAGCGAATTCTTGGAAACAGATGTGACGCGGAGGATGTGGTGCATACTTTGTTTGAAGAACTTTTGCAAAAAAACAAAACAGATTTGACCTTGCCCTATCTCTACAGGTCCTGCACCAATCGCTGCCTCAATCTGCTCAGAGATATAAAGAGGCGCACTGAAATATTAAAAGTTGCTGTTCCTCCGTCGGAACCGGCTCCTCAAACATGTTTGGAAGAAAAAACCGTTAATCTAGATCTTCTAGCCGCCCTAACCGCAAAACTGGATAAGAAATCGGCGGAAATTCTGGTATATCGATATTTTGATGATTTGGGCCAAGAAGAAATAGCAGATCTAATGGGTCTTAGTCGCAAGTCCGTAGGCAAACGACTTCAAAAAATATCTATAGAAGCAAAAAAAGCCCTGAACCGCGCCGCAACCACAGGGGGCAAATTATTATGAGCCTCGCCCACAAACCAATTTCTCGTTTATCAATGGAGTTGTTTCATTTAGGCGAGCTTCCGCCGAATAAGCACACAGAAATAGAGAAGCATCTCATATCATGCGCCGCCTGCCGCAGATCTCTTGAGTATATTGAACATGATACTAGGCCGTTGCCCCGGCTAAGCATTAGACCTTTGTCGACCAGGCAGAGCATTTTGGATTTCTCAAAAATTCGTTTGAGTTACATATTCGCCGCATGCGCAGCGATTATCATAACAGGTTTAGCCTTTCTCCTTGTGCCGACAAAGCAAACTATTGATCAAGAAACAGCACACGCTTTTACTCACATTAAAGGCCAAAACACTTCTCTCTATATTGTAAGAAATAGAAACGGAGTTGTGACAGAAGAACCCAAAGCATTTAAACAAGGAGACGCGTTTAAAGTTTTTGTTACTCATCTAGACCAAGAAGAAGAAAATTGGATACTGGCTGTTTTTCAAGGGGATGAGGTTTATTTTCCCATAACATCCCAAGAACCTCTTATTACCGGTGCAAGAATTCCTCTTCCCGGTGCGTTTTCTCTAGACGGACAAGAGCCCGCTGAAATATGTGTTTTTATAGGTAATCGAATTCCCAATAAACAAACGTTTATCCAAGAAAACAAGCAACTAATTTCACAAGCCGCCGATTGCAAAACTCTTGTGCCTGTAGACCTTGATGTAGATTGAATAGATGAAAGCTATTTACCGAGTACAACTGCTGTTAAGACCTTTGCTTCGGATGAAGAGGATTCTACTTTTAGCTTAAGTTCATACGGTTCTCCCTGTTTTTTCTTGCAGGAAGAGAGATCTACGTAACCCTCGTAGGCTCCGGATGTAAAAGGAACTTGTCCCATGGTCATTCCGTTACATGAAATTGTAACAGTGCCTCCCTCTGAATCTGAAGTTGTTCTTAGTGCCATTCTAAAAATCCGTTTTATGTAGACCCTAAAAGGAGCAGAAGGAGCCGGTTTAAAGAATAAGGTTTGTCTTTCTTTGTGATCAGACGAAAGCTTTCTTCCATACGGTGAGGTCGCAACTATTTCGGATAGAGCCTTTAATGTATTTTGAGGCGGATTGTCTTCATAGAGTTCATCAGCAATAGCCGCAACTGCTTTCCAATCTCCTAAGCTCGCCAGAGAATCGATAATAGCGGCTTTTCTCTCCATAAAACGTTCCCGCTTTAATCGAGCCGCCAACTTTGGTATTGCCGCTTTTATTTGAAGTTTTCCCAAACAAGCTGCCGCTTCTAAAGCAATCTGGTAGTTATCAATCAAGGGTATCAGACTTTCTAACCCTATCCTTCGCTCTGCTCCTGAGAGAATGCGCAAAGCAGTTTTTCTCTCTTCTATCGAAGCTTTTTTATTTAGCGCCGTTGACATAACATCATCATAAGCTTCAGTATCACCGGCCTCTAATCTAACTGCTGCTGCAACTCTAAATACTTCAGTTTCAGGTTCCAGCTTCTTAACAATGTTTTTCAATGCCGACAACGCCTCTTTGTCACCGAATTTTGCAAGCAATGCGTTAACCCACGCAGCCGTCTCAATATCTTGCTCATCTTGTCTTATAGAAACTCCATGCGGATATGATTCGGCTATGCCAAAAGCAAGAGATGCTGCCTTGCGCTTTACTGTATCTTTGTTTGATTCAAAAACAACTGTAAGCAACTCTGATATCGAAACACTTTCACCGCTCAAGGCTCTACGAATAGGTTCAGGCCATTGATTTGCACCTTTTTCCTCAGATACCGGCCTTAATTCATGTGCAGCATGACTCTGACGCCAAGCAGACAGTCTGCTTTTCATTGATAATAGCAAGTCGGGATTTTGTTCTGATATTGATACAGTTTCGCCCGGATCTTTTTGCAAATCATAAAGTCTGCACAGATCAGCTTTTGAATTGCAGATAATCTTGTGATTGTCAAAAACCAGCATTGACTCATCGTGTAATTCAGCAAAAGCATCTATGTTAACTTCTTTATTCCATATTACTCCGGTCAAATCCCGTGAGCGAACGCGAGCAGGAGGCGGTATATCCACAATGTTTAGCACCGTACCCAAAAGATCCGTTAAACTGACAGGTGCCTCAACGGTTCTCGGCGACACTTTTGGAATTTTCATAAGAAGCGGCACTCGCACTTGCTCATCGTACAGTGAGGTGCCGTGATAGTGTCCGCCGTGATCTCCGAATTCCTCTCCATGATCAGCGGTAATAATAACTATTGAATCAGGACGAGTATCTTCTATTGTCTTCAGCAGTTTTCCCAACGCCTGATCAACCGTCCATATCTCACAATCATAACGATCAACTGGTGAAGTTCCGAACTTGGTACACAAAGGATCATACGGCTCGTGCGGTTCAAAGAAATGTATCCATGCAAAAACAGATCGATTTGAATCTTTCTTATCGTTTAAATATGACTCCAAAGCAGAAACCCTCTGCTCAGCCGTTTGCGAAGGATCTAAAATTCGATGAGTAAAGCCCAATCCCGAACGCAAATAGGGTTCGAACCTTATTTTGTCTATAAAAAAGACTGCCGGAGTAAAAAACCCGGCAGTGTCATAATGGAAACGACGCATTATCTCAGGCCAAGTCTCATGTATAGAAGGCACACCCGGAACGTCTACCAGAGATCTGATGTATTTCCCTGTCATTAGTGAGGTAATCGCATATGAAGTATGCGGAGTTGAAGTATAGGCTCTACGAAACTTAACGGCTGACTCTGCGAAAACATCTATATTTGGAGCAACAGAACGGCCGGCACCTTGGTATTTCAACCTATCGTACCTCATTGCGTCAACGGTTATCAAAAAGACGCTTGACTTGGGACTAATCGGAAAATTTTCGGCACTGCCGGGCCCATGAAGTTTTAGATCAGAGTTTTTGTCCTCAAGCTCGTCTCTCAATATGAACCGAGGAATAAAAGAAATAAAATCCGAAGCGGCTACCGCTGTCTCACCTATGACGAATCGAATATTTTGGGTTCTGAACACCATAACAAAAGAAGCAATACCTAGAACCAAAAACAAAATCACGACTGCAAAGCCTATTACTCTGAGCATAATTTTTTTAAAACCGTCAAAAAACGGTAACAAGGCTGTGCCCAACAAAATAAGCGCAACTAATGTTAAGCAAGTATGAAACAAAGGATAGAGTCTTACGAAAACATACGCATCAATAATAGAAAGAAACACTGCAATACAAATTAAAGAAACAAGTGCAAACTTTTTACGTATTGACGAATTTCGTATCCAAGGAAGAACAACAATAAGTAAATAACTTGTAATAATAGAAAGTACAGCTGCAGAGAAAAAAACAACAGCAATGCGTCCCGGAATCATCCTCGCTTTAGGACCGCTTGTAAGTTGTAATAGGATATATATGAAAGGCCCAAGCAACACGGCTGAAGTCGCGGCGTTTTTCCAAACTGTACTGTCCTTAAAACCAAATGCCTTAACAATGGCATTAAAAACACCGACTATTGCAATAACAAACCAACCGAACACAATACCTGTCGAAATATTGATGCCCAAGATGTATAGCATTGCGAGAAGCATTTCTGAGGTATCAAAAAACATCTCTCTCGAAAGTGCGGTAAGAATAATATCAACAAGACTTAGCATCATCCCGGCTAGTAAAAAAGCAATACTGTATGCGACAAGGCTGTTCGCACTATTCCCACGTTTTGTGCTGCTTATTGCTGATTCCGTATTTTTCATATTACCCCGCTTCCTCTCCCACCGGTGAATCATCAGATGATAAACGACGAGTAAGTTCTTCTTTGAGTGACAGGGAAAACTTACCGTCAAGCTCAGGCTCCAAAAAAAGAAGTTCTTCCGCATCAGAACGAGCTTGGTTTAAAATTTCAGCGTCACGAATAAGATCTCCCCACTTAAATCCCGGCAACCCCGCCTGCCTTCGTCCGTAAAGTTCACCCGGTCCTCTTATCGCCAAATCCGCCTCTGCCACTTCAAAACCGTTATTTGTACGCTCAAGCACATTCAAACGTTCCCATGATTCTGCACTTTGCGGATCGGCAATCAGATGACAAGAAGAAGGAATTGAAGATCTACCTACGCGTCCGCGAAGTTGATGCAATTGTGCAAGTCCGAACCTATCTGCACCGTCAACGATCATAACCGATGCATTGGGAACATCCACTCCAACCTCAACAACGGTAGTCGTAACCAACAGTTTAATTTCCCCTCTAACAAATTTTTCCATTACTAGGTCCTTGTCTTCTGAAACAAGTCGACCGTGAAGCAGTCCGACCGGATGAGATAAGAACCTTTGCGACAGCTCTTCATAAACAGTTTGAGCTGCTCTTACATCTATGTTTTCGGACTCTTCAATAATAGGACATACCACAAAAACTTGCTCTCCTCTTTCTAATGCCTGTTCTGCAATTTGCAAAGCTTTGTCACGTTCTCGACTAGACCACAATTTTGTTTTCACAGGAGAGCGACCGGCCGGAAGTTCATCCAATATCGACACATCTAAATCACCGTGCACTGTCAAAGCAAGTGTACGAGGTATCGGAGTGGCCGTCATTACAAGCAAATGGGGCGTCATCCCGTTTTCACTTTTTCCGGCAAGACCAAGCCTTTGAGTTACACCGAACCTATGCTGTTCGTCGACTATTGCCAAACCCAATTTTGCAAACGAAACTGACTCTTGAAGCAAAGCATGAGTTCCGACTGCTATTTGGGCTGTACGGTTTTGAAGAGCATCTTTGTTTTTCTTTTTTACCGATGACCTGGCGTTTCCGAGATGAAGCACAATTCGAATGCCCATTTTCTTAAACAGCGGATATAAAGTTCGCATATGCTGCTCGGCAAGAATTTCGGTTGGAGCCATAAGAGCCGCCTGATATCCGTTTTGAACCGCTTGCATCATTGCACAAGCAGCCACAAAGGTTTTACCTGAGCCGACATCTCCCTGTAAAAGCCTTTGCATCGGTATATCACCGGCCATATCAACGGATATTTCATCGACTACTCGTCGCTGTGCTTTTGTCGGCATAAAACCAATTAAAGTTGATATTTCATCAGCACAGTCTTTCAGGGATGTTAGTACAGGAGAGGGCACTAATCGATACTGGCGTTTTCTGATCATCAAGGCCAATTGTATAAAAAAGAACTCATCATAAATAAGCCTCTTATGAGCAGGAGAGTTGCCCTTTATCCACATATTCAATTGCTCAAAAGACGCATCGTCAGGAGGTAGGTGAACGGATTTCAGTGCATCAGATAAAGGCAATAGACCTCTTCGCTCTAAAAACAGAGACGGCATTGTGTCCGTTACAAACTCTGATGCTCGCAAAGCCGCTGCACGCACAGCCTTTTCCATCGTACTATTTGAAACACCTGAAACCTCTCGATAAACAGGCACAATACGTTTAGAAAAACTATCTGATTCACTGCTCTTTGGTTCACCGAAAGAAAGAATCGAGGGATGAGCGATCTGAAGTCCTGAACGATATTTGCTGACAAGTCCGCTTATACATAAGCGTTCTCCCGCTACAAATCGTTCTCCTCTGGGTCGTTTATTGGAAAACCAGACAGCAGCAACACGCGCACCTCTGTCTTCAATTATTACTTCCATTATTTGTTTCCATGGACGACCGAACACTCGAACCTGTTTTATTTCTCCTGACGTTACCGCACGCTCTCCCTCTTTGAGTTCTATAATAGGAGTTATTTGTCGACGATCATCATATCTAGTAGGCAAGAAGAACAGCAAATCCAAAGGTGAGGATATCCCTCTACTCGATAAACGTGAGGCTGTCTTTGGTCCGATACCGGGAAGAGAAATAAGCTCAGGATCAAAAGGAGTTGAGGCATTATTATTCTCAGATGGTTCACGCGAAGACTTTGCCGGCAAAGTATCGACGCGATCTTCCAAAGCCGCTGTTAAAGTCCACAAAAAACGCTGGGCTCTAGCCAATACCACACGCCTACTAATGCCGGGAAAAGAATCGGCATTTTTCATGGCAAATACAAATGCTCTTACTTTTTCTTCATCCAATCCTCTGTATTCTTGTTCCAATCTGTTGAGGTGCTCAATAGCAACAGAAGATACAGATGGATCATCACCGCCTGCTAAAGCAGCAGCTATACATTTCTTTAGATTCGACGCTGCTTCAAAAAACAATTGCCGCATTTTCACGGATTCTGTCAAAGGTACTGCCGAGTCTAGAATTCAACATCTACAATCTCATATTTCTTGGGTCCTGAGGGAGTAGAAATGGTAACTTGATCGCCGACTTCTTTGCGTATTAGGCCTCTCGCAATTGGAGAAGAAATAGAAATCGTGCCCTCAGAAAGTTGAGCTTCATCCTCACCGACAATTCGATAGACAACCTCCTCGGATGTATCTAGGTTTTCGAGGGTTACCTTCGCGCCAAACACTACCAGATCTCCTGAAAGCTTAGAAGGATCTATAACCTCAGCGCGGGACAAGCGATCTTCCAAATACTCTATTCTTCCTGCAATAAGAGATTGTTGTTCCTTTGCGTATTTATACTCGGCATTTTCGGACAAATCTCCATGAGCCCTGGCTTCTTCGATAGCTTTAACATTTGCAGGACGTTGAACTTCATAAAGGTTTTTCAACTCTGCCGTCAATTGCTTTTGCCCCTTGGGGGTCATCGGATATCGTTCCATTACTCTCCAGCTTCTGTGTTATACACCTCAAAATGAGGCAAATCGATATTCACTATATGCCACCTTTTAACACTTTTGATAAGTTTAAAGACAAAAGATCAAGGACTTTTAGATATGGCGACTTCATGATTGTTAAGGATTTCGGCCACCGATTTTGCTATATCGCTTGAAGACATCGGTTTTAGTAAAATTTTTCTAACCCCCAAGTTCTGAAGTCGAGATATCGTCTCTTTGTCGGTATAGCCTGTCAATACCAAGATCGGTATGTTCGGTTCAATTTTAAGTATCTCTCCAATTAGTCTATCACCGGTCATATGAGGCATCATTATATCGGTTATCACCAAATGAAAGTCTCTAGGAGACTTGCTAAATATCGACAAGGCTTCTAGCGGATTTACGCAAGCGGTAATCCCATAACCCAGACGACTAAGCATTTTCTCCATGAAATTCAAAACGCAAGGCTCATCATCTACCACCAAAACAGAGCCTTTTCCTCCGGGACTGATCGATATTCGTTGAGGTGAGTCACTTTTTGAACTTTTTACAATGGGAAAATATACATCAAATTTAGTACCCTTACCTAACTCAGTTGTAAAATCCACAAAACCGCCGCAGGCATTTACTAAGCCATGCACTAATGCCAAGCCCAAGCCTGTTCCCTCTTCACTACTCTTGGTTGTAAAATACGGCTGAAAAATATAATCAACAATATCAGAAGGAATTCCGCAACCTGTATCTTGCACAGTCAGTTTCAAATAGTACCCCGGAACTCGACCGGGATATGGGATAAGAAATGACTGCTCAAGTAAAACATCCAGCAGTTCTACCGTTAACATGCCACCTTTGTCTTTCATTGCATGAGCGGCATTGGAAAAAAGGTTCATAACAATTTGCTGAATATGGGTCGGTACTCCCATGACAATGCTTTTACTGACCAGGCGACTACTGATTTCAATGGCAGGAGAAAGAGATGCCCGCATAAGCTTAAGCGTCTCTTTTACTATTGTTGCCGGACTAATCGGAATTGCCGCGTCTTCAGTTTGATGAGCAAAAGCAAGAATTTGTTTTACCAAATCTCTCGCTCTTATAGAAGCCTGTGATACTGCTTCTAAATTTTCTCTTATCTCTGATGAAAGATCCTCTTCTTCTAAACTTAACTGAACCATTCCCATTATCGGGGTTAAAAGATTATTAAAATCGTGTGCAATTCCCCCGGCCAAAGTGCCTATAGCCTCCATCTTCTGAGACTGTTTGAGCATGTTTTCCAGTCGACGTTTTTCTTCCGCCGCTGTTTTCATGGAGGTCAGATCCACAAAACTTTCAAGTATGTAGGATGTGCCCTTGAGTTCTATTATCCTTGCGTTTTTTAAAATCGGAACATTTTTTCCGTCAGCTCGATACAATACGCACTCATGATTTTCCATTATGGGGTTCTTCCGGTTGACAGGACATATACCGTTTTCAGGTGTACATATAATCGCGCTGCAATTAAGACCCACAATTTCTGATTTTTCACGTCCCGTAAGCTTGAGCGCCTGTGTATTGACCTCAACAACTGTTTTTGAATGCATATCCACAATTAATATGCCGGTCTGTACTGAATCCAAAATAGCTCTAAGTTGTTTTTCGCTTTCGGCAAGAAACCTCTCTGAATCCTGCCTTACAATTATTTCGGCTTTGAGCGCATCGCTGTTTTGACATGCCAGGCAGGCCTGAGCCAATTTTGCATTAATAGGAAGCAGTGATCGAATTAAATGGGACGAGAGTCTCTCATGTGCGGCAATAAAACAAAGCAAACCGAAATTTTCCAACTTATAGACAACTATTATCCTCTCTTCATCAATATTCTGAACAATAGGAGTTCGACCCAATAATTCTATCGATTCAGAAGTGCTGAACCTGCCCGAAATTATATCTAAAGCTAACAAATAGTCTTTATTGTTAAAAAGGCTTCTTGGTATCGAATAAATATATTCAAATCGGCAATAACCGTCGTCATCGAAAACAGTTCTAAATACAGCTCCTGCTAAAAATCCCAGCTTCTGAACATAGGCTTTCATGCTCTCTTTGAGCATTGTCTGCATGTCATTGGCATTGCCGATTGACATGGCTATTTCATAAAAAACGTGTGTCTCAAGCACTGTATTTGTCATTTTATATCCATGGCTCCGACAACACAGGTTTTATTATTGAATACCAAATGTTCCCTTCGATTTCCGGCTATCTCTCCAAATGTACAAACTCCTATCAATTGATGAATCTTGCCGACCATTGCCAATTCTTCTGAAAAACGAGGTCCCAACAGCCAGGTTCTAGAAATACAATCGACAAGCATTGTTAATCTGCTTTGAGATGAGTCTTTGAGACAAGACTGAATTTGAGATGCTTCAGATGCAGCGTCCAAAAGAGACTGTTCGTTACCGTAAAGAACATCCAACATAGAACCTTCTACAAGATTTCCGGCGCAAATAAGCGATCCGTCCTTATCTAATCCAAAAGGCTCTCTAACAACGCGGTTTTCACCCAAGTCGGATATGCCGAAGGGATAAAACTTGGCCGCTTCAGAAAAATTCTCATAACCGATACTCCATCCTGAATGCGCCATGACAATTTCCATATAGACTTCAGCAGCGGGCCTAAAGTTGAGTTCATAGAGCTTGTTGCCTATTGCTTTGGTAACTCTTAGCGGCCCATGAATAGGATAGAATCCGTGTCTTGCTCTTATGCTGCTTTCTGTTTGGGAAAATGTAACTGTCGCAGCATTTGACAAAACGCCGTCATTGGTAAATATGCAAGGACTCGATTTCATAGTCCTAACCGAACCGGCGCCTCCTCCGAAATAATTATGTTCAAGGCCGAAAATAACAAACAAAGAATCTATAAGTGCGGATATTCCGTCACTAAATCCGTCAACCCAAACAAACATGGTGTTGCATGTGCCTCCCGAAGCCACACGCGATTCAACTTCTTTTTCGTAGTCAATATTTACAGATGAAATATCAGGAATAACTCTAACATCAAGTTGTTCCGGCCAACCGATGACCATGGTTCCGATATCCAACGATTCTTTATCGAAAAAAAGAGAAGGAAAAAGTCCGCCTAAAACAGGTATTTCAATTTTTTTTAAAATCTTATCCGTCGCAGATTTGCCTAAATCATTTTTGTCACAGGAAAAAATCATAACGCTTTTTGCACCGGAGGTTACAATCTTTTCAAGCGCACTCTCAAATCCGGCAAGCGAGCCTGTTCGGTCAATCTCTACTTGAGCAAAAGACATATTCATTGAGATTTCCTAAGTTTGCAAACACATTCCATACTTTAAACATAATATAAAAAAGTTATAGTGACAAACAATCCCCACAATATTTTCAGCAATTCCATATTCCTAGCGCTCTGAAACAATACAACCCGTTTTTCCCTCGAAAAACAAAAACACAATACCTTATTCTGTTCTGATTTTCATAGAGCTATTCTGTTACTTACCGGGAAACGGCGGAGTATTTGTACTTTGTATTTTTCTAACTATCAATCTTGATGAAACAAGCAGCATTCTGGTGAAATCAACCGGCTTGGTTATTACATCATCGGCTCCGGCTTTGAGCAAAGCTTCCTTGGTGTGACGCTCGGCATAGGCGGTCACAAAAACAATCGGAGTGTTTTGACAAAAAATCGACTTGGCCTCAGTCGGTATTTCTTGAAAGGGATGACGTTTTAAGATTCTGCATATCTCAATACCGTCATATTCCGAATCTGCCAATTGAATATCCAATAAAATAAGATCAACTCTTTTTTGAGTTAAAAAGCTAAAGGTCTCCTGCGCTGTTTTTGCGCGAAAAAGTTTATATTTGTTTCTAAGATGAAGCTCTGTAACATTCCAATTTGAATCCTCATCTTCAACATACAGAACGGTGGACCATAGTCCGTCAGGTCCGGGACTGTCTAATGACGACCTGTTGCTCAAATTAGAAGGGTCAATTTTTTTTAGTACCATCAGTTTTCTCCTGAAAAGTAAAAAGGAGACACATTGAAAAGCCTTGTTTATAATCAAAAGTATTAGACTCTTAAGAACTAACCTCTATTTGCCGACTACTAAATTACAAACCTTGCCATATATTGTTTTATCGCCTTGCCGGTTTTCACAATTTAAATTTGGTTTTAGTTTTCCACGTTAATTCTCAAAACTACTATCTTCAATTTATATCAGACACTTCTCCTCTGATCATTAGTCTAGATAATACAATGAGCAAATGTGCAAAATCAACAGGTTTGGTAATAAAATCAGCAGCCCCCGCCTTTAACATGTCTTCTTTTGAATACAACGAAGCATATGCCGTTACCACCACTATAGGACACCTGACTTTTACCCCCATTGCGTAGTTTGGAAGATTGTCAGTTCTTCGTCCTGTTAGAGCTTCACACATCTCAATGCCGTTTAAATCAGAGCCTGCCAGTTGAAGGTCCATTAAAATGAGGTCATAGGTGTTTGTTGTGAGACACTCATAAGCTTCTTTACTGTCTCTAGCTCTATCAAGCACATACTTTCCTCTAAGAGAAAGTGAAGTTACTTCAAAATTGGCATCTTCATCTTCGACATAGAGTATTTTTGATACCAAATCGCTAAGTCTGGTGCGCTTGGGCGGATGAATTGAAGTTCTTTTTATTTCTCCTTTTGAGACAAAAGGTTCAATTGCACCTGCCGACAATCTTTCTTGACTCCACGGCTTTGGAAGCCATAGGGCACCCAGTTCTTCGGCTTTGTCTTTGTTGTAATGAAAAGCTGTGGAGGCAAATATCGGCATTTGTGATAATGACGGATCTTGTTTCATTTGGATGATTATTTCAAAACCATTGACGTTAGGCATCATTATGTCAACAATAACAAACCTGGGTATAATTTCACGTATAATATCTACGGCAGTGCTTGCATCAGATACCAGCGTCACGTCATAGCCCTCTTTTTCTAAGAACTTTCTAGCGACGGATAATTGGGCAGGTTCATCATCTACTACAACAACCTTTCCGTATCCCCTATATCGACTAGATTTGGGAGCAGGAACAATTGATAGAGAAGCTGTTTCTGATCTTTGCACTGCTAGATGTTTTAACTTTTTGGGAACATAGAACTCAAAAGTGCTTCCTTCTCCCAATACACTTGATACCTTTATTTTTCCTCCATGCATTTCCACAAGCTGTCTGGAAATCGCCAACCCCAAACCTGTTCCTCCAAAAGAGCGAGTATGAGATCCGTCTACTTGTCGAAAGCTCTCAAAAATTGTTTCAAGCTGATCTTCGGGAATGCCTATTCCCTGATCAGCCACTGTAAAAACAATAATGCCTCCGTCATCTTCGGATTCTCTAACATCTACAGAAATTTCTTTTCCATCAGGGGTAAACTTTATTGCATTACCTATGAGATTGATCAGTATTTGCTTAATTCTTAATTTATCCGCTTCAAACAATAGCGGGGCTTCCAGTTTAGGATACTTGATTATACATTTTTTACCTGTTACCGAATTTTCCATTACAGGCTCGATTTCTTCCAACATTTTTTTGGCATCAGCCTCTGTATAGTTGATTTCCATATGAGCCGACCCTAGCTTGGAAAAATCAAGAACGTCTTCTACAATGCTTAAAAGATGTCGTCCCTGTTCCCCGAGTAACTTGAGAAACCTTAGGTGCTCCTTGGGATCTCCGTTGAAAAGAATTCCCTTTTCACAATACAGAGGCAACTTGCAATCAGGGCATATCAAATCAGTTTCATCACCTTCTGATTGGAACCGTGCTTTGCATGTAGTACATTGGTACAATTCAACCTCGGCATACTCACCGGCAAGCGCACTTGGAATATTGATAATCGAATTGAGCGGAGTTCGAAGCTCATGAGACACCTTTGCCAAAAACTCGGCTTTAACACGAACCGCTTCATGAGCAGCATCCAAAGCCTCGGAGAGCTCTCGAGTACGTTCGTCTACCAAACGATCAAGAAGCTGACGTTCTTTTTCGAGTGCTCTATAGGATTGAACGTTAGCCAGTGTAATTGCAGTTTGCACCGCTAAGTTTGACAGTGCAACCAACATCTCACCTTCAGCATTGACCGAAGTTTGATATCTTGCCTGCTCCTTTGTATTCCCTGCTATTAAAAAGCCGTTTATACCTGCTTCTTTTCGCTTAAGGGCAAAAACAAAATACTCATCCATTAAAAAGATACGTCCCAGAGACAAGGTATGCTCGTCGTGTTCTTCACCTGTGTGGCATACAAAACCGACCTCTCCGTAGGTCTCACTCAAAGCTTCTTCGTCACCGGTTATTACAGCTTGTTTTATATGACAGTCTTCTTCTTCCTCATAATAGCCTTCATAAGCTCTAACGGTGTATTTTCGCTTGTGATCAGAAAGATCTTCCAAAAAAACAGCACATCTTTGATAGTTAAATCCGTAAATTACAAAATGAACAACGGTTTTTAAAATGGCATTAACATTCAGAGATACACTTAGTTCTCTGCTGATTTCTGCCAAACGAATATAAATACGCTGTTGAGAATTGAGATGATCTTGAAGCACATACAGCTTGTTTTCTCCGGCCATAAGCCGCTTTACTTGTTCTCTAAGTCTTTTATTTTCTTCTTCGAAAGAAACTACTTTTTGTAACTGCTCTTCATGTGTCACGAACGTTCTCCATTAGATTAATCGTAGAAATATTTAAGCTATTGCAGTGATAATCAAGCTGTAATTATGAAAGCAGTTAACCCCTCCGACCGGACCGAACTCACCGTAAGTGTATACCCCAAACCACTTGGCATCTTTTGATATTGCCGATTGAACATCTCTTAGCAATTTTTGTTTTTCACTGTCTTCAAAAATTACCTGTCCTCTTCCTATACACTCAATTTGTAAAGCAAACCTCGGAGTTCTGTTATTTAAGCTTTGACGAATTTCTTCTGCAAGACGCATATTTCCGCTTGCGATCTTGTCATGATCGCGTCTTGTCATAAAAAATTTTGTACCTTCTTCCAGTTCGCACGGAACATAGACCGCACCGCTTTCGTCATCCCTCATGGGCATAAAGCGTATTAGATAGTCATCATAATGTTTCATAAACTCCGGTGCTTTTACCCCTATAGCCAGGTATACATTGGTTTTTTTCCAGTCTTTACCTTTTTCCTCCACTGTTAGGTATTCGTCTATTACTTCAAGCGCCCGGCGACCATTGATTTCTAAAATACGGTTTTTGTCTACCTTGGTGATTTCAAGTTCGTCTCCCACCGGAACACAACCGTGCCTGGATCCGTTTACAATACAAGTATCTTTTGCATTATCATTTTTGGAAATAAGGGTTACTACTGCTCCGTCACTAAATACTTCGTCGTTGCAGTATTGATAAGTAGCGGTAAAACTCCAATCATCGCTGGCCGTTCCCCCAATCATCGGAATGCTGTTAACAGACGAGCATTTATACATTAAACCCTTTAGCATATCATCAAAGTTCAAAGTAAGCCCGTCAGCAAAAGTCACTAGGGTCAAAGCGTCCTTGGCATCATTTAGCGAAAGCGCATCTGCAATGGAATTTCCCATTGCAACCGCATCCTTGCTCATGCCTACAGCACGGGCATTAGCAAAGCTTATCTCATCTGATTTAATCACCGATACCACAACGCCGAAATTGGTTTCGTGAACAGCCCCCGGAATGATTACCCCCTCCCCCGAGCAACCCGATAAAGGAGCTCTACCGGTAGCTTCCCTTACACCTTTAAGTAATGATTCCTGCTTATAACCTACTGTCCCAAACAGAAAAACAAAGTCCGGTTTGTCAATATCTGCATCCTTCATAGCAGCCAAAGCTGCTTCACGACCTGCCTCAGCTGGATTTCTGTGATTGCTAAAACCTACTCCCGTAATCAGACTCATTTGCTTCCCATTGCCTTTCTTTTGTCTTTCTTGACTTAATACCTCAACAAACAACACAGTTGGAATCCAAATAAGCATAGTTCATTACAATTTCGTGTCAAAAGTTCACATAAAAACTAGCATCTGCTTATCTAAAAATATTTGGCAAAGTTGGCGGAACATTGTAAGGAGCACATTTGGGCAATTTAACAAGGAGAACTCTCTTGAAAGTTGGATTTATAGGATGGCGAGGAATGGTCGGTTCAGTGCTGATGGAGCGAATGCTCGCAACAAACGCTTTTAGCGGACTGGAGGCTGTCTTTTTCACAACTTCCAATGTCGGCGGAAAGGGACCTGATGTCGGACAAGGTGAAACCGTTCTTAAGGACGCATCTGATATCAATGAACTAAAAACCCTAGATGTCATTCTTACATGTCAGGGCGGCGACTACACAAGTGACATATATCCTAGAATCCGAAAAGAGGGTTGGACGGGATATTGGATTGACGCAGCTTCCACGTTAAGGTTGGCTGATGATGCTCGTATTATTTTAGATCCTGTTAACCGCAAAGTAATAGACAATGCATTGAAATCTGGAATTAAAACCTATGTAGGGGGAAACTGTACGGTTAGCTTAATGCTTATGGCTCTTCACGGGATTTTTAAAGAAAATCTCGTAGAATGGCTGTCTTCGATGACCTATCAGGCTGCCTCCGGTGCCGGTGCTAAAAATATGATTGAACTGATAAAGCAAATGGCAGTTCTCAGTGACGGAACAAGTTCTCTTATCTCAGATCCGGCTTCCGGCGCATTAGAGTTGGAAAGAGCTGTCACTAATATACTAAGAGGACGGGAGATTCCTACAGATAATTTTGGTGCGCCGTTGGCCGCAAGTTTGATTCCATGGATCGACAAACAAGTTGAAAACGGACAAACCAGGGAAGAATGGAAAGGTTTGGTAGAAACCAATCGTATTTTGGGAACTACAACTCAAATTCCTGTAGACGGGATATGTGTACGAGTAGGTGCCATGCGCTGTCATTCTCAGGCGTTCACCATCAAGCTCAAAAAGGATGTTCCCCTTGACGAAATTACTGACATGCTAAAGAACGCCAACGAATGGGTTAAAGTTATTGATAATAACAAAGAAGATACCCTGCGAGAGCTTACTCCGACAGCGGTTTCGGGAACCTTAACCGTCCCTGTCGGAAGAATTCACAAAATGGTAATGGGAAATGATTTTCTGACAGCTTTTTCGGTAGGAGATCAACTGCTTTGGGGCGCGGCGGAACCTCTTCATAGAATGTTATCTATTTTAAGAGAACATACAGGACGATAATCAAAAGACTGTTGAGTAATTACAATGCAAAAATTCTTTAAAAAAATAGCTGATGCTAAATGGTTTCAAAATGCTATAACTTGGGTAATTGTATTTGCCGGTGTTCTGGTCGGCATAGAAACATATCAAGATTTCGCAGCCAAACATCACACAATAATTCATCTACTGGACCAAATAGTAGTTTGGATTTTTGTGTCAGAAGTTTTAATAAAAATGGCCGCCGAAGAAAAGAAATTCTACCACTATTTCAAAGATCCTTGGAATGTCTTTGATTTTATAATTGTAGCAGCCTGCTTTATGCCGGTCGGAACACAATATGTAATGGTACTGAGACTCGCCAGACTTCTCAGAGTTCTAAAGCTGGTAAGGGCGCTTCCAAAACTTCAGATACTTGTAAGTGCTCTTCTAAAGTCCATTCCATCCATGGCTTATGTATCACTGTTATTAATGCTGCTGTTTTACGTTTATGCTGTTGCAGCCACCTTTATGTTCGGCCACAACGATCCTGTACATTTTGCGACCTTACCTCTTTCGATGTTATCTCTGTTTAGAGCAGTTACATTAGAAGACTGGACTGACTTGATGTACATAAATCGTGACGGCTGCGATAACTACGGTTACGGAGGTATCGAGCATCTATGCACGGCTCCACAAGCATATCCCATAGGTTCTCCGTTTCTATTTGTAACACTGGTTTTGTTCGGCACAATGATTGTGCTCAACCTTTTTATCGGCGTAATTATGACAGGTATGCAGGCAGCCCAAGAAGAGAACAGCATAGAAGACAAAAACCGAAGACAAGCCGAATTGGGTGAAAAGCACATCTCCGTAGAAGAAGAGATGGGCGAAATAGTAGAAGATATAG
>CAYWLQ010000106.1:0-20478 GCA_964458775.1 uncultured Myxococcales bacterium | reverse complement strand
GCTACAAATCCGAGCATTCCTGCACAAAGCATCGCCAATAACATCATCATGAATTTATTCATTTTCTTTTCCTCCTAACCTCTTCGGTTAATTCTAGAACTGTTCTAATTGAGAGCAGTTATTTGTGCCATTTTGCAATGTTTTTGTATTTTGTCAATAGTATGATGATTTTGTTATTATTTTGTGAGCGCGGAATCCCTTTTGACAACACAGAAAGTAAATATTATAAGATACTTAATGAGTTCTGACAAACCCGCCAGGGGAACAATTTATCTCAATGAGGACTTTTGTAAGGGATGTGCTTTTTGTGTGCTTTTTTGTCCGGTGTCCGCTTTGGCAATGAAGGGCAAGCTTAACAAAAAAGGATATCATCTGCCGGAACTGGTAGAACCTTCCAAATGCACCGGTTGTGATCTTTGCGGATTTCACTGTCCGGATTTCGCTATTGTTGGCGTTAAGCTGAAACATGACGAAATTAACGACGAAAGTGACAAGTCATGACGGACAATTCTTTTGGTTTAACTGCTCGAAAATGTTTTATCGACGGCAACGAAGCTTGCGCCGAGGGTGCTATCGCGGCTGGATGCAGGTTTGCGGCCGGCTATCCCATTACTCCTTCCACCGAGATTGTTGAGCATTTATCGTCTCGGTTTCCCAAAATCGGCGGCATGTTTATTCAAATGGAAGACGAAATTGCCTCTTCGATTTGTCTTCAAGGTGCTGTTTGGGCCGGCGTAAAAGCTATGACTGTTACCTCGGGCCCGGGTTTTTCTTTGATGATGGAACATATCGGCTATGCCGCCATGACTGAAACTCCTTGTGTGTTTGTCGATGTCCAACGCGCAGGCCCTTCCACCGGCCTTCCAACTCTGCCGGCCCAACAAGACATGATGCAGGCCCAATGGGGCTCTCACGGAGATTACGAGATCATCGCCTTGTCGCCTTCTTCTCCTCAGGAGTGCCTTGACCATATTATAACCGCCTTTAACTTGGCCGAACGCTACCGTGTTCCTGTAATGTTTATGATGGACGAGATTACCGGTCATATGCTGGGAAAGGTAATTATTCCTCCCTTCAGCGAACTTGAGATTGTCGAACGCAAACTGACCACTCGACCTCCCGGCGAGTATCTTCCATTTAAAGCCTATGACGGCTATATTCCCGAAGCCGCACGGGCGGGCATGGGACATAATCTTCACGTAACCGGCCTTACTCACGACGACAACGGCTATCCTGCCATGAACTCAGTCGCTCATGACCGACTTATCCGACGTTTGTCTCGCAAAATTCTCGATCACGCAGAAGACATGTCTATATACACTGCCGACCAAATTGAAGGTTCTGATGTTACCGTAGTTTCCTACGGCATAACCGCTTCTATCGCGGCTCAAGCAGTACACCTTGCTAGAAAAAAAGGATTAAAAGTCGGCATGCTCAAACTAACCACTTTGTGGCCTTTCAATGATCGTCTTCTTAGAGATGTCGCTGACAACACCAAGGCAGTTGTGACAGCCGAACTCAATTTGGGTCAAATGGTGCGAGAAGTCAGTCGAGCCTGCGGGGATAGAATTCCGGTAACCCTCGTCGACCATGCCGGCGGCGGAATTATCGAGCCCGAAACCGTGCTGGCCGCAATCGAAGAGGCTGCAAAATGAGCATGACTCCTTCCAACAAGGCGCTGCCGTTTTTGCGAGAGGATCGCCTGCCTCACATCTGGTGTCCGGGATGCGGCATCGGAACGGTTTTGGGGTGTTTTACTCGCGCAATTGCAGACTCCGGCATTTCAAGCGACAAACTTGTAATGGTTTCGGGCATAGGTTGCACCGGAAGGGCAGCCGGCTATATCAAACTTGACTCTTTTCACACCACCCACGGCAGGGCAATTCCCTTTGCAACCGGTCTGTCCTTGTCCCTGCCCCAATCAAAAGTTGTAGTATTTTCAGGAGACGGCGACTTATCGGCCATAGGCGGAAATCACCTCATTCACGCGGCCAGACGCAATGTCGATATGACAGTTATCTGTGTAAATAACTATACCTACGGAATGACCGGAGGGCAGGTCACTCCCACAACTCCGAATCGCGCCAAAGCATCGACAACTCCGTACGGTTCCTTTGAAGATACCTTTAATCTTCCCCAATTGGTCGACGCCTGCGGAGCGCCGTTCATAGCCAGATGGACGTCTTCTCATGTGAGACGTTTGACCAAAACAATGACCCATGCACTGCTCAAAAAGGGCTTTTCTTTTATTGAAGTTGTATCGCCTTGCCCTACCCTTTTCGGCCGGCGCAACAAGCTGGGCGACGGAGCGGCTATGATGCTGGATTTAAAAAATCGTTCCGAAGTTCGAGACGGCGCACCGACCTCCGAAGTTGCAATGACCATGGGAGGAGTTTTGGCGGTAGGTGAATTTGTAAACAAAGATACCAAGACTTTTCGAGAGAGATACGAAGAACAAATGAGTTCTGTTCTGGGCAATGAGTTTGTACCTTATTCGGGGGCTCAATGAGCAAACACGACATTCGCATTTCCGGAATGGGGGGTCAGGGCGTTATTCTGAGCGGAATAATAATTGGCAAAGCAGCAGCAATTTTCGAAGATCGACAAGCAACCCTAATTCAATCATTCGGCCCCGAAGCAAGGGGAAGCGCGGTATCCGCTCAACTAATGATCTCGGATGATCCGATAGCATATCCGTATATCAAACGCTCAGATATCCTTATGGTCTACAGCAGAGCCGGCTTTGACAAATTTGTTCCGGAATTAAAAGAAGACGGAATTCTAATTTACGAAAATGAATTAGTAGTACCAAATGAAACAACTTGTCCGAACGCAAAAAAATTTGGAATTCCGGCAATTAACCTGGCCGAGCAGCACATGGGAAAAGCAATGGCGCTAAACATGATAATGTGCGGCTTTTTTACCGCTGTAACAAAAATAATAACCCCCGAAGCAATGCGAAAAGCCATCGCAGATACAACACCAAGCGAAACAATATCATTTAATACCAAAGCCTTCGATTTAGGACTGGCGGAAGGTTTAAAAAGAGAAATAACTGCGACCGATTGAACCGGCCCGCAATAATTAAGACCATTCCTTATTCTTTCCGGCAAAGCGAAAGAACTCTATGCGTTCTCAGGCAGAACGCTTTTTCTTCTTTGTAGCAATCAATTGCAGCTGAACGCCAAGTGAACTCAATACTTTGACTACAGTTTCAAATCGCGGCTTGGCACCGGGTGAAAGTGCTTTGTAGAGGCTTTCTCTGCCTAGTCCGGCAGAAGATGCTATCTGAGTCATCCCCCTTGCCTTAGCTACATCTCCTATAGCCGAAACCAACAGATCTAAGTCACCTTGCTCTAAAATAGCGGAAAGATACTCGGCAATAGTCTCCTCGCTATCGAGATAGTCAGCGATTTCAAACACTTTTACTTTTTCACGCATTAAACACCTCCCAAAGACTGCAGAACGGATTTGGCTTTCTCAATATCCCTGGATTGGGAAGACTTATCTCCTCCAATCAACAGAATCAGTAGTATTTGACTTCGTTTTGTATAATAAACTCAATAGCCGGGGCCGTAATCGATACGCATCTCCGATATTCCATCTCCCAATGATTTATGATCACCGATATTTCCCATAGCCGCCATTTTTAACCGAGCCAATATTCGCGCCTTGGCCTTAGGGTCTTGCAGGCCGGCAAGCCATCTGTCAAACCGCTCAGATCTCTGTATCAAATACATATCACATGTGTATCTGTACGGATACAGAAAGTCAAGACTTATAGAGAGTTTAGTATTCGTAACAAGTGCTTACGGAAAGCGCTATGTCCATTTAGTCCCTAATTCTATACATTTACCCCCCCAAGCGGATCTAGCCGTAAAGATTAACAATTATTGGCCAGAAGTCTTTTGCATGCCCTTGCATAAAAGGCCGTTACATCGACTACTTCATAGAATCATTGTTTCTCTCAACAGGCCGACTTGCTCCTACAAATATTGCGTTCATACTATTTGTACCAAAGCTTATAGCAAAGGAAATATCTCAATGAATACACTAGCCGAAGAGGTTAAAATAGTTATCGACGGAAAGAGCGTTACAGTACCTATCGGTACAACTCTTTATAGTGCCGCCCTCAGTATCGGAATAAAGATTCCTACGCTTTGTCATCATTCTGACTTAAAACCTACAGGAGATTGCCGGGTCTGCCTAACCGAAATTGTAGGAAAGTCGGAACTTGTAACCGCTTGCGATTTCGTAATTACTGAGCCCCTTGAAGCCGACACCCGTAACTATCGGGTTTGGCGCGAACGAAGAGATGTAATCAACGCTCTTTTTATCGATCACTACGGTTGGCCTACTCACGGTTTTGTTCATTGTCATACTTGTCCTAGAGACGGAAACTGTCAGCTTCAGCAACTTGCTGCCGAATACGGCGTTACTCATCCGGGACGACTGCGTCCTGAAGCCCCCAAAATACGGCCCTTTGCCGATACTTTGGAACGTGACCCGGGAAAATGCGTTCGTTGTGAACGCTGTCTTAGAAGCTGTGATGAAATACAGGGAGTAGGTGCTATTCGTATTCAAATCGATGAGGCAGCTCCTGTTGAAAAAGGACCTGATGCAGTAACTGTTTCGCATTCATATCCCGAATTAGCGGATGACAAACTCTGTTATGACTGCGGGCAGTGTACAGCTCGATGTCCTACCGCTGCTCTCCGTCCCAAAAATGATATTCCCGATGTAAGAAAAGCCCTTCTGGATAAGACGAAACACGTAGTTATCCAAACCGCTCCTGCGCCGAGAGTAGGAATAGCCGAAGAATTCGGTATCAATCCTGGAGCCGCAGTCACCTGGCAGCTAAATACGGGTCTTAAACAATTGGGATTTGATGCTGTTTTTGATACTTGCTTCTCCGCAGATTTAACCATTATTGAAGAAGGAACAGAGTTGTTACAACGACTGTATCTCAATAAGGACAAACCTGACAACAAGCATCCGTTGCCCCTATTAACATCATGCTGCCCTTCATGGGTTCGCTTTCTTGAGGATGTATATCCAAATCAGCTACCGCATTTGTCTTCATGTAAAAGTCCGCAACAAATGATGGGAGCTCTTGTAAAGACCTATTATGCTGAGCAAAAGAAAATAAATCCCAAAGACATTGTTTCGGTATCCCTAATGCCTTGTGTTGCAAAAAAAGCCGAATGCAAAAGACCTGACATGGGTGATGATGATCTGAAACATGTCGACTATGTGTTGACCACCAGAGAATGCGCCGCAATGTTTCGCGAACTCGACATTCCCCTTCCCAACCTTCCGCCGGGCCCCTTTGATGATTTCTTTTCGGGACCGAGCGGATCGGGCATTATTTTCGGCCACACCGGAGGCGTAATGGAGGCGGCACTGAGAACAGTTTTGGAGCTGGTTACCGGCTATCCGTCAGAAAGCCTTTTTGCAACCGAAAGCCTCGTCGATGTACCCGGATTCGAAGGATGCAGAATCGCAACAATAACTTTGCCGAACGAGGTTTCCGCTGTTCCAGCCTTGGTAAAAGATCATTTTGATGACTTTTCTTGGATAAAAAATAAAACACTAAAAGTCGGTGTTGCAAGCGGTCTTCGCGGAGTTCGCAAAGCAATGGAGTCAGTAAAAACAGGTCAAGGTCCCTTTGCGGATTGTCACTTTATAGAGATGATGTCCTGTCCGGGAGGCTGCGCAGCAGGAGGAGGCCAACCGGCACCGACCGACGTCGATATTAGAGAAGCCAGAACAAGAGCGCTCCGTTTTGAGGACCTGGAATACGGAAAACAAGGACACGCAAGAAAAAGCCACGCAAACCCTGCGGTACTGCGGTTATACAAAGAATGGCTAAAACAGGGTCCGGGTAAAGGGGAAGCTCATAAATTACTCCATACACATCGATCTAAATAGTATCTATCTCAAAATTTTTGAGTAAAAAAACAGTTCATTTATGCCGAAAACGATTCCAATCAACTTTGAGCTTTCTCATTCTTGCTCGCAAGGTGTGAGGGTTTATGCCTAAAAGATCCGCAGCTCCCCCTCTACCTTCTACTCTTCCGTCGGTCATCAATAGAGCTTTTTCGATATGATCTGCCATAGCTTTTTCGAGAGTGCAAAATTCTTCTTTATTAGCGTAACAAGAAGGCAATTGTAACGGCACATCCGTCAACGAAGACGGTGTCCCGGTAGGTTTGTATATTCCTAAAGAGGCTGCAACAGAAAGTGCTTTTCCGTCTCCCAAAATTGCGGCTCGTTCGATTACTGCCGCAAGCTCTCGGACATTTCCGGGCCAGTGATAATTTAAAAGAAGACTAAAGTCCGAATTTGTAGGTACTAGAGGCGCTCCGCCGAGTCGCTTTCCGGCACTGCGGGCAAAGTGGGAAGCCAAAGCAGGAATGTCTCCTGGTCTTTCTCTTAAAGGCGGCAAATAAATTGGAAATACTGCCAAGCGATACCAAAGGTCTTCTCGAAATCTGCCGTCGGCTTTCATTTTCATAAGGTCCGCATTGGTCGCCGCAACTATGCGCACGTCAACAGATATCGTATGTCGTCCCCCTACCCTCTCGATTACTTGATCTTGAATAACGCGCAAAAGACGTACCTGTGCTGCCGGCGTTAACTCGCCCACTTCGTCCAGAAACAAAGTGCCGCCGTCCGCTCTTTCAAACCAACCGGGCCGATCTGATACTGCACCGGTAAAGGCTCCTCTCTCATGACCGAACAAATCGGAATCCAACAGCGTCGGCGGAATGGCACCGCAGTTTACGCGGAAAAAAGGCCCATTAGACCTTCTCGATTTTCGATGAATCGTTCGCGCAATTACCTCTTTTCCTGTGCCGGTCTCTCCTAAAATTAAAACAGGCGCATCTGTAGGCGCAACTCTTTCTACATGTTCGATAACGGATTTCAGCCCTGCATCCGCTCCGACCACTGATTCCGTAATATCCTGACGCTCCAGTTTTGACAGAAGCGTATCCTTATCCGCCGCAAACGCCCTGCGCTCACGGTCCAACTCAGCCATTCTCCTGTCAGCAGAAAGAGCAGCAGAAATAGGCTCCAACAGCAATTCGAACAGCATGTGATGCTTTTCTGTGAATTGTCGGTCTCCCATCGCGGCAAATACAAGAAATCCAAGCAATTCCCTATCATCCATCAAGGCACCGATGAGCAAGGGATCTTCAATATCCTGCGGCGCGACAATTTCACCCAAAGGGTCGTCCATACGATTATTCAGACTATACACCTTTTCCTGGCCGATAAATCGTTGGAACAAAACGTGTAACTCAGGTTCTATAAGCTCACGATGCAAATGTGAGGGAACGCGGTTGTCTCCAAACGCGGATGCAAAACGTGTCTCCAATCGCATTTCTCGAGCTCTCAAATCACGAACCAGTAAGGTTTTAATTGGAAACCTATTTCCGACTAATTCAGCTATTAAAGGCAAAGAGCGACCGGCATCCATTTGTTTGGCCACTTCCCGCCAAACTCTAAATATCATCTCCATTACAACAATACTCTCCCTTTTTTTCAGCACCTACGGAAAGATACCAAACTCAAAAATCTCGCACTCTGTATATCACGGCTTTGCCGTTAGATATGAATATTATTCTACTATATTGAACAGTTAACATAACTATCAATTATTGTATAAATTGCCGGATCAATCGAAGGTATACTAAGAAGGACAAGAATCGTTTCACTAAGCGCTCTTCTAGTTCATGGCGCATAGACTTTTCGGGGACAGTGAGGCTCGGGTGTGGCTTGTTGTCCCTCAGCCCTTTACCAATCCCGCCCTCCAACGTATGAAGCCGTCCCTTGGTATCTCATGTGAGTACTCGCCAATGAAAGATGGGTCTTCGAGAAGAGGCGAGCCCACAAAATCCTCGGTCCCGTCAGACTCACTGAAAACAGGAAGCTGAGCGGCGTGTGGTATGGGACCGGCAAAAAATCAACCCGGGTGTGGGATGGACAATTATTCCAGAAATGTTTTATAAAAATCAGCGTAGTCTTTTCTTATTTGTTCTTCGGTCAGATTAAACTTTTCCAGATTATACTTGTGTTCGCTTTTAAAGGCCCGCTGCTTTTCTGCGGTTTTTCTTATTTCAGCTTCTAACTCAGGTGACATTTTTTCGCCTAAAAATTCAACTGTCTCAATCATGAGAGTATCAAAGTCTTGCATTAAACGATCAAAGGTAACAACTTTTACCTTTGATCGATCAATCTTTCCGCTCTCCCAATCGCGTTGAAATCTCATACTAAGCTCTAAAAAGGCGCCGTATAATCTCTTAATGTAGTGGTCTCTTTTTTCTTCCGGCATCTTCCAAAAGCCGAATGCACCGTCGAGAACTCCGGTTACAAGACTTAATCCCGAGGGAACAGTTGCCAGGGGGTCTCTTGCCATATACAGGATTTTTGCGTCAGGAAAGTGTTCTAGAAATTTGGGCAATCTTATACTCAGTGAAAACAATTTTCCGACCATTCGATCTTGTTTTTCACTTACAAGAATTCTACGCCAAACCTTTTCAAACCATTTAAAATCTCGCTTTGATGTATCTCTAAGCTCCGGGTCAAACATAGGCATAAGATCTTTCTCTGACCAAGACAAAAAGAATCCGTAAATAAAAAAGCCGTCAAAATAGCGAAACATCAATGCAGGGTCATCGGTCTCTATAGACGTAAGACTTGTTTTATGAGCGGCATGAGCATGGTGTTTTGCCGGGCTGAGTTTTTCCATAATAGGCAAAAACGGCTTCAAAATAGCCTGAAGAGTCAACGAAGGATAAATGAGCTTCCATAAGCGAGAACCGGTTCCGAAGCCATTATCCGCCAAGAATCTCTGCAGAAAGGTTGTTCCGCTTCTCGGATTTCCGACGATTATTATAGGACTCTTAATTTTCTTTTTTGCAAGAGACGGAAAAAATATATGATCAAGCATCATAAAGAATGAAACGATTAATTTAAGAAACAAAAGTGCCAAAAAGACAAAAACTGTCTTTACATATACGCCGAAAGCCCCCGCCAAAGCTTTGTGAACAAGCATCATTCTGTGAATCATGGAGTATGCCTTCCTGGTTTTGTTATTTGCTGTTTATACTAACGCAATATGCCGTTTGTTTACACCAAACATTTGTCGGAAGAATTTTTTGTACGTCTCTCTTCCATCTTCTTTTTTCAGGAATAAAAAGTATTGTCAATAGTAGTAAAAAGAAACTGTCATTGACTCAGTGAAATTTACCTTAACCTCACAAAACTAAGATGCAAAGTAGACTATCGGCTCGTAAAAAAACAACGGTTGGTATCAAGGCTTCTTGCTTTTTTTCAGAATTAAAGCCTCTTCTTATATTTTTTATCGAAACCTGGGTTATATATTACGGTCGTTCAAGGTATTGAGTTGAAAAGTAGTCGTCTGTTATTTCCGGAGAGTACTCTATCTTTGTTGTCTCAAATACTGATTTTCTATTATTTAATTTATTGGTCATTTCCATATACTTGGCTCTATATCGGGGTTTGCCTTTTCCTATAGACTTTCCATCTTTGGTTTTTATTTCCTCTACCTTTTTAGCCGTCAACTCCTTAAAGAGAACACCGTTTGAATCGTAGAAGTGCGATTGCCTGATAACAAAGTCAGTCTTACCAATCCATACTATCTTTTTTGAATATCCCTCTTCAGAACCAACTTTATCGTTTATCGGTAAAACCTCAATGGTATAACAATCAACACCGTTTATCTTCTCAGCATTTTTAAAAGCCAGTTTGTAATTAGAAAGAATCGGAGTATTCATATCTGCATAAGAAAACTCACTGCCCATGAAGTTTTTTGATTTTTCGGAACTTGCAATGCTTCTGGTTTTTCTAAGGGCTGGAAGAAAGATCCACATTTCATCATTCTTATTCTCATGGTCAAAAGCCAATATCCCTGTTCCCTTAACATCGGCCGGCGAAAGAAATCGATAGAGTCGTTTTTCAGTCTTGTTATTGTCGACCATTTTTGCGGCCATGGCAATTTCGCGAATCCGCTTATTTCCCTTTTCGTCAACAATTGTAAGAGTCATCACAGACTCCGAACCTTCCAGCTTTCTTACATCAGCAGCTGCCTCCATTACCTGAGACGGTGTAAGATCTGCAGAGTATGCTTCAGGTAAACCTACTAAAGATATACCAACCAGCAAACAAAAAGCCGCCGGCAATTTTGAGACTCGACTGTTTTTTTTGTCAGTACTGATATTCATGGCTTTTCTCCCTTTTTTTATATCTTTTTAAATCTATCGTTTCGACTTACAAAGTTTATTTGTTATTCAATTCTTCCTTCTAAAAATCTAGGCCTAAATACCGCTACCGCTGCCGGCAACAATACCAATGCCCCGATAAGGCAAGCACCGATAGAGACAACTGTTAACAAACCGAAAAACCTTACCGGAAAGAAGGCTGATATCACTAGTACTATGAAACCGGCAACAACAGAAAAAGCATTAAATACTATACCTCGTCCGGTTGTTATCAACGTTTTCTTGACCGCTTCTTCAATCGTTGCACCTTGTTTTTTCTCATCCCTGTAGCGCCACATAAAGTGAATCGTATAATCTATGCCCACCCCCATCATAATAGAGGACAGCATTGCCGTTACCAGGTTAAGCTCAATACCCAAAATGCCCATAAGACCGAACAATACTGCCGTGGCCAAAGCCAACGGAAACATAGAAAAAATGCCGGCAACCAAGGATTTCATTAGAATTGCAACCAAAGCAGCTATTACAAGAAAAGAAATAAACAAACTCAACAACTGCCCTCTTACTATCTGAGAAACCATTTCAGAAAGCACATCTATAAAGCCGCCGACAAAACGAATCGGCGCATTTTTGTTTTTTGCAAGATAGCTGTTAATGTCTTCAATAACCTTGGTTGCAGCTAAAGTTCCGCTATCATTTACTCTGGCAATTACCTGCGCATGTTTGTAGTCGAAATCGACAATCTTGTTAAAATCATCAACACTTGAACTCATAGAATATAGTAAAAAATATTGGGCAACCAATTCCTTGCTATCAGGAATTCTATTGTAGGCGGGGTCTCCGTCATTTAATACTTGATTCATTTTTCTCAGTACCTGAGCAATTGATGAAGTATTGCTGACAAACTTATTTTTCTGTAAATAAGTTTCTATTTTATCAATTTCCTGCAACACTTTAGGACTCTGAATATCACCTTCAAAAACTATTGAAACACCCGCCCAACCGCCAAGCTTATCGTTTAAGATCTGTGTTGAACGCCAAATAGGATGATCCTTTGAATAAACGCTCATAGGGTTTGAGTCGACTACAATCTTTAATGAGCTTATTCCCAGTATCACCGCGAATAACAGAAAAAATATCAATACCGACTTCGGTCTTTTACAAACAAATATTGCTATCTTGCCCAGTATATTATCCAAGAATAAATCTGTTTTTTCTCTTTCTTCTTTTGTTCGAAATAGCGACTTGCCTTTCTTTAGCAGAGATAAAACGGAAGGAATAAACAACAGGCTGCCGAACATTGCAAACGCTGTACCTGCAGCAGCTAAAATTCCCAGTTGAGCGGCCGGAACGATAATGTGAGAAATTAGACATAACAGTCCTGCAATTGTAGTAATTCCAGTTGCAATAACAGGATATGAGAGTTTTCTGATACCAATTGTAACAAGCTCTAAAACCGATAATGTATTACCTGAAACATTATCTTCCTGGTAACGTGCAATAATGTGAATCCCGTAGTTGTTCGCAACAGCCAAAAGAATAACAGGCAAAATCACTGTTACCGTATGTATCTTCCATCCCAAAAGAGGTATTAGGCCCATTGCTGTAACAATGGACATTACCGTAACCAAGAACGGAAGAAGCACGCCTCTTGCCTGCCTAAAACAAACTGTTAGAAATACTATCATCAACAGAAGACCTACCGGTAAAAACTTTTTCATGTCTTTGCGAATATCCTTCGCAAGACTTACTCTTGTAACCGGCATTCCTGCTACATATGCTTCTTCAGTACCAGGATTGTCTTCAAGAATTTTTTCCAGTTTCCCTATAAGCTCCGAGTCTTTTGCCTTAGGACTTACAAAACCCAAAATTGCTGTATGTTTAAAGTCCTTGGAAACCAGATTTCCATATACCAGTTCGTTTCTTTTAATACGCTCTTTAACCTCCTTTATGTCATCATCAGATTTCGGTAATGTTTTTACAACCCGTTCAACAACCATACCTTCGACATCAGCACTAATCTCTTTGGCTGTAAAAAGGCTTAACACTCGCTCCGTTTCAACAAGACGCTCCATTTCTGATGTTATTTTAGAAATTCGTTCGAGGGTTTTTTCGTTAACAATGTTATCAGCGGAAATGACAATCATTGCCATATCTGTTCCGCCGAAAAGTTTTTCTATCTCGTCAAGATTGGTTCTAGAAGAGAGCTCATTAGGAAGCTGATTCTTCATATCAGTGTCCATCTGAGCTTTAGGGAGTTGTAAGGAGAAAAAGACCGTTATTCCTATAAATATAACAATGAACAGCCATCTAAATTTAATCACATAATTGGAGAAGCCTTCTTGATTAAACATGATTTAAAAAGCAACTTTCAGTTCTGTGTAACCTGCAGACAATATCTCTTCCACATATCCGAAAAGGGTATCGCTGGGTCCCTGATATATTTCGCCGCCCACTGTCAGCCACATTGCGTCAGTAATGCTGTAGGCAAGTTTGGGATATAACATCCATTCCAATGTCGAAGCGTTAAACATTCCTGTAGCCGACAATGAAAGGGTCTCATGCAAGGTTTTCCATTCGAGACGCATAAACACTCCGTGTTGAAATTGTTCGGGCTGGCCCTGAATGATTCTGTTTTTTAATGTCAGTTCTCGGTGAATCATAAAAGCAATGCCTGCTTCATTGGCATATCCGACAGAATTGCTGAGAGTTTCGTCCAAATTATTTAGGTTCACATCAATGGGACTGTCAGCCAAGTCTTTCCACTTAAGAATTGATTTGCCTACATACTGAGCAATTAAATGTACTGATTTTATTTCTTTGTCGAAACCCAGAACATAGTAAAGTTCGGGGTTGGGCACTGCTACTTGTTTTTTAATTTCATCTGTATACGGAGGTTCTTGTTCCTTGAAATCGACAGGATACTTAAAAGCCATCTCTCCTCTAAGGCCTACTTTGCCTGCAATGACCGTTGAAAAATCAAAACCGGCAACGTGGTGTTGAAAAGCAGTACGGGCAACCTTTATTTGAGCACTACCTTCGCGCGGATCATCCAACAGATTATGAGAAGTAAAGGACAAACTCGGAAGCGGAGAGTATCCGTATAGGTATGAAAATGACATTTCTACTTTAGATAACAACAAATGAAGTTTCGCAGCATAGGTGCCTTTGGAAATATCCGTAGTCGGATACTTTGGATTTTCGAATACAATAGAATCGGCCAAATTAATTTTTGGCATATAAGACGGCGCAAACAAAGGCACCCAAACAGCCTCAATGCATATTGGAGAAAATTTGAGATTTGCTCTCAGCGCAAGATTGCCCAGTCTTCTATCATCTTCTTCGGAAGATCTCACTCGCATATCGATGGGAGTAAGATTATTAGTCGGATTAATACCGTCAGCACGTCCCCATACTATTATTTGATAACCGAACCTAAAATCTAAATGCTTTCCAATATACGCATTGACGTATGCTTCTCTAAGTTTGATACGGGTCTGAAATTTTCCCATATCTTCTTCGCTTACTGCGCCTTCTGTGCGTTGTCCCAGATAGGTTTTGTCATTTAGATATCCGCCTTGAAAACGAACCTCGCCGAAGGCATCTCCAAAAGGAGATTTGCTAACCTTTAATTTAAGCCCCATCTCTCCATAGCCGCTCTTAATTTCGACTCGACTATAGTCAGGCATTTTGCCGACAAATAAGCTTCCTTTAAGATGTCCGTTTAAATCAAAGGCAAGACCGCTTCTCTCAATTATTCGCTCCACGATAACCCGGGATGAGCTTTCGGGCGATTCTTCTTTTTCAGTTTGGTTTTTGTCATTCTCTGAAATAGGTGAAGTTGTTTCATCTGCTTCGTTTTCGTTTGCAGCCTTTTCAGAGATTTGTGTTGTCTCGGAATTGGAAGGCTCGTTTTCAGAACCTGATAACGGTAATTGTCCGCTTACTGCTTCGTCAAAAAGACCGGCAAAAGCAGAACTAGAATGCGTTAAAATAAGCGAAATTAAAAGTTGAGCGAAAAAGCCCGAGATTAAAGTTATTCGGCATTCTTTTAACATCTTTTCGCAAACTCCTTGTGATCAAAACGTATATGAGAGTGACACGGTTCCAAAATGATAATGAGAATTGTATTCGCCGGCGTTTACTGTTGCTGATTCTGAACCCGGCCTACCTGGAACTTGTTGTTTGATCTTTCCTTCATCAAGACCTACAACAAATGGAAATTCATATATATATGTATATGATAGAGATAAATCTAAACCGAAAAACAGAATTGAAGTACCCAAAGCTCCGCCCAATCTATGAGAAGCAAAGAAATCGACATAAGCATGGTTTTCCTCCTTTGCACCGGTTTCAAAAAAGGTTCCTGCTCTCAGAATCAGCCTCTTATCAAGAATATTGTAATCTCCTCCTAAATGAATGCTCACCGTATCTTTCCAGTTTTTGTCTATATATATCTTGTCTATTTCTATTTCATGCCCGGCAAGAGTAGCAACAAGACCGTGTCCGTTAAGCGTATATTGGTCCATCATCGACCATGCTTCATATTTAATATTGAGTTCTAAATCAAAAACCTCTTTTTCTAGCTTTTTATGTATATATCTTACTCCCGCACGAGCCATAGGAGGAAGCTTCATCGACAAAGTAACTTTGTCGTCAGACATATTGGGAATTGCAATTCTATCATCGACATTAACTATACCAAGTTTACATTTTGCATCTATCGGGGTAGGGACTATACGTCCTGACAATGCCAGTTGAAAAAAGGGAACAGGTTTGATCCAAAAGCCGATAATTGCGGAGACACCGACGTGATCCGATCCTTCAATGACTGTTTTAAAATCCAACGGGCTTCCCGCCGGATTAATTACGTCAGCGGTATTGCCGTCTACAACAAGACTGAGTTTTATCTGAGCTGCATCCACCCACTGCAAGCTTATGCCCAAGCCTAAAAAATCTCTCAGTTTCCACGCTGCACTTAAATTGTAGTATAAAATTTTTACATCCCGCTCAATCAACATAAACCGTTGACCGCCGTCTTCCGGAAAATCTTGAGTCGCTACACCGGGAGGAGAATAGGCTCCAATCGCAAAAGCCCAATTTTTCAGTCCGAAATTAGCGCCCGCTGCTATAAGCGGGTTTAGTAATTGCCATGGATGATTATTGGATACTCTCTCAAAAGAGATGTCTTGATCTCTGTGAACAATTGATGTTCTCTTAAATTCCTCCACTGCATATCCAAAGCGATTGCTGAGCAGAAATTGAGTTCCGCCAATGTTTGTAAGACCGGCCGGGTTATATTCTATAGCGGACAGATCATCTGCTTTAACTGTAAATGCACCGCCTCGTCCCTCGGAATGAGAACCCTGATCGCCGATAGTCATTCCTCCTGCTGTAATATTTTTTAACAATGCAAAATGAACTATCAATATAACAAACAAGAGAAAAGACCGTTGAGACAAAATAGTAAGCATAAAAATCATAATTCATGTCCGATTGCTCAGCAATTTCAAACTGGATTAAAGACAAGCCGAGTCGTCAAGACAAGCAGCAGATCTATCAAACTCAGCAACTTCTACTATCGAAACATCAACTGCCGAAGCCTTGAACAATTCAGCTTTCATAGTAACGCAATGCGATACTGCTGTATCAAAGGGACAAGACTCGCAATTATATCCAAGAGTGTCATACATCAACCCGCAAATATTATCTGCGTTGCGGTCTTCTTCGCTGAGCAATGCAAAAAGACATGCAATGTCCCTAAAATCCATCAATGCATTCATCGTTCCTTTTTTAAATCCGTTTCCTTGATCCACAAAAATTCCTCCTATGGAAAAGTTGCGAATCGGTGCAATTGTTTGAGGATTTTTATTGGTATTTTCGTCCAGCGGACCTGAAAGTATTGCCTCGATATCAATTGTATCGGTATTAAAAGATGTTATATCTGTTCCGTTGGTTTCTGTAGTGTTCTCTATTTTTCCAGTCATTGAAAATGTTTTGTTACAGACATTTTGTTTTCCGTCTTCATCTGAAGTGCCGACAATAGCTGTAAAGGTGCCGTCATCGCTAACTGTCTTAAACTGAAAAACAAAACCGGGAACATACATTCCTACTTCTTGTCCTACATCTTTGGGAGAATACCAATAGCCTTTGTCGAATTTGATGAGATAGGCTTTATCAACCAGAGTTGACAGATCATCAATTTGACTTGCTACAGATGTATCTTTGTCCTCAGAATCCTGAGTATCGTTTTGCTCGGAATCGTTTTCATCCGGCTCTGTACCGCAAGAAATAATTTGTATAATAAACAAAACTGACAACATACTGTAAACAACTCGAATCATAACCTATTTACCCTCATACCTTTCTATGTCTGTTTTTTTAAACCTTAAAAAACTAAAAAAACCAAATCACTAATACTACACAAATAAAAAGTGTCGGTGACAAGATTGGAAACATTATGTTCACAAAAGTCTTCTGTAGAAACCTACAGGAACAAAACATTACAAATCGTAACTGAATAAACTCAGTCATAATATATAGTAGTTTTAGTAAAAAAAAATGATCTATTTTCTAATGTATTTTCTACATATTGTTCCAAAAATGTTGTTTGAACTGTCGTCTCGAAAGATTTATCATCAGACAGTAACGGTTTTGGTGTAAAAAAAAAACTAGAATACACTTTACACATATAGAGAGTTACTATTGAAGCTTTACCAACAATGACTCGTCAAAATAGTCGACTGAAAGAACTGAATACCTAATGAATAGACAGGAGTAAAAAATGATTTGTTTCCGTAATCGATTAATGAGGTTACCGATATGCTGTCTTGTTTTTGCAGTTGCTTGTTTAATTTGCTTTCCAGGATATGCTCAAGATTCTCTGACAGTTGACGGAAAAACCGTAAAGCTTATAGGAAGCGGAAATCGGTCTTTTCTATTCATTGATATATACAAATTGTCAGCATATTCAGAGAGCGGAAACTGTAGTCCCACCCCAATTGTATATAACAACGAAGTTAAATCCATGAGACTTAAAATGCTGAGAGATATTCCCATTGATAGACTCACATCCAACCTTCGTTCAACTTTTGAAGCAAATATTCCAGAAAAGGGTGACCAAACAGTTCTTAGAAACAAAATTGATAATTTCTTGTCTCGTTTTAAAAACGATCTAAAGTCAGGAGCAAATGTGGAAATAAATTATGCTCCTGGAAAAGGAACAACAATAATAGAAAACGGAAAACAGTTGGGGGCTTCAGTTCCGGGAAAAGATTTTGCAGAATTAGTCTGGCGATCATATTTCGGGAGCAAGACCTGCTGCAGTTCTCTAAAGGCCGCTATTATAAAAGAATGCAACAAAAACTGATCTTTACCGAGCTACATAAATTAACCCCGCAATTCAAACAACAGAATAACATATGACACATTATCTGATTATTCTCAGTTCACCTGAAGCAACAGTATACAATGTTATTTTGCTTGCTTTACACGTATTATTAAAAAGGACATTCAAAAGAATCATAGCTTTCAGCAGGGAGTCAATAAAGTCATAAAACGCGGTGCCGGATTGCGACACTCACCGCAAAATAGAGCAATAATCCAGATTCCGTCAGCGGTTATACCCGAAAACGGAACTCCATCTTTCGAGGTCAAATCAGCCAAATTGAATTCTGTCGTAACAAATTCTAAGTCTTTATAATACCATTCGCTATAGTTGCTCTCCAAATTCAAGAAATCGTTTTCAATTTCACAAACATCCATATTATATTTTGCAACGACTACCCTACTGATCTCTGTCGGAATAAATGCATTGCCAAGGCTGTTGTGAGTGACCCCGTCCCAATCAATATTGATATTGGATTGAGCTGCGCCGACCGGTAACCTTGACTGTTTGCGCAAATCGATTTCGTAAGTAAGAGAGGCTGAGTTTGAAGTAAGATTTACTTCCGTATTGTCTGAAGTCGGAGATAGCGTAAAAAATTGCAGCATTCTTGCGTTCTTGCCTGCAATCGTTCCTGTCTGTGCCATGACCATATGCGTTCTTCTCTCCGGGTTGTAATTTGGGTCAGTTGCATCAAAAAATGAGTCTCTTACAGCAACGTCATCGGGATTAACTATGGGGTTACCAAGCATCGTAAAGTTGGTTAGCTTTTCAGATGTTATTATATTATTTGTATACACTGATAGAACACGCCCGCCGTTATCTTGCTGATTCAGCGTATCGTTGTTGATTTTTTCCGCTAATTCATTTGGACTCATATCCCATATCGTTATCAAAACCAAATCAATATCAGCTAATGGACTGAGAGAACGTTTAAGAAAATCGGTATTCAACTCACCCCAATTAAAGGTGAGATCAGTAAGCGGAGAGGTACCCCTAACTTCGACAGAATCTAAGTGAAGAGTACTTTTAAAAAAGAAATTATAACTGTCATCTAGTAAAAAAGATGTTTTAGGACCATTCGAACACAACATAGACAGATCACCTTCATCGCAAATATCCCAATTAGAGGAATCAGAATCAACGTCAGATGAGGAGTCAGCACTGTCAGTGGTATCTCTGGGTGAATCAGATTCAGAAGGACAACCTGAAATAGACAATAACAATAAAACAAAACTACTAACATAAACAAATTTCATCATTTCCTCCTTGCAACAATAGTCTTATTTATGCGGATAGAAATCATATTCAGGCGGAATACTATAGAGGTCACGAACCCGGTTAGCATATCCCACTGCTGACCCCATGCCCCATGAAATCTCTCTTAGCATCGTTCCTGAAGAACCGACCTCTTGAATAACGCCATTTGTAGAAAAGGTAACCAAAGTATTTCCGTTAGGCATTCGTTTGGCATCGCCCATAGACATTGTACTCATATTACCGTTTGCGTAAGACCATATTTCTGACGCTGTCATGGAAGATTCATTTATTGAATATTCCAAAGCCTTAGATGAAGAAGACAAACCGTTGTTAAACAGCAAAATACCATTCGGCATTATGTGATGTTGATGTTGACGCGACCAGGATGCACCGCTAAAACTGCTTTGGTCGCCGCTCATAGTCCAAATCAGCTGTTTGGTGGTTCGATTCCATTTTATGATTTTGTCCATGTACAATATTGACATGTAATATGCATCCTCAGACGGTACATAATTTATTGCATTGGAATGACAGGAATCGTTGCCGAAACCGCCTCCGGACGGCGGCTGGATAGTAAAGTGATCTCTAACCTTAAATACTTCTTGTGAAGCACCGGTTTCAGGATTCATTTCCATAACGCGGTCACACGTAATATTATTTGCGGTTTCATACTCCATATAAACAACCGTTTCATCAGGAAGAATCAGTACATCATGATGACGAGCCGGCACGCTATATTTTTTTTCTTCTGTACCATCCATTTTTACCCTAACCAGAACGCCGTTGCTGGGTCCGGGAACGTTTCCATTGCCTATAAACATATATTTTGCGTTATAACTCATTCTCGCTCTAACCCAGTCATTGGTATTCCCCGAGGGCTGATACCACCAAACGTAGTCCGCATCCTTGTCGAGAATAAAAGCCCTATTACCGGCATTAAAAAAAGCTGAAATAGTAAAACCGTCCTGAAGAGCGTTTGCATTGGTAGTATTGACTGTTTTTTGCGGCAATCCGATTGGCAACTGTCCTGTACGTATCGTTTTGTTTTCGCTTATACATGTAGATCCCCCTGCTTTCGCGGTTATGCGATAATTATAGTCGCGAGCAGGTTTCATACCCAAAAGCATTGTGGCATAATTGGGTTCGTTTAAATCAACCGGAGCTTTGTAACCGTAATTGGTATCAAGCCCGTATTCTATAAATGCTTCTGTTACAGGAGTCTTATCTACAGACCATGTGACAGTGGCCACAGTACCTATAACCTGACTCATAACAACGTTATTTGAGGTAAAAGTACAGGCTGTATCTGTATCTGTATCTGTATCTGCATCTGCATCTGCATCTGCATCTGCATCTGTATCTGCATCGGTATCTGCATCGGTATCCGAATCAGCATCAGCATCAGTTGTACCTAGAAGACAACACTGTAAACTGTTATCACAAAAACCGTCAACCGGCTCTCCGCCAAGAGAACGACAGTGTTCACTGCAAGTTGCAGGAGAAGCACATGGTAAAACAGTGTCGGTGTCGGTGTCTGTATCTGTGTCTGCATCCGCATCAGCATCAGTATCGGAATCGGCATCAGTA
>CAYWLQ010000105.1:0-20948 GCA_964458775.1 uncultured Myxococcales bacterium | reverse complement strand
GCTCCTCTTGGCCTGACCCCTGTCCATATATCGGTCTGTTTTATCAAGACATGCTTCGCACCGTACAAATTCTCTGAATAGATGCCATGATCATTGAAATGTGGATTTCTTTCGCATGCAACCATTCTCTTGAATGATTTTTCTGTTTTTTGTGAAAAATGTAAAACGGCAATAAAATAAAAGCGGTTCTAATGTATACAACCAAAATGGCATTTATCTGTCTAACCTTTACATAGGTTGCACTTCGGGCATAACCGTAGCACAAATGATACAGGGTGAATATTTACTCTACCCAAATAATGTAAAATTTATAAAATCTGAATTGACTTATTTTATACTTTTTGTATTCTTTCTTTGGTCGCAATCTACTGTGGTTATTCGGCATAACGTGTGTAGCGAGAACACAAGTCGTATATTGGACATCTATTAACTGTTTTCAGTAACTGTTTTCAGCAGTTTAGCGAAAGTAAGTGATATGATATCAAAATAAATGAAGTCTTCGGTTGCTAGACAAATACGTATTTTCGAATGGTTGAATAATGCTTATTGGCAATTCGGTGACAACAAAAGGAGGGAAAAATGACAAACGAGAAGTTTAACAAGAGAAAAGAAGAGGAAGAGCAACTACGTATGAAGTTGGAGATTCATCATTTAGAAGAGATGATTTCTTCAAAATCCGAATCAGAGCGCAACGAAAAGAAACTTATTGTGGGGGACCGCAGTTTTTCGCTCAACGAAATTCTCACAGAGGCAAACAAGGGCACATCTTATGGAAAATTGTTTTTGGATACACAGGCCAAGTTGAGAAATGAAAAAGCTAGAAGGAGAGGATAAATATGGTAACCGCAAAAACAGTACAAGTCAAAGAGCTGAAAGCAAGTCAACGCTTCGATTCATTAAAAAAACTGTTTCTTTTGAAGAAGAAGAAACTATTACTCATTCGGCCCAGGATTACAGGTGATGCATATACAGAAATCGGCTCTTATAATTGGGCCGGCGAAGTAAAACAAAAAGCTGTTGACGAAGGTTGGGATGTACTTGACCTCTCTATAAACAACGCTACCCGAGAAAAAATAGAAGAAGCATTGAATGACTTCAATCCGACAATGATAATTCACTACGATCACGGCAGCAGCTTTACTTTGTGGGGACAAGAATCAAATGCATCGGAGCCGGGTATTGACGAGCTGAACGTGGATGAAGCCGCAGGTACTGTTATATCGACAGTGTCTTGTCAATCCGCATCGGGGCTTGGACCGGCTGCCATCAGTGAGGGTGTAAAAAGCTATATTGGATATACAGAGAACCATGCTTTTGTAATGGGTCGAGATGCTGAATTTGGTACTGCGTCCAATGCAGCGAACTTTGCCCTATTGGAAGGTAAAACAACCCAGGAAGCCTTCGATATTGGTTGGGCGGCATATGATGCACTCGTAGATAATCTTCTTGCGATGGATGATGATTTTAGCGCAGCATGGGCAATGCATGATCGGGACTGTCTTGCATTACTGGGCGATGTCAACGCGAAAGGATACACGAAGGAGCCGGCTCTTCATTGCATCAAAGGAGGTCCGGATTCTGTGTTACTTTGTAAAATCGGTTTGCCCAATTCGTCCATCCTTTGTAAACTCGGACTTCCTGATTTACACATCCCTTCCTGTAAGTTCGGTCTGCCTAATTCGGTCGGGCCGGAAAAATGTCTTGCCGGTCCATATATAGCCTGCGGCGGCGGTCCGATTTTTGATATTCCCTTCGAATATCTTGATGTTCTTCAGACTGTTGATTGGGACAAGATCCCTTCAGACATGAAAAAATCATTTCAAGTGATGATCGACAAAATGAGACGGGAGGGATCTTCCTGACCTCAATGGCCTCACGAATATTGAAGCTTCGATGTCAATTACAGTGAATATGAAAACACCAAAATTTTATTCATTTATAACAGTTCGGCCTGAAGAGTTCGGAGCATTTCTGTTTAATCCTCACATGATGAGAGAGTTGCCATTAGACCATTTTGAAACAGATGTAGCTGTATTGTGTGACGGCTCAACACCGCTTGTAACAATAATTGCATCAATGGCGCGACGATATAGAACAGACCGCAAAACATCAGAGAGAAGAGTGGCTGAAACACTGCATAAATTCACCGGCTATTTTGCGCTCAGATGGATATCTGAGCCGGAATCAATGCCCAAGAATGATCTTGGAATTCAACCAAGAGAGAGTTTAAACTGTCAAAGGTATTTAAGTGCTCCGCTTTCGGTGTTGTGGGAACTGACACACCGGTGCAATTTGAAATGTCATCATTGTCTCACTTCATGCGGTAATACACAGCAGGAATACTGGTCGTTGGCAAACGGTAAGAGATTGATAGATGAGCTGGCTGAACTGAAAGTCTTTCAAATTACTATGGGGGGCGGTGAGCCGCTGATGAATCCGCATTTTGTTGATTTTGTTCAATATGCAACTGAAAAAAACTTCGCTATAAAGCTTTCCACAAACGGCACAATGGTAAACGAAGATACCTTGAAAACGTTTGCAGGTATGAACATTTTTGCTGTTCAGGTAAGTGTAGACGGTACGGAGACTACACATGACTATTTGAGGCAATCTGCAGGCTCCTACAAAAAAGCCGTCAATGCTCTTCTGTTGTTTTCGAAAGCCGGGTACCACACTGTGATGAATATTTGCGTGAGTAACAGCAATGTGAATGACATCGCGGAATTGCCGGAACTTGCCAAGTCTATCGGAGTTTCCTCTTTGAAGATTGGACTGTGTGCTTCGCTAGGACGCGCAAACGAAAATAAATTTAATACAAAGCCGGCACCGAAGGACATTTCTGATCTGGCAAAGCGTATGCGGGAGTCGGAAGAAAAACTAGGCGCCGATCTTAATTTTCAATTTGACAGCATCTATCCATGGCTGCTTGATCGAAAAAGCGGTGATGATATCGTTGCTGATGATTGTTACTCAAAAAATAATCTATCTTTAGGTATTGGATGCTCCGCAGGTATCTCACAGGTCGTTATATCTCCGAAAGGTGAAGTGTATCCCTGCCCGTATATTCGTAACAGTGCAGGCAACGTGACATCGCAATCACTATATTCCATCTGGCACAAAAGCAGCATATTGAAGGAATTACGGGATTTTGATTCCGATAAGATAAAAGGCAAATGCAGCAAATGCATTCATAGAAAGAATGTTTGTTTCGGAGGTTGTCGAGGTATTGCATTTGCCGCTACTGGAGATTTATATGCCGAGGATCCTTATTGCTGGTTAAACCTTCCTACAGAAGAACCGACTTAAATATTTTAAAGTGCACAAGAATGATCAGGAAGAAAGAAACGACAGTAAGCAAAGAAAAGGCGTAATATTCCGTACTGTTACAGCGGATCTTCCTTCTTGAACAAGAGTTAAATATGCCGTCAACCATATGTAATTACGCGGGTTTTTTCTATCTGAAGTTTTTTCTAAGTCTCTTCTGTTCTCCTGAAACTGCCGCGTAGCTTCAGAACCACACTTCTGAGATCGAAACTATTTAGCCCAAAGAAACCTACTGTCACTGCCGTTAGCTTCAATCCTAACCGTTATTTTTCTCATACATTTGGGACAGCATCCTTCATATGCGGTTTGCGATTTGTTTCGGTATATGCGGGCGTAAACATTACAACATTCAAACATTACTCCCAAAAAAGTTCTGGAGGATCCTTTAGTGTTGTTTCTTTGCACTTCGTTCATAAGAATGCTCTTCTATCGCATTGCGATTCGTTTTCCGCCATGAATGAAAGTCTTTTTTATTGCTGCTACGACTTGGTTGCGAAGCTGAAAGACGTGCTTTACAAGGCTGCGGTCAATCGTTGCGTTGTGCTTTGTCAAATCTCCGTAAAAAAGTCCTACCGGATTTCCGTCTATTACCAAAGGTAAAACCAAAATGCTTGAAGGTGATGCTATCTTGCGAAACCATTCCGGAAGCATTGCTGAATGTATTCGATCTTTCTCACAATTGATTATGTAGTCTTTATTTAGATTAAGAGCCGTACTGAAGAGATCTTTGTTTCCTTTGTTTTTGGCTATTGAAAATCTAAACTGTCGAACATAGTCATCAATATTGTCACCGAAACCTGTTTTAGCACACATTCGATTTTCATCTTCTTCGGTTAGACAAAACAATACATGAGCTAATCCCAAGCCTCGATACATTGTCTCTAAGAGTTGGACCAATACACCATTAATATCCTCTCTTCTTATTACTGAGCGAGCAACGTCTTCGATTCCGTTTATTAGAATACGCTCTCTTTCTATATGCTCTTTTTTTGCAGCAATTTGAGCGGCCTTGGCAGTCGAAATTGCAGAAGGATCCTTCTTTTTTGAATCATCAGAGGAAGCAGAATGTTCTGACACCTCAGAAACCGGAATCCCAGTCCATTTTGACAGTTTATCAAGTATTTTCGCACCTTTGGTGTCTATGCTAAAGAGCTTTGTATAGTTTTGCAGTTCGCTTTGTAATTCGATGACGAGAGAATCCATTTCTCCAATTTTAAAAGGAATTGTTTTGTTAAAACGACTGAACAAATCATTTATGATAGTTGCACTCTCATTTGCACTGTTCGCTGTTATGGAATCTGTAAATTCATGAGCAAAACCTACAATTTGCCCCAAACGTTCATCTTTATTTTTTGCGGGATTTAGGACACCTCCCGGAAGAGGTCGCATTGTTTTTACAATTCCTGAAGGGAAATCCCATCTTGTAGCTACTGCACTTCCAAGATCCTCAAAAGAAACACCTAGAACAACTTTTGCTGCCATGCGAACATCTGCATTGCCGTTTTTTACGATTTCTTGAATCTGTTTCCACTTGTCCGGAAGGCAAAGAACAACAAGATTCTTACCTAAATGGTGAAACATTCCGCAAATAAGGGCTTCTTCGGGATTGAGGCCGTCAATACGAGAAGCCGCCTTTTTGGCTATCATTCCGCTCATAACAGATTGTATAACTTCTTCTCTTAACTCACGTGCCGTATTAATATCTTTTGAAGCAAACTGGTCAAACATCAGCATGCCGATAGTAATCTGACGAACCTGTTCAAAGCCCATCAAAACAACTGCCCTTGATATTGTTTTAACCTTTCCTCTAACCTGGCCGTAAAAGGCCGAATTGATTAGATTTAAAAGTTTGGTTGTCAGCGCAAAGTCTTTTAAAATAACATTGGCAAGTTGATTAGCCGAGGTGTTATCGCGTCCTGTTTTGGTATTAATTTCAGATATATGCGAAGCAACTCCGGGAAAATTGTATGATTTTGCTATACGGTCAGCAAGTTTTTCAAGAACAATAATATCCTGCGAAACTTCGTTTTGGTTACCGGTTTGACTGTTTGAGTTGTTATCAAGATTTTGTTCATCGCTTTTTTGTTCTTGATCGTTGTCTGTATACTCACCTGTCAGCACTTGTTCAGGTTTGTATTCAAGTAAAGGCTCTTCTTCGACAACATATATATCAGGACAAAGACTCTCTTTTATTCTTACAAGGTTTTCGGCATCCTGGAAAGGAGCGGTAATATATTCCGGATTCTTTGAAGGTATGCCGTATACTGATGCAATTTCAGCCCCAAAATCTCTCATACATGAAGGCCGATTTTCAGGCTTTTTTTCCAGCGCTGCCATAACCAAGCCTTCAAGTTGGGACGGTACTTCACATTTAGGACAAACCTCAAGGAAGGCCGGAGGTTTTTCTTGGAGATGTTTAGCCATTAATGCTATCGGCACTTCTGCTTCAAAAGGCAACCTTCCTGTCAGCAACTTATAAAAAACTACTCCCAGAGAATACAAATCAGTTCTTGCATCAAGCTCATTACCCAGTATTTGTTCAGGCGAAATATAAGAAGGTGTTCCAAAGATTTCACCTGCTAAAGTAAGAGAAGTCCCCTGCTGCTGAAATTTATTGTCTACAATTTTGGCTATGCCGAAATCCAAAAGCTTAACGATATCTTTAATTTCTCCTCGCTCAATCAGCATAATATTGTCAGTTTTAATATCACGATGAATGATATTGAAAGAATGAGCCTCCTCCAAACAAGAAGTAATTTGAAGAACAATTCGACATGCTCTTTTCCAATCAAGAGGTTGATTGTCTTCTTGTATATCACTGAGGCGATTACCGTCGACGAACTCCATTGCCAAATACATTTGTTCTTTATGAATGCCGAAATCATATACTGTAACAGAGTTGGGATGACTGAAACCGGCGGCTAAAGCAGCTTCGTTTCTAAAACGATTCATAATTCTTAAATCTTTAGCATAATCAGCATGAAGAACCTTGAGCGCAACTTTTCTCCCCATGCCAAGTTGCTCTGCTCGATAAACCACTCCCATTCCGCCTTCTCCTACACGTTCAAGCACTCTAAATCGTTTACCGATAACAACCCCGATACATGGATCATTTTCCTGTTCTTGTTCTGATTTTAAGTATATTGCTCCGCCGCAGCTATAGCAAAACCTTGCTTGAAGCGGATTTATAGTTCCACAATTGTCACAAATCCCGTCTACACCCATGTTCAGCTTCCCGGCATCTCATTAAACTGCAAAATGCAACATTTTGAAGCAGTTGGAGATGCATATATGTTTAGTCGGCAATGTAATTTTTTTCTTAAAACCTCAATTACAAAAAATCTCTAAAAGCAAAAAAACTATGGCTCATATTTCTTCTGATACTTTCCTGTTTCCACTACAAAAGGGAAATGATATTCAAAGAAAAGGTGTTGTTGGGGTAATTAACGGCTATAATCATATAATTTGGAGACATGTTGGACAGGGGTTCTTTTAAACACATATGTTGCTTTGTTTTTATATTCATTTTGTTACTTGTAAACAATGAATCAGCTGCTCAAAACATTCAAGAACACACAGAAACCGACAATAACACCAAAACTATCATTCTTGTATCTCAAGCTACTCAAGATATAGATGATGAATTTGCATGGCCGGAAGCAGAAGAGGCACTTCAGCAAGAGTTACTTTTATTGAATTTTGCAGTGGAAATACTGACATTAACTGACGACAACAATCTAGAAAACAATGTTCCAACCGACACTCACAACAAGATGCGCCTCATTGCAGAACAAAGGAAAGCATCAGCAGTTCGTTTAATAAAGCTAAAGGAAGGAACTGAAGCTGAAGTTGAGCTTTGGATAACAAACACTGTAACCGGTCAGGTTAATTTTGTACAACTCTCAATGAAGGACTTATCAATATCAGGTGCTGCCTTGGATGTTGCGGTCAGAACTTCTGAGGCTCTGAGAGCTGCTTTCATAGAAATGCAAATTGATGAGTCAGCCATAGAATCTAGGGTTTCCCCTTCATCAACTGAAACCGTTCCGTCTTCTCCGCTACCTTCAAAACCGATTCAAAAAACCCCTTGGGATATTTTTGCAATAGCTGCCGGAATTTCGATGGATTATTCTTCCAAAGAAGTCGGAGCTCGCGGTGCGTTTGATATTTCAGGCTTAATTCAGCCCGTAAGAGGGTTTGACATTGAGCTTAACATAGCATGGTCGCCGATCGGAAAAGATCTTCTAACATTACCTGACATGTCTTATTCCGCCTTCAAATATGCACTTGTAGGAATATGGTTTTTTTACCGCTTGTTTCACAACTCATTGTTTCAGCCTGCTATAGGTTTCGGAGCGGGAAGCTTGATCGGATGGGTTGAGGGAAGAACACAGCAAGGCATAACTCTTTTAAACGACATTGAAGCCTTACCGTTTGTAGGAGGCAGTCTTAGAGGTTTTCTTTTTATTAAAAGAAATGTTGCGCTTATTATCGGAGCAGCAGTCGGAGCAACATTTCCGCGAATTCAACTGAAACATGGAGAATACTTGGCAGGTTATTTTGGCCATCCTCTTGTAAAAATATCGTTGTCTTTACAGTTTAGGCTAAAACAAAAAAAATTGCTTTAATAGCAGCAACTTGAAACAACCGACATGAAAAGAATAGTATGTGAAATAAAAGACGATCATCAAAAAGCTAAGTTTATAACAGGTTTATAACAGGTAATGATATATTAAAGGCATGTTAGAACTATCAGAAGAGAAAAGAGAAGTACTTCTTGAAGCTTTATATGATCTAAAACACGATCTTGGAAAATACATCAAACTTCCCGTTGTCATGCTTCCATCAAATGCAACATGGGAAGAAGTAGTTGTACAGATAGAAAAATCTGTTTTGTGCACAAGAAAAAGCTCTGTCGGTAATCTTTCCGCACAGGATCTTTTTGACAGATTCGATCTTGAATGGGGAAACCTGTTGTTGCTTAATGAAACATATGGACGTCTCAAAGAGACTGTTTCACAAGCAGTAAGATTACCCGCTGAGATTAACTTGAATAATAAATGTATGAACAGATATGAAGCAGAACAAGTTTTGGGCGCAGTTAGCGCTGCTATTTCAGAGCTAATTCATGAGGTTTCCCATGAATAACAAAATAGTGTCAGGAAAACCGAGAGTTTTGGTTGTCGATGACGGAACGGTTTATTCAGAAATAATTAGCAGAGCAATGCCCGAAGTTATCCTGGTTGATCCTTCTCCATTTGGATGCGAAAACCGCATTAAGGACGGTCCTGATGCTATAGCCTACTTAGCTTCCAACCGACAGGATGTGGATGTTGTATTGTTGGATATGCATTTTGATAGTTCCGAAGATAGACTGTTTAAGCTTGACGAACATGCATCACTTAAAAAGACAAAACGTTTTCAGGGAGTCGCTATTCATAGGGAAATACGTCTAAGATATCCCTCTTTACCGGTGGTGTTGCTAACCTCAATTGAAGATTTGTCACCGATTGATGCTGCCGGAGAGCTGGCTTCACAGTCCATGACATATTTTATGGATAATGATGATTTGGATGCACTCAGAATCCGTATCAGTACTGCCTGGCAGGAGACCGGTGCGGAAAAAGAAAGTGACAGAGTATTATGGGGCGATGATCAGAGTATGCGAGCTGTCAGGAGAAGATTGTCCATGCTGGCTCGCGGACGTATGCCGGTTATTTTAGAAGGAGAAACAGGAACAGGAAAATCTTTTCTTGCAGAACATGCAATTCATAAACAGAGCGGAAGACCCGGTCCGTTTGTTGTTTGCGACCTTGCCACTGTGCCTTTCGATCTTATACCCGCGCATTTGTTTGGATCGCTAAGAGGATCATACACAGGCTCCACCACTGACAGGAAAGGTCTTTTTGAGATTGCACATCAAGGAACTTTGTTTATTGATGAGGTTCAAAATATACCTAAAGAGGTACAAAAACAGCTTCTTCAAGCGCTTCAAGAACACAGAATCAGACCGTTAGGGTCGGCCACAGAAGTTGCGGTGGATGTAAAAGTAATTGCCGCCGGCAATCATCCTTTGGATGAAGCAGTTGCTTCGGGACAATTTCGTTCAGACTTATATATGAGATTATCGCCTGCCAGGCGTGTCAGAATTCCTCCTCTCAGAGAGAGATCGGATGATCTTCGATTCTTGGCCGGACGTTTTGTTGAGCGTGCCGTTCGAGACCAAGATGTCGAAGAGCTGGTAAAAAGAATTACCAATGCTCTCAATCTTCCCCCCGATGCACCAATGGAGCTTGTAGTGGGAAGACCCAAGTCTTCATTAAAAACAAGAGGAAGTTTGGAATTGCTGCTTCCTGAGCCGGCTTGGCAAATGCTCTTATCACATCGCTGGCCCGGTAATACCCGAGAGCTGGAAAATATAATGCTCAACATAGTAACTTTTACTTTAATAGAAGCAGCTGATGCTATCAGAGACGGAATGTCGATAAGGATCCCTAGATTCCAGGTAGATCCCGGGCTTATAGGTGAACTTTTATCAGGGTCAGTAATGTTGGCAGACTCTGAAGATAAAAACACTCTTTCTTATTCCAAATCAAACAAAACGGTCGAAATTGAGATAGAACCGTCCTCTACTTTAAACGGTGTGTCAGTTGAAGTGGAGAAGCAATATTTCTTAACTCTTTTTCAACGTACGGAGGGAGACTTTTCCGAAATGGCACAAATATTACTTGGTGACAGGGAGAAGGCAAGAGCGGTAAGACTTAGATTTAATCAACTTGGTTTAAAAGTAAGAAAATTAAATTCATAATGAGAACAGCAATAGAAATTATCTTTGTTGTCGTAGTTTTTATTGCAGCTGATAATGCCTTTTCACAAGATCAACCCAAAGATGAACAAAACTCTGATGAACTGTCCGAAAACCAGCTTGAAGTTCAAGCTGACGACCAGTCTGACTACATTTCTTCTGAAGCCAACAATCAAGAATTTGCTGAAGATGATTTTCTTGGAATGAAAGGTATTTTAGACGAAGCAGTCAGGAATCTTGCTCAAATTAGAAATGCAGAAGGGCTTCGATTATTAAAGAGCAAAGACTATCCTGGTGCTCTAGAACTCTTTAAACAAGCGAACAATCTGGAATCAAACAACGCAGAATATGCAGACAATTTGGGTTATATATACTATCTATTGGGCAATTTTGAAGAAGCAGAGTTTTTTTTAAGAAAAGCACTTGAGTTGTCTCCGGACAGACAATCTACCTATGTCAACCTAGCTGATCTCTTAGGCAGGGAGGGCGAGCCTCAACGTCGCCTAAATGAGGCTGCACAACTGTTAAAAAAAGCTAGAGAAATGCAGGGAAACAAGTCCAAGATTATTCTCCGTCAAGCCAGAATATCCAAATTGATGAATTCGTATCAAGATGCCGCCCGATTTTATAGTGAGTATGCGGAGATGACAAAAAAAATGCCGGACAAGCTTATTATGGAAATTGGAGACTTTTTTCGTGAAATTGGTCGTGAAAGCGATGCTATATCGTGGTATCGACGAATTGAAGATGCAGAAGAGCTTGGACAGTCAGCTGCTAGTAAAATCTGGGATATTGAAGTGGAACGCCAAGCAAAAAAATACGGATGGTCGGCAAGAATAGATAAAGTGCCGGAAAAAGCTCTCAAGCTTGTTGAACAAGCCAACAGTCTTAGTTCACCGAAGCAAGCAGATGAGGTTAAACGATTATTGGAAAATGCTGTGGAGATCGCGCCTTGGTTTGTAGAGGCACGTATTAAGCTAGGAGACCTATTGTTTCGAATGGGAAAACACGGAGCAGCAGAACTGACATATCTTAAAGCAGCAGCACTTTCAGAAGGAAGTGCCGAAGTTTTTGTTGCGCTCGGAGATCTGTATTTGGATTATAAAAACGATAACCGAGCTTCTGAGGCGGTATTGTTTTACGAACGTGCTTTGGAACTCAATTCAGATTGGCCCGTTATTCATTTTAAAATGGCCCGTGCTCTTCAGCGAACCGGCGAACCGGCCAAAGCAATAAAATACTTGGATGCAATCATTAATAATTCAGATAATAAGAAATTGATTAATGAGGCTCTGCAGCAAAAGAAAATGATATCCAAGCTATTGGGACTATACACAGAAAATATAGAGATAGAGGCCGACAAAGAAGGTGATTTGGGAATTAACGGTATGAGCGAGGAGTTGATCAATGCGCTAAATCGCGCGAAAGCACATTTAGCCAGGGGACGTCCGGATGCTGCTATGGCTGAATTAAAAAGGCTTCCGAAAGAACGACAAGGAACGATAGTTATGAATCTCGAAGCCAAAATCTTGAATGTCTCAGGTAGAACCGATGAGGCAGTAGAACTGTTAAAAACCTCCATTAAAGTCAATTTTAAACAACCGGAGGTACATGAACAGCTGGCAACTATTTTATTGTCAGACGGTGACAAAGCCGAAGCAAGAAGGCATTTTGAATATGCTTATAAAATGGGAAATGAAAGTTCCGGTTTCTATCTGGCTAAACTAAACGCTGAAAGGAAGGGCAGTTCCGCATCATCCTGGCTTTATGATATTCTTGAATTAAGAAATCTGATCACTATACGAAAACAGCTCACAAAATACATCAACGGATCTTTAGCAATGATGTATGTCGAAGAAGCAAAGGCTGTACAAGAAGAAATATCCGGAAGAATTCGACGAGTCGTTTCTGTTTTAATTGTCTGGATGCTTTTGTCTGTTACATTAGCAATGGTTGCTTATAGGCGTATTTGGGGGGGGGCAGATATTGGTTTTTTACTGAAACGCTATCCGGATTCAGCACCTGAAGTACAACGAATTCTTTCTGCAATTAGGCACGAAGTACTCAAACACAATACTTTGGCGCTTGGAGGAATAATAGACTCTTTTGAGCGAGGCGACAAAGATGCAGCAGAAAAAGGGTTGCACTTTAGAAATGCTCTGACAGGTTCAAAAGATGATTCTGTAAGTCACAGACTCAATAAGTATGCAAATGAGCTGGTCAAGGTTGGAAGAGCATACGGAATTAGATTGAATCTCAAACATAAGGAACCTGCAATAGCTTCGCTATATAAGGGATTAACAAAAATAAATGGCGTTTCTGTTTTACTTGGTAACATTGATAATCTGACCGTTTCTGAAAAGAAAAAACTTCTTCATTCTCTAAAAACTGCATTTCGGCTCATAAATATTGACGGCTATCAAGCTGTTCAACAAATGCTTGGAAGAATAAAAATGCAGAAGATTGATGAGGCTTTTTTAAGAAGCATAGCCGTGAGAGTTCTTCGGGAACCGAGTTTTATCAATGCAGATGTAGCACCGGTTACAATTGACGCTATTGTGGCGTTACCATTAAACGTAATGATTTCACAACAAGCTTTTGAGGACATTATTGCAAACCTGTATCGAAATGCTCTTCAATCTTCTCTGGAGGAAGGACTGTCTCCTGTTGAAATAGGCATAGCGATAGATTTGGAGGTTGACGATGTTACCGGTCATGAACGTGCCGTTTTTATGATTAATGACCAATCAAAGAAAGAATTAACTTCGGAAATGATAAAAGGTAGAGCGATTGAAGGCGGACTTGGGCTGACCGCAGACTTAGCGGCAAGATATGACGGGATGATAGATGTTGTTCCCGGCGAAAAAGGATGGTCTAAGTCTATTAAAGTAAAACTGCCGATAGCTCCGGAAATAACAGAAGGTGAAAATCGAATATGATTGATAGTTCTATAACAGTGTTGGTTGTAGAGGATGGAGATGAATACTTAGATAACCTCAGCAGATTCATTCCCGGACCGCGTTATATTCAAGCACATTGCGGAAATGAAGCTGTTGAGATACTAAAAACAGATCAAATTGACATAATATATTTGGATATGAGGTTTGATCGAATTGAACTGTCCAAACTTCTTGGTGACCATGATTCAGCGACTCGCGAACACAACGGTAATGCCGAAAGAGCATGGAAGTATTTGATGAATAATCAGGGACTATATATTCTGGCTGCAATAAAGAAAGCCGGGTTTTCTCATTATCCCACGGTCATAGCCTATGATTTTTCGAAGGAACCGCGACGTTTTGAAAATTTAAAAAAATCCTACCCAAATCTTTCGTGGGTTTCTGATGCAGTATCACTTACAGAAGTACAAAACTTGTTTATAGGAATTACAGCCCAAAATAAGCGGTAAGATTGAACTTTCTTTTGGGAATAAATTAAATATATCAAATGTTCAAAACGGCGGAATGTTTGTTTAATTGAAATCTTATTGAGGAGATTTTTATGAATCTGATAGAGCTTTCTGACGAATGGACTAGAAGACAATTTATTAGAGGGACTTCTTTTGGAGGTTGTGCTCTGGTTTTGGGCGGCATGGTAGGAGGATGCGGAGGCGGAGGAAACGGGATCGGCAATAGACGGACACCTTCAGTAACCGCTAATTTCTTTTCTGAAAATACCTATAGTTCATCTGAAGTCGGATATTTTTCGTCAACCTTTGGAATTGATGACACTTTAATAAAAAGTCTTTTACATACTGCAATATCCAGAGGCGGGACATTTGCTGATTTGTATTTTCAACACACTATTACTAACTTCTTGGGACTACAGGACGGAGAGGTTAACAGGGCTTATTCAGAAATCGCTCTCGGATGCGGTATTCGTGTGTTAAAAGGAGATCAAACCGGTTTTGCTTTTACCGAAGATCTCACTGAGCAATCGCTCAAACAGGCAGCTGCTACAGCGGCAGCTGTAGCAGACGGTGCTCCTTCTCCTATTCCGCAAACAGTGCGTATTTCTCCTCCTGATTACTACGCAATCGAAGTGCCATGGGAAACCGTCAAGCTTTCACAGAAAATTCCTCTCCTTAATAAGGTAAACACCCATGCTTTTTCGATGGATCCAAGAATTAAGAAAGTTCAAGTATCTATGAGTGATCGGATTGGAAGGATACTTGTTGCATGTAGTGACGGAACAATTGTTGAAGATGTGCAACCGATGACGACAATATATGCAAACTGTGTTGCCGAGAGCCAAGGACGACGAGAAGAAAATTATCACAGTTACGGAAAAAGAAAGGGGTTTGAATTTTATAGTGAAGATTTAATGATTTCTCTAGCTGAGCAGGCTGTTGATAAGACATTAATTCTCTTTGAAGCAACACCTCCTCCTGCTGGAGAAATGCCGGTGGTTTTGGCACCGGGAACTTCGGGAATTCTTCTTCACGAAGCTGTAGGCCATGGCATGGAAGCAGATTTTAATAGAAAGGGAATATCGGTATACTCAGAAAAATTAGGAAAAAAGGTAGCCCCAGACTTTGTAACCATTATTGATGACGGAACAAATCCGTTTGAGCGAGGTTCTATTAACGTAGATGACGAAGGGATTCTGTCATCGCGAACAGTGCTGGTAGAAAAAGGAATATTGAGCAGTTACATGCATGATCGGATATCAGCCGAACATTACGGAGTTGCCCCTACCGGCAACGGAAGAAGAGAAAACTATCAGAATCCGCCTGTACCTCGCATGAGAAACACCTACATGATAAACGGCCCTCACCATCCCGAAGAAATTATCCGCTCAGTGAAAAGAGGCATTCTGGCTCAGACCTTTACCAACGGTCAGGTTCGAATAGGTTCCGGTGATTTCAGTTTCTATTTAAAAAACGGATTTTTAATTGAAGACGGAAAAGTAACCAGGCCGGTTAAAGATGCAAATCTAATAGGATTCGGTCCTACTGTTTTAGAAAAAATAGAAATGGTCGGAAACGATATGGCGATGAGTGAAGGGGCGAGTACCTGCGGCAAAGACGGGCAGGGGGTTCCGGTTGGAATGGGACTGCCTACCCTTAAGTGCGGCGGTATATCAGTGGGAGGTGTAGGATGAACAAAGATAAACTTATTAAATTGTCTGAATATGCAGCAGACCGAGCAAAAAAATACGGAGCAAATAACGCACGAATTATTGCATCAAGATCTAGAGAGGTAAGTGTTGAATGGAGAGACGGAAAACTGGACCGACTTCAAGAAAGCACCAAACAAAGCCTTTCTGTAACGCTCTTTGTTGACGGCCGTTACTCTGTCAATGAAACTTCTGATATAAGAGAAGACTCAGTTGATAAATTTCTAGAAAACGCGATTGCGTCTACCAAGCTTCTCGCTCCGGACCCTCACCGCCGACTTCCTAATCCTTCAAGGTACAGCAAAGTCTTTGGTGGAGACTTAGAAATATTTGACAGAAAAATCTTAGAAATAATGCCTGATAATAGGTTGGAGACAGCACGAGCTATTGAAGAGTCTGCAAGGCAGGCTGACACCAAGAATATTATTGTTTCTGCTACAGGGGAGGTAAGTGACTACGTTTACGAAACCGTATGCCTAAACACCAACGGTCTTGAAGCATATGAAACTGGAACTTCAACTTGGAGACAATGCACGGCAGCTATCAAAGATGAGGAAGGGAAACGCCCAATGGGAAGTGCTTACGGAGGAGGGACAAGAATGCTTGATCTGCCTTCGCCCTCTGATATTGGGAAAGATGCTTTAGAACGCGCTATGGAACAAATCGGTTCTAAGCAAACCAAGACAGGTCAATATGAAATTCTTGTCGAAAACCGAGCAGCTCCCGCTTTAAGTCGACATATACTTGGAGTGTTGTCAGGCAGAGCAGTACAACAGCGAAGCTCTTTCTTAGAAGACAAACTCAACAAGCCGGTCGTTTCTTCTGCGCTTTCAGTCAAAAGTGATCCACATTTAAAAGGCGGTCTTTCCTCTTCATTATGGGATAGCGAAGGAATGGCAACCGTACCGTATGTTATATTTGACAAAGGGGTACTAAAAACCTTTTTTCTGGACACCTATTATGCATCCAAACTCGGCAAAGAACCGACTTCGGGAAGCGCATCGAATATTATTTGGCAACAGGGAACAAGAAACGCAGCTTCTATAATAAAAAGTATCGACAAGGGAATTTTTATTACAGGTTTTCTGGGCGGCAATTCAAATGACACAACCGGAGATTTTTCATTAGGTATTCGCGGATTTTTAATAAAAAAAGGAACCCTGATACAACCCATAAGTGAAATGAATCTATCGGGAAATCATTTGGATCTTTGGAACAATCTGGTAGAAATAGGTTCCGATCCCTGGCCGTATTCTTCTAACAGGACACCATGCTTGAGGTTTATCAAGGCACAGTGCTCAGGAGAAGCGGTCTGAAATAGAATATGTTTTTTCCATTGCGATTTCTAATAATATTATTTGCAGCTATACCGATGCTCATTCATTGCACAGCAGAAAAACCTTCTTCAATTTCTGACAAAATAGAGGTCTCAATACCTACAAATGCGTTCATCCATCAACAAAAAGAAATAGTTGAATTGGTAGAAGTTCAAAAAGAAAAGGCACAGGAAATTCCGGATGATATGTTGCCGGTTCCTGGAGGCATTTTTGTTATGGGACTTGACGACAAAGGAATTTCCGATGAGCGTCCGGCTCATCAGGTTGAAATTGTATCATTTCTTTTAGATAAAACCGAAGTTACCAATGAATCATATAATAAATGCGTTGAAGCCGGCAAATGCCGTCGTCCGGCACATATTGACACTGTAAAAAGCGGCTTTGAACCGCTGGAAGTTTTTAGAAGAGCCAATCATCCTGTATCAGGCATTTCGCAAGATGATGCTCAGAATTACTGCAACTTTGCCGGAAAGCGTCTTCCGCGAGAGGCTGAATGGGAGAGAGCAGCAAGAGGTTTGGACACTCGCATATATCCATGGGGAAATGAGCCTCCTAACAATACACAAGCTGTATTTCGTTCGAAAGCAACCAAACCTGTAGGAAGTTTACCAGACGGAAAAGGGCCGTTCGGTCATTTGGATTTGGCAGGAAATGTGTGGGAGTGGACATCAGATCAATATGATCCGTATGCTTATACTCGCGACACGGCAAATAAAGGTATTCCCGGAAACTGCGAACAAATAATGACAGCTCAAAAAGAACTTAAAAGAAAGGGCATGCAAGGATTTACAGGAAGCAATCCAATCCCTAATGAATGCGAGTATGTTCTTAGAGGGGGAGCCTTTAACTATTTTCCGCTCGGACTAAGAAGCTCCAATAGAGTACATCATCCTGGACGGTTCAGAATAATAATGGCCGGCTTTAGGTGCGCCAAAGATTGGCCTAGTAACTAGAGATATCTATCTTGTCCTCGAAACCAATTAGCCAAGATATGAATACTCATTAAATTAATGTTAGCTAATCTCCATATATATTGTACAATTACATTCAATACAAAAGTTGGTTTCTACGACTTTTGAAGATTGTTTTGTAATAGGAGATTGAAGATATGAAAAAGAACTGCATTTATTTTTTTAGTCTTTGCCTGTTATTATTGAATGCCTGCTCCGATAAAAGCTCAGAAGATAAACTTGATGTAGAACAATCACCTTATCAAAAATGGGATGAAAATACAGTTGCTATTTTTGGAGGTGTTACAGCAACAAATTCTGACACTATAATTAAACTCGGCAAGATTCATGATTCTGCCAAAATTGTTGACGGCGTTGAGGTGTTTAGCTTTGTAGCTGCGGTTGTCTCGGATCCTTCGGAGGAACTGTCAGCCTCTCTTTCCGAATCAGTTGTGGTAGAGGGATCTGTTGATGCAAACGGAACCATTAATGCTGTTAGTTTTATTGAAAACGGTATAATTGAGTCAGCTACAGGTATTCCTGATGTTTTGGGATTATCCGGAAACAAGGTCGATATTTCTCCTCCTCTATCTGTTAATCTAGAAGAAATGTCAGTAGGGGAAACTAGGGATGCACAGATTACTGTATCTGTTATTGGTATTGATATTCCTGTGAGCGTTACTTATGGACCGGTAGAAGACAACCTATCTGTGGAGACACCTAGAGGACATATTGTCGGTTGTCGAAAATTTGTCGTTAACGGTACCTTTACCCTTGCGGGTATGCCTCTGTCCGGTGACCTTATCGAAGGCAGCGGTTATTATCATCCGACACTCGGCCTTGTTGCAATTGAAGCGCCTAATCTTGGAGTTGGACTTACACTTTTGGATTCCGTAAATTATGGGGATGCAGAAAACGGCTGGAACGTAATTCAAAAAACCTCAGTATTGACTGACAATATCACTCAATTCACTCTGTCTACTCAAGACAGAAAAAATGAATATGACGCAGATAAAAACACTCATGCTAAGATGTTGCTTGAATTGCGATGGGCTGATGAAAACGACGCACTTACATTGGAAGAACCTGATCCGTATCTAACACAGATTACTTTCGGCACTTTTGGAGGCATGTTCTATTTTCCGCATGAACTGATAGAGTCACCGCTGTCAGTTTTCTTTCCAGAAGAAAACGGTAACGGCTTTCGCTATTGGTATGCCTATGTGGACCAAGCAGCCAAAAATCAGGATGATAACGGTATTTCATATGATATTATAGTATCAAAGGATTTGTCACTACCCGACCTCAGGGTTACCGGAAGAATTGGTTATCAAATTTTTTCTCCATAAAGCCTTTAACTTTTAGTGTCTTGACGTAAATGCCGGTTAATTACATCATGTGTTCGGTATGTTTGAAAACTATGAAGATTGCTTAAACGCACTAGAAAAACACGCAGTAAAAGACGGATATGCAGATTTTAGACTTGCTCGCGAAGAATTCCATGAAAAAACAGGAGTGTTTGAGGACGGTGAACCCTGGTTTGAATCGAGAATGAGAATGTTTTTGGAGTGGTATCTTCTCGAACGAGTAGGAAGCTTGGGGCTTAGTCCAATTCAATCCTATTTGCTAGAAAATAAAGGTACGCTGTCTGAGAGTGATTTTCTTCAAATGACGTATATGTCAGTTACTTTACGTTCCGTCTTTAGAGCTCATAAGTTAAATAATAAGATTGTTCATCTAGATGAATTAGCGAGGGGAGGGCAATGGATGGCTAAAGCAGACGGACCGTTAATCGGAATTGAAAAAGATGATATTTTTCAAGCAAGAATTTATATGTTTCGAGATGAAATAATGATGGGTACGTCAATAGTACTTCATCCCAAGGAAGCAAGAGATGATGTCGAAAACATAATTGCTCGATCAAAAGCATCGCATATGCCTGCAAGAGAAATTGTTGACCATCTTGACAAGATGCGTCTCAAGCTGCATCGATATTCTAATGTTCGAATACAACATGTTTACAAATATCCGGGTGACACACGTCTTTAGTTTCTTGTTTGTGATGCTAATTAAGGTCTCACTACCTATGCCGCTATCTGCGAATGAAGCAGAAAGCATCAATATCAAACAAGAATTTCAAAAAGGAGCGGCACTAGGACTGTTTAGCGAAGATCCCGACTGGTCATATGCGGATATGCTTGATGAAATGAAGCTTGCAGGAGTAACTCATGCTGCTATTGTTGTTCCTTACTATATGAAGACAGCAGTAGATATTGAAATATTTCAGCACCCTCGTTTCACAATGCCCATGCAGACTGTTAAGAGAACAATTCACGATGCACGAAAAAGAGGAATGGAAATTTTTATGTTTCCAATTCTGAGAGTAGAAGATCAATCCAAGGGATGGAGGGGAACGCTTGCACCTCACGATCTTGATGCTTTTTTTAGAAACTATAAACAGTTTATTTTAATGTTTGCTCAGTTAGCTGAAGAACTTAAGGTTCCATTGTTATGTATCGGCTCAGAGTTGTCTACAATGGAAGTTCATAAGGATAAATGGTTGGAAATAATTGCTTCAGTCAGAGCTGTATACAAAGGCAAACTAACCTATTCTGCCAATTGGGATAACTATCAAAACACCCCATTTTTTGAAGAGCTGGACTATATAGGAATAACCGGATATTTTGAATTAGCCGACGAAAAACAAGATCCTACAGTTGAAGAATTACTTCATGCTTGGCGATATATATATATGGATCTAATAAGGTTTGCAGAAAAGAAACATAAATCTATAATATTTACCGAAATGGGTTATTTGAGCCAAAAAGGAACAGCCGCCTGGCCATGGAAAGAAGGAGCTGACGAACCTCTCGATCTTGAAATACAACGAAAATGCTACGAAGCTGTACGTCGTATTTGGGACAAAGAAACGCGTTTGGCTGGTTTGTATTGGTGGAATTGGTTCGGATGGGGAGGAGAGGGCAGCAAGGAATACACCCCTCGGAACAAGCCGGCTGCATCAGAAGTTTTTAAATGGTATTCGGATGCTAATTTAAATAATAATGAACTAAGAAAGTAAAATCGAAAAAATCTGTTAAATTAGAATTATGAAATTTCAAAATCTTTTCCATCAGCAGAAAATATTGAAGGCGTTGCTGATAGTCCTCACCACACTACCTATTGCATGCGAAGGAAATGAAACAACACTTATGCGTTTGCTCGTGTATGATAAAACAATTGATACTTATGCCTTTGAGAATGTTGAAGTTACAACACTCAATGATATTAATAGGTTAGATGGAGATGCCACTATTATAGAATCAGGTATGTCTATGGTGTTGGATTATTCAACAGGAAGGATAAACAAGAAAGAGAATCCTCATAAAGTTGCGTTTTCTGCTGTAAAATCTGACG
>CAYWLQ010000104.1:0-21094 GCA_964458775.1 uncultured Myxococcales bacterium | reverse complement strand
TGCTCCTGCACGCGACAAAGCTTCAAGTCTGTAGTTGAAGTCTTTTTTGGGACCGTTACTGTGAACAAAAGAGTAGATTTCTTGGTTGTAGGTTTCCTGATAGAGAGTAATATTGTCAGCTCCTGCTGAAGCCAGCATTTGGTATTCTTCGGTTGTCAGCGGCGCTACTTCTACTGATACACTGGGAACAATGCGGCGAACAGCTTTTACAGCCTCTGCCAATGAAGAAATATCTGCGTTTTTTTTGTCATCTCCTGAGACCAATAGAATGCTTCGCATGCCGGATTCTCTAAGAAGAGAAGCTTCTGTAGTAATTTCATCTAGAGATAGGGCTTTTCTTGGAATTTTCATGTCTTTACGAAAACCGCAATATGGACAGGAGCCGTTGCAATGATTGGACAGATAAATAGGAGCGTAAAGTTGCATTGTGTTGCCGAAACGCTCCTTTGTTATTTTTTCGGCAGTAACGGCCATTTCTTCTAATATACTATCCGCACCTACGGACAGCATTAGAGCCAAATCGCGAAAAGTTTTTCCGCTGTTTTCAATTGCGCCTCTCACGCGATCAGTGTCTGTATTTTCAAGCAATGTTCGGACTTTATCGGTTTCATTGAACAAAGCCTTTTTTGTAATGATCTTCACTTTTTTTTCCTTAAACAGTCTATGGTCTTCTCAAACCATATAAAAACACGATGTAGAATTAACCTCCAATTGCTAAATAATCAACACAGGTTCGCAGTGTACATTACCTCTTATTCGTATTTTTACGTTATATCTGAGACCAATTGTTAATAAACAACAAAAACATGCTCTTTTAAAAAAAAAAATGAACATTATCGACGTCCTAGTTGACTAACTATTTGTGGAGACAATTTGGAGGAAACCTAACCAAAAGAAACAAAATAGGGGAAACGCGAAAAATGACAAAAGATTCTCACAACCCAAAACAGACTTTCTCCTCAAAAACGGAGAAGTTAAGTGCCGAGGGCAAATTGAAATCAAAGTCAGAAATTAGTAGTAATGTTGATAAAAAGAAGATTGTGCGCAGTAGTGAGTTACAGAACAATACCAAAGCACCGCTAAACAAAAAAACGAACACTTCTGTAAAAAACGGTAAAACACAGTTGAATAGTCAAAGAGCTCAGATTGCTTCGACTGGCAATTTAAAATCCGCCGGAATGCTGCAAAAAAATGCAATGCATTCCTCATCAAAGATTCCGCCGCCCCCGCCCAAAGCAGTTTCTCGAACTTCATGTCCTCCTCCGATTCCAAAACGCATATCATCTATTCCTACATCTTCTCCGCGTGCGTTGTGCAATCCTTTGCCTGCTGATTTATCAGTCGGAGGTTTTCTTGCTTCAGCAGATACAAAGAATGCACCTTATGAATGGACTGTAAGTGACGCTACGTCTGCTGCAACTGCTTTTTTAGGGCCGGCTTATGGATCGGGTAATGAACTGGGGAACGCAGACGATGAAGATCTTAAGGCGATTCTCGGACCTTCTTTTATTCAAACGGTAAAGATTTTTCTGTCTGAGGAAAAAAATCGGCTAATTTTACTAAAAGTAAGTGCTGGTTTAGGCGGTGTGCTGTTGATAATGTTCTTGCTCTCATTTGTAGGTAATGACAACACTGCAGCTGTTAACAGTTCAAGCCAAACTAGTGCTGAGTCTTTGGACAAGAAAGACAGTGTTGAAGCTTTAGAGTTAGCTTCTTCATTGTCAGTGCAACAACCGGTAAAAACTGTTCCTGTTGAAGATTTGACCCGTGAATCTGTAACTGAAACCGCACTTAATTCTGAACCTGCACCTGAGCCTGCATCTGAATCTGTACCTGAATCTGTACCTGCGCCTGAACCTGTACCTGATCCTATATTGAAAACTAAACAGGAGAAAGAGACATCAATTATTTCTGCTTCACAAAAAGATGTCAGCAGTTCAAAAAATTCAGTAGAAAAAGCAAATACATCAGCAAGTAAAACATCCTCTAAAAACAATATGTTAACGGTTAGCTCGAATTATTCTTCAAACGAAAGGCTTCCAATTACGATTTCTCGTGAAGCGGTACAATCAGGTCTTAACGGTGTTGCATCAAAGGTAAAAAAATGCGGCAAAAAGGAAACTAGGCCGATTGTCATGGCAATTACTATAGGCAAAAACGGTAAAGTTTCAGATGCTGTCGCTACCGGTGTTTTTACGGGAACAGAAGTCGGGCGATGTGCTGCTTTAGCCGTAATAACAGCTGCTTTTCCCAAAGCTCAAAAAAATACAACCGTAAAATACCCTTTTCAGTTGTAACGGCTGTTAGGGTTTCATGGATGGTATTAGTTTAACTTGGTAATCCCACCATCTTTTTATTGCTTTTCTATAGGGATCTACACGTTCTTTCATAACATTACTGAGATTTTTACGTTCTTTGGGATCCTTATTTAGGTCGAAGATCTGCATGGAGTTTTTGTCTTTGTTCCATATTGCCTTATACTGACCGTCTCTAACTGCTCCAAATTTTGTACCCCAGTTGGCAAAGAAATATACTAGCGGAGAAGGACGGTTTTCTAGCAGACTGTAACCTTGCCAAGGATCACGTCTGGGAATATCGAGAAGCTCTGCAACTGTAGGTAATATGTCAATGTGGCTTGTTACTCTTTCAGTTTTTTTGGATTTAGGAAACAAAAGAGGATTTAGCATGCCGAAGGCAACGTGAACATTTTCTTCGTAAACAAAAATTGAATGAACGCGATTTCCCGGATGTTCGTAAAAAGCTTCACCATGATCGCCTACAAAAACAAAGAGAGTATCTTTTTCTAACCCCATTTTTTTCACAGCGTCGGTTACGATTTTGATGGATGCATCTGCATATCTCACACAGTTATGATATTTGTCGATTAGTTCTTTTTCCGGATAGACAGCCCATGGACCTGCAACGTAGTCATATGGGGTGTGAGGAAAAAGCGTAATATACTGAATAAAAAACGGTTTTGATTTATTCTTTTCAATAAAATCAACAACGGAATTTGCCATTACTTGTTCATCAATTCCCCAATGAAAGGTTTGCACCTTTGGATCTTTTATTTTAGCGGCATCTTTCATTAAAGAGTAGCCCCTTGAAGCAAAGAATTTATGCTTTCTCCAAAAAGACAATTTTCCGGAATGAAATAGAGCCGCCTTATAGCCTTTTTGGGTAAGTATTTCAGAGATTGATTGACATGGTATTTTGGGATTGGTTCCTGTAATAGTACCGCCTTCAGGATACGGATACATTGAACAATTGATAGAAAAAAGACTGTTCATACTAGTGGGATGTACAGAATAGTGATTGTTCCATGTAAGCATATTCTTTCTTAGTGCTTTTAAGTTCGGAGTTGTGTCTCTGTTTTCAGAATCTCTTTCTACTTTTCCCATAAAGCTTGCTTGAGCAGCCGGAAGAGATTCCATAACTATTAAAATTACATTTCGTTTTGTCTTTTTCCATTGTTCCAAATTGGAAAACAGCGATGCTGTTTCAACAATATTGTTATCCCCAAAAATTTGCTCGGTCGGATAGTTTAGCGATGTATCATCAGACACATATGATAATCCCGACTCTTTTTGAATCATATCGGAAAAAAAGAAAAGAATAGGATCGCTCTCAGTCATACTGATAAAACTTGTTAATAAGCGAACGGTAACAATACCTGCTACAATCCACGCTGATGCAATAATGACATATTTTTTCCAGCTGATATTTGACAGCACTTTAACAAATCGATGTCTCAGCAACAGCGGAATTAACAATGCAATGGTAGAAAGCACTGCACCGGAAAGAGTGTATGGAAGATTTTTAAGGTCTGATAGAGCACCAGAGTAAATTGAACCTTCACTATCTGCCTGAATCATCTCAAAGGTTGTATATCCGCCTAAAATTTGAGCAACGCGAAGGGATGATATATGAAGAAACGGCACGAGAAACTGAATGATGCAAACCAGTACAAGAGCTGCAATACCCAGGTTTCGATTGTGTTTTCCAAGAAACAGAATTCCGGTATAGATTCCGAAAACAATAATAGCGGCAATGATATGCTGATAGGTAATGGCGGGCCAAATAGCGAACCACTCCCAAAATTGAAGCTTAATAGACGACTCGGTAAACAATAAAACTATCTTGATCCCTATGAATATAGGCAGCAGCAGTATTGCAAAACTTCCGGCTGTTTCCATTAAGGTTTTAAGTTCTGTTTTTTGTGTTAACCGATGTTTTTGAAGTGTATCTGTCGAATTAACATCTGTCGGATTAACATCAGAAGGATTAACCGCAGAAGAATTCATATCATTAATATCTAACAACAATTATAGTTACCTCGACCTGTTGCAGGCATGTAAATACTTGAAGTGCTTTTAAAATCCAATAGAAACCTTATAGAAATTTCTTGAAAGGTTCATTCATGTCATGTATGCCATATCTGCGCCATGTACCCGCCGTCTATTTTTGCTTGAATGTAGGTATCGTTTGCTGATCAGATTTCTGAACCGTCTTTGTTTTTAGAATCTTCCTTTATCGGAGTAAGCGTTGCGTTAAGTGTGAAAACATAATAGCGACCGTCTTCTACCCAATCGCTTTCTTTAACGGTTCCTTCTACAGCTTCAAATCCGGGTTTTTCAATTCTATAGTTATATTCTTTGTATTTTTTTCTAAGAAAAGTATAAGGAGTATTTCCGTTAAACTTGCCGTCTATCATAATTCTTGCACCGGACGGATTGCTGGTGATGTCAAATTTTATTCGAGCAGGAGATAGGGTTATTTTTAACGTTGACTCTTGATCAGTCGGTGTAAACTGTAAGGTTTTTGTTGTATACCCGGCTAGCGAAGCGGTTATAGTAACTTCTTTGTTCTTCTCCATGACTAACTGCAAGTTTGAAGACGTATCTATTTTCTTGCCGTCAACAGTAATGATTGCTTCGGCAGGAGAGATTTTAATGATAACAGGAATTTGTCCTTCTGAAACAATAGATGTTGCTAGGGCTTTTTCATTTGCAAGATTAGTTTCGGCATCAGAAACTGCTGCAGGTTCAACAGCCGGACTTGCGGTTGCCGGTTCTGCCGGCGATTCTTCTTGTACAACCGGCGCATCGGAAATGGCCGGAGCAGCAGGAGTCGGATCAACGGCTGCGGCAGGTTCTTCGGGTTTGGTTTTTTGAACTTGTTCGTCAACAGGTTTGGCAGAAACTTCTTGTTCCGAAACAGGTACAGATGTTTGAGTCGGAGATTCTTTGTCGGAACGGTTGACCAGCATGAATATTCCTATAATTGCTGCTATAACAATTACAGCAATCCCAATCCATGATTTTGATGAAGAGGAAGAGGGGCTGTCGCCGACAATAGGTGTTTTAGTTGATACTTGTTCAGGAAGCTCTTTAGTTTCAATAATCGGTGTTGATGAACTAGGTGTTGACGAACTTTCTGTTGTTGATGATGACAAATGAGAAGAAACGGATTCTTCATCTTGTTCAACAGTTTCGTCTGAAGTTTGGGTTTCTGTATTGGAAAGAACGATTTGTTTTTGATCTTTTTCTTTTGCGGAAACCTCTTTGTCGCTAAGTAAGGTTTCTTTCGATTTAGGTTTCTCTTTTGAAGAAGAAACCATTATGTTTTCAGCGGGTTCAACAACAGTTTGTGCATGAGCTGATGAAATTGTTTCTTTTGGTGAGGAAACAGAAACAGTTGATTTGGTGTCTTGTTTTGAAGCTGTTTCAATAGGTTCATCACTATTTGCTTCAAAGAGTTTTTCATCTGGAACTATTATTTCTGCGTTTTCTAGTACCTTTTCGAGCAGGGATTTTCCCTCGTCGTTCATCTTTATGAACCTTAAACCCATGCCCGGAGGGTTTCTGTAATCTGTTTGTTTTGTGCGAAGCCAGGCAACTTTTCCCACGCCGTCTATTGTGGTTTGGTCAGGTGTAACAATTTTAAATTTTACCAAAGTGCCGGTTGGATAGGGCTCATCCATTTTTATGAATGCTCCGCCTTTGCTTAGGTTGATTGAACTTTCCTCTGAAGTTTTAATGAAGGCAAAATCCTTCATTTGAATACTTAGTTCGACGGATTTACGAGGTTCGCGATTTGTATAACTCATCAGTTCTCCGTTTCGGCAAGTGGTCTAACTTACTATTATAAATTAAAATCATATTAAGAGACAACCCGCACAAACACAATATTGCCTATAAATGTAGGTGCACATATATAAATATGCAGTATATGTGTATTGTTTGGGAAAGCTTATTGATGATTGTCGGTTGTTTTTTGAACGATGTTTTAACGATAATAAATGCAGATGTTGTAAACGACGTGATTGATAAGCAGTGTTTCTAAAATTGTAATATTTATACTGTAGTTTTATATTTTAAAAAGAATTTAATCTGCAAGTATAATCTTTTTCTATCTACTACCGATGCTAACTTAAAAGGAAAGGCAAACTCAAAGTTGTCTTTAATGCAAAGCTTTACGGAGGAATAAAAAATGAAAAGAATGTTGAAGATCTTTATGTTTCCGGCGGTTATGTTGCTTTTGACTTCATGTCCTGAAAGCTCAGGCAATAGTGATAAGTTAGGAGTAACACAACTGGATTTATGTAAAAAACTTTGGGGAGCATACTGCGATGCATCATTAAACCTTGGATGTGACAATGCAACTCAATGCAGAACCCAAAAGTTTTCTGATTGTAACGCATTGTTTGACGGAACCTGCAAAGCAAGTGCGGAAGATCAAGAAAAGGTAGATCATGACATAGAAATGATCATTAATAGTAAAACTGATTGTAATTCTTTGACAAGCATAGAGAGTTATGAAGAGGGAACCGTCAATGACCTGAGGAACAGTTGTTCCGGAAATTCAGGCGGAGATGCAGATGCGGACGCAGACGCGGATATTGAAATAGATCCGGATTTGAATATTACTGATTCGTGCCAGACTTGTATTCAAACGGAATGTCCTGGAATGCACGAGGCTTGTAAGGAGCAAGGAGGCTGTACCGGTTTTGTAAACGAAATATGCGATTGCGCATGCAACGCATCTGATGACTTTTTGGGTTTGTTTGTATGCTTAATGGTGAGTGCTTCTGATAACCTTGTAGAAGCTGATTATGTAGCGGACGGGCTGGGAACCTGTATTTCAGATCCGGGAGCCCCTTGTGCATCAGCATGTTCTAATTTTGGTTGCGAATGTTCAGGCGGCGGACTTATTGATGATTGCAATTTTTGCGTTGCAGAAAAATGTATGGATCAGTCGCTTGTGTGTTTAGATAATATCGAGTGTGTTGCCATTATAGATTGTGTGTCCGGTTGCGCCGACAGCACATGTATTGACGGATGCGGTGAAGCACATCCTAACGGTGTTGATGACTTTGTTGTTTGGTTTGCTTGTATTAGCGATGATTGCAATTCTGATTGTTTATAAATAACTCGGTGAAAATCATATTGTTATGAAAGCTATCTGCATAAGTTGCTTTTATGAACAAAAAATTAAACAAGCCACACAACAGTAACACCGTCTCCTCCTTCACCTTGTTCTCCCGGTCGAGAGTCTGCTACATATGGAGAGGTTGCGGTATAGGTTCTAATTGCATTTCTTAGTACGCCGGTACCGTGTCCGTGAATGATGAAGGCATATTGAGAGTCAGTTTTGGACATGTTGTCCAAAAAGGCATCTGCTGCATCAAGTGCTTCATCTGCGGTCATTCCTCTTAGATCAACGGTGTTCTCTCTTGTTTGAATGGGATCGGGTCTTTGTCCTACAGTTAGAGATAATAGAGTTGTTTTCTTTTCCGTGGTTGTCTTGTTGTTTTCTAAAATTCTCAAATCAGAGGTGTTTACACGAGTTTTAAGACCTCCTATTGTTACAAAAACTTCTTTGCCTCTAACAGGGCTTGATATTTGCCCCTTTTTGTTAAACGGAATTACAAATACAGGGATGCCTTCTACTAATAGTTGAGGTTCGGCTTTTCGACCCGGAAGGGTTTCTTCGTCTGTCTTTTGAAACTCTCCGCCGACAGCCAACTTGTCGGCGGCCTGGTTTATAGTTTGTTTTGTTTTGTTGACTGACACTACATCGCGGCGATTTCTTTTTAGATGTTTTTCTGCTTCCGATATTTCTTCTCTGATTTTGCGAATATCAGACCACAGCTTTTGTTTTTCATCATCTATAAATTTGTTCTCACGTGCTTTGAGCTTTTTGAGCTCTTCCATCTTCTGTTTTTCCAATGCTTCCGTCTGATGCCTAATATCGATCAGAGTTCGCCTTTCTTCGGCCATTCTAACACGCTCAGATTCAACAGCCGAAATTGCAGCTTCAAGTCTTCTTCCGGCAATCGGCATAAGGCTCTTGGCACGTTCGATAACTTCTTTGGGAGCGCCGAATCTTTTTGCAACTTCCAAAGCAGATGAACTTCCCGGAACTCCGTCGTGAAGGGTGAAAGTGGGGTTCATGGAATTTATGTCAAAACCCATTGCTGCGTTTCTAAAGGGACCTTCTGCTTCGAGAGCTCTGGTTTTAAGTGCATCAAAGTGTGTGGTCGCCATAACCGAAGCTTTCATATCTGCCAGTTTCTCAAGCAAAGCCTCTGCCAGCGCTGCTCCTTCAGCCGGGTCGGTGCCTGCTGCTATTTCGTCAAGAAGAACTATAGCCCCCTGTCCGGCGGCTGTGAGAATCTTCGAAATATTTGTCATGTGGGCTGAGAAAGTAGATAGATTTTCTTTTAAACTTTGATCATCACCGATGTCTGTCAGCACTGAAACAGGTATTCCAAAGCGTGTGTCAGGTGAAGCAGGAATCGGCAATCCTGCTGCTGTCATCAGGGCTGATAGGCCCACTGTTTTCAGGACGGCTGTTTTCCCTCCGGCATTGGGACCGGAGATAATCATGCAACATCCTGGAGATAGATTAACATCACATGGAACAACGTTTACTCCGTCCAAGACCAAAAGCGGATGCCTTCCTCGCAACAAAGATATCTCTCCGGAGGGCGCAGGCAGAGGAACATGCGCTCCAATATCCACAGACAGTCTGGCAGCGGCTATACGTGTCTCAACATCTATTGTTATTTCACATGCATCTTCTACTGAATCTATTTCAAAGCGGACGGCTTCTGATAACGCAGCTATTATTCGTGCTTCTTCCCTTGCTATTTCTTCTACTGCTAAAGTTAGTTCGTTTCCGGCTGTAATGATTTCTTCGGGTTCGACAAAAATAGTTGCTCCGGTACTGGATGAACCGTGAACTATTCCGGAAAGCCTGCGATGGGCATCTGCTCTAACCATTAGAACAAACCTGTCATTTCTTACACCAATGGTTCGTTCTTGAAGCAGGTCGTTTTCGCGTTCGGCTATTCGTTCTAGACGTTCGGTCAATCGCCTTCTTATAGTAATTACTCTTGATCGAAGTTTGGATAGTTCCGAACTTGCTTTATCAGAAACTGTTCCGTCAGGTTCAAAACAAGACTCTATCTCCGCTGCCAAAGAGGATAATTTGATGAGTTTAGAGTTGCCCTCAAGCGGAACAACCAGTGAGGCATTTCGAGGACAACAGTCTCTCCTGTTGTCTAGGAAATGAGCAATTGCAATGTATAGTTTTAGGTTTTTTGCTATATGTCGTAAACATTCTCCCGATGCCGATCCTCCCGCACGAATACGAAGAAGTGATTCTTTGACCGGCAAGGATGGAAGAGACGGAGGCATATCTCCTTTTTCCAAACAATTTAAAAATTCGCCGACCAATTCCAAATGAGCCGAAGCAGCGGGTTGACTCCGCAACTCAGCTGTTAAGCAACGTTCAGCAGCTTCTTCGCAAGAGCATCTTGCAGCCCAATGTTGAAGCAATCTATCCCATTCAAGATCAATAAGTGTTTTTTTAGGAAATAGCATTTATTAAGGGGAGGCGCTAAAACAGCTTTTCCTCTCGCTCCTTTTTACCAATGTGGAGATAACCATAACAATTGCAGAATAATCAATTATGAAAATGCATTCTTTCTAATTATTTCCTCTCTCAAAATGCTGCATTTTGAAAGGCCTGGTGTGTCGGTTGACGTGCGAGTATGTTGGGTAACAATATTTGTACTAGAATGAGCATGGATATTTGCGTAAATAGGATTTTATATCATTATACTTTGTGCTTTTGTGTGGCTAGACTTGTGTGGGCTCAGAAATATCAGAAGAAGGAATTGATCTGCTTCCGAATCTTGATTGAAATGCAGATCCCAGTCCGAGAAGAAATAGAATCATAAAGAATAAGCAGCCTATAATCGGAACAAGGTTAATAACCAAGAAGGCAAGAAAGCCCACAAGCAAAGCTGCAATCGGTGATTTGTTTCTTCCGAACAGCGGTATCTTTCTTCCAAGAAGAAGAATGGCAGAAGTAAGACCGAGTACCGCCATGGCTGCCAAAAGTACTGCCGCAACCGGAATAAGAGGAATGCCTATTATTGTAACGGCCAAAACCACAAAAACGGGGATTATTGCCAACAGGATAAGAAATCCGCTTAGGGCAGATACTCCAGGCTTATTGACCATGTAATCAGCTACTTTGTCCACGCGTTTGGGCACCAAGAAAATTAAGAGAATTGCCAAAGCCAAAAGCAAAATAGAGCGAACTATCGTCGCAACTATGTTAAGAACAAGCATACCGCCGATAGCGCCCGCTGCTCCTGACATGGAAGGCATGGGAATACCTATGTTGACTCGGCTTCCGCCTACGGTTGCGGTATCGGCAATATTTAATGTTCCGCCTACTGATACAGCGTCGTCTTGGACAACGGCTCCCGGCTCAATGTTTACCGAGCCCCCGACTGAAACCGCGGTGCCTTTAACTACAGCGCCCGATTTAATCGTAAGAGTTCCTCCAATAGAAACAGCATCTTTGTCTATTATGCCGGATACCGTGGTGTCGCCTCCTATTGAGACCGCGCTGTGAAATTGTTCGTCGGCAGGCACTTCAACAGCACTGCCGAATTTGACCAAATCCTTTTTTTTCCAGTTGCGGTTATCGAATGCATCTCGCCATTTGCTTCTTCTGTCTCTTCCCTTTGAAACAGCTTCATTGTCCAAGGTATCATTTGTATTTTTTTCAGATGCTTTTTCCGCCTTAGCAAAGGATGCTGATCTTGAGCTGACAAGAAGAATATCGCCTTTTACCGTAATATCCAGGTTGGGAAGGCCTGTCTTAATAATTTCTAAAACCTCTTTCGCAGGTCGGTTTGATATCATTAATGTTAGAGGTTGTTGCAAGTCTTCTGCGGATGCTGTTACCGCCAGACCCATTTGTGTTTGAGCGGCCAGATCGGTAAATACTTTCTTTGCTGTCGTGTCTGATGCTTCAATGCTGATGAGTTTATTCTCCCATATCTCCGGAGTGCGTTCTGCCGTTAAAGGCTCAGGCTGTTGTGCTCGGGCAAAGAATGCAAATGAAGTACACAATCCTAAAGTCATTGCAAAGGTGAATAAAATTCTTATCGGTTTCATGATTTTTCACATTCCTTTCATGGAATAGTACGGAAAATCCTATGCTTGTTATTTCACAAAAATCCTTTCGGAATTAACTTTTGTCAGCAATCCTGCTGAAAACCACATAACTACGGTCAATGCTGCAATAGACAAACCGCAGGTTATCGGAATCAAAGTCCACAACTTGAATATCGATCTGATCAATACTGTTGTCGTTTGAAAGCCGTCCCAAACTATCGTTGCGGCATTATTAAAGTTTAGCAACAAGGCCCAAACAGTCATTGAAGCAAAAGCAAAAGCCGCAGCAGCAAGTTGTATAAGCTTTTTTGTTTTTAAGGCATCCTGGGCGGAGGCAAATTTATAGGTTGTGTTAACAGAAAAATTTAAAGGAGGATCTTTTACGGTTTTGCGAAGCAGCTCAAGTACAGTTTTGTCAATATCAGTGATATGCTCTTCTTGTTTAATGTTGTTCACGATATTGCTCCTTTTCGCATGCGGTCAGCATCAGCGCGATGCTGTCTTTTTAGTAGAGAGTCTTTTAGCTTTTCGCGGCCGCGATGCAGCCAGGTCATAACCGTTCCCTGTGGCACCTGCAAAATATCCGCTGTTTCTCGGTAGGACATACCTTCAACATCAACCAGCATAATTGTTTCTCTAAATCCTTCGGGAAGAGATCTTAAGGTTTCTTCTATTATTGTGAGCTGTTGCTTTTCTGACAAAATCTCGTCCGGTCCGCGGCCGGAGGAGATTTCGGCAACTGATTGAGAGTCTATCGGTTCCAAGTGTTTTCTTTGTCTTAATCTATCGATGCAAATATGTCTGGCAACAGTCAGAAGCCAGGAAAGCATTGAGCGGTTAGGGTCGAATTTTTCACGATGAAGAAGAGCTCTAATAAACGTATCCTGTGCAACATCTTCTGCGTCGGCTTCGCCCATATATCTTACACACATATTGTAGACCGGTCTTTGGTGTTGTTCGACCAATTGTCTAAACACAATATTATTGCCGTTTTGAATTTCAGACAAAGCATGTTGTTTGTAGGCTTCAGTCAAAATCGGTCCTAAGTTAACGGCTCAATGTGCCGACTTTTCTCAATACGGAATTCGATATATGATTATTTCAAAAAAAGAAGAAGTTTATACAACCGGGGGATTATCATCCAGTTCGGAGAAAGGTCTCGGCATGTTTCCTGTGAGAAAAAGGAGAGTGTAAAGACCCAATGATTCCTGATAGTATCGGTCGTTTTGAATGGATGATGAGACAGCTTCTTCCAGGGCTTCAAGTCTGATATCATTGGAAGTTTTTCCGTCGTTGTCAAAGAGGGTAACAAAGGCGGACATGGCTGTCCCTACAAAGTATGAGTTGTGATCGTAGGCGGGATCACAGTTCTTTGCATCTCCGCTCGGCTGCAAGTCTCGGCAAATGGTTGAGAAACGGTTAGCGTTTGGTTCCGGCGGATTATTAGGCGGAAACTCATGAGCATAGAAGTTTTGAATGAGATCGATTTTGGCCTGCATTTGACTCTTGGTAGGATAAGCTCTCGAAGAACCTTTCACTGTTTCGGACATTCCCTGTTCGTGAGCGTACCAAGCTACGTCAACCGCCATTCTAAACAAAGCTCGTGACCAGTTGTAGTTGTCAGACGCTCTAGAGCACGGATTTTCGTAAGTTCCCCAATCGTTGTACAATGCCGGATGAATGTCATCGTTGTAACAGCGCTCAGTCATTTCCCATACGGTTTCTGCTGTTCTGTACCAAAAATCCCGATGTGCAATACGCTCTGAGGGCAGATATGCAAGCTCATCCATGTTTGTCATTAAAAAATCACCGAACGCGCGGAAAAATCCCGGTCCGTAGTACGACATGTTTGTATCTCCATCAAGGCCCGCAGTATAGTCGCACGGTTCGTCGGGATAATTCGGACAGTTTTTATTCCAGGTGTCGCCCGGTGTCGGATAGTTCCAGATACCGTCATATTTGGGGTTTATTTCGCACTCCATTTTTAAAACCCAATCAATTGCATCTTGAGTATATTCCGGCCATTGCCAAGCCGCATACAACAAACCGATGGCAATATCGATATCGCCGTCAAAAGCGCTGTCTGTATATTGTCCGCATTCTTCGCCGTTTGACTTATTGCAAGGACTGTCGAGCGGTCTACAGTGGTGTTCTCCTTCCCACTGCCAGGCCATCAGACCGCCGCAGTATTGATCATCAGCTTTGGTAAGGTTATATCGAACGAACTTCCAGAGCTGACCGAATAGGGTTTTGTCACCGATAATGGCGGAAATTGCCATTCCGTAACCCTGACCTTCGCTTACTGTTTCAGGAGGATCGGTTTTGACACGGGCAGTACCGGGACCGCAGTCGTCGTAAGCGATGTATTTTTCTTTCCACATTTGGAATCTCTCGTAAATGACATAGTTGAGAAGCTGCTGAATTGCTGCATATTTTTCCCATTTGGGGTACCACTTGGCAATTGATTGCCCGAAACCGTACTTAAAGTGAGTTTCATTCCATGGATAGAAGCCGTCGGATTTAATGGGCGGACGGTTGACGATTTCGTCGGAGAAGCAGAAGTCGTTGCCCCAATCTCCCATGGCGGCCCATTCGACACCGTCCGGATAGTATTTGGTAAACTCAAAACGACTGGTGGCCGGAATATCGGGTTTACCGTAGGTCCATCTCAGCCAATAGGTTCCGGGTTCGGAAGGAAAATCCTCGCGAGGGGCAACTGTGTTCCATTCAGGATCGTGGTTTTTGTCCACAGCTCTCCAGGTTGCGCCGGGGTAGAATTCTGCGTTGGGCACAGGACATCTAAACCAGGGACTGTCAGCCTCGCGCCAGCAAATAACATCTTTGTTGCCGCCGCCGCCGTTTACCTCAAGTACAATCCATGTCGGCATAAATTCAGCTCGCGGAAAGTAGGTAAAGGTTTTTTGGCCGGCCCAAATATAGCGAAAATGAATTACCGAATGTCCGAGCGGTCGAATATCAGCGCAATCAAGTCCTTCTATTGCTTCTCCTCCTCCGCATCCGGTATAACCCGGTCCGAGATTGGCTTCGTAGAATTTATAAACATTGTTGCGCTGAGACCAGTTCATACAATTGCCGCCCGACGGATTGGAATCGTCGTCAGGAGCTCCCTCGTATACCAGCCACAGTTCGTTCGCTTGGGTTTCCGGAAGGGGAATAGCGGCAGTAAACAACATGCTGGACTGTTCCGGATATTCGAATTTGATTTCACCTTTCCATTGGGATCTGGGAATCATTAATTTATACCAAGGGCAAATCTGATCCTGACGCTCAAGGGTTGCGATGGTTTCGTTACAGCCTTCGGGTTGAGAAACACGCAAAACAGGAGGGTAGGGCGGGGTGCTGATTCCCGCTTGGTTGTCTTCGCAGGCAGTTCCCGAAAGACCCGTAACCCTGGAGTCGCTCCAAGGCCACCTAAAGTGCAGGGTTATCATGTCTTCTTGAATATTACACTGCTTGGCAACCTGAAACGGGTCGGTAGTATCGGGTTGATCGGCCATTTCAGTGGCAACCGCAAAGCCGTTGGGACCGACAGGATTAATATCTTGCCAACCGGCCTGCATATAATCAAAGTTGATATCACTGCCTTCGTAGGTTACCCAAACTTGAGGGTATTCACCTGTCGCATATTCCGAAAAATCCATAGGAGCCGAGCGTCGCCCGTCTTCGGTGCATTGGGTTTCGGGATCGATTGCTTGAAACACAATGGGTTCTATGTTGACGGGAAGGCAGGTGGTGTACCATTCGCAATTGAAAGTATTTAGTTTGGCACCGAAATAAGTTCCGTTGTAGTCTTTGGGATATATCATAATCTGATCGGGTTGCAGCAGATATTCATTAAGCGAAGGTGAGGCCAGAGAAGACCAAATATCTCTAATGTTAAACTCGAAAGTGCCCGGAGGACAGCTGATTTTGGGAAGTCGAGGAGGAGGCGGTTCTTCTGTCTCTGTCTCTGTTTCTGAATCTGAATTCGACTGAGAGTCTGTGTCCGAGATTATGTCACTGTCAGGAGGTTCTTCGCAAATACAAGGTCCCCATTCGTGAGCTGAGGTGCAAGTGCGTTGTCCTGTAATTATCCCGGAACAAAAACAGGCTTCTTTGGAGCCGGGAACACAGCCGGTATCGGCATCGGTATCAGTGTCAGCATCAGCATCAGTATCAGTGTCAGCATCAGCATCAGTGTCGGTATCAGCATCGGCATCAGTGTCGGTATCAGCGTCAGCATCAGTATCGCTGTCAGCATCGGCATCGCCGTTTGAATTTGTATCAGCATCAGAGTCAGTATCCGAATCTGAATCCGCATCTACATCACCGTCAGTGCCGGGATTATCGGTACCGTCAGTAATTTTTGCAGGTTTTTTAATGCCTGTATCAGAACAAGCCCATATTCCTAAGATACTAACAACAAACAAAAGATGATGTAGAAATTCTTTCTTTATCATCGTCAGGCCCCTTTCCTAAATAAACTTTAATCAATTACCTAACTAATTACTTTATCATACCTTTAATACTAAAACATTTTAGTTTTACTTAAAACAATAATGTTCCAAGAAGTAAGTGTGATCAATAACAAAAAACAGGGCACTTTTTTATCCGGAAGACAAAAATTTGAATTATCTGATATTGGATTTTTGCAAATTTCCCTTTGTAAGCCAAAAAAGAAGAGCATATATAGGGCAATGTCCCCACTAAGGGAAGAGCAACCTGCCTTGAACCTTGCACAACAAGCGAGGTTCTTTAACCCTATTCGACTCTCTAATGTTCTGAAAGAGAGCTTGAAGGAAGTGTGCTTATAGACAGCAGTGATTCTGCTACTTCATCTTTCTCTTTTCTTTTTATGCCGCGATGTCGAACCATGGAAGAAAGTCCGTCTTCTATTACATCGTACTTTACGCCGCTGATAATTCTGGTTGTTACGGGAAGGGGTTCGGGACTTTTAGTAAAGGCTGCAGCATGTATATGTTCGATACCGAAGGGCGGTACAACCTCGAAGGTGTCAGGGTACTGGACAGCCAGATTTACTTTGGATGCGTCAATGTAATATGCTTGATCAATGGGTACTTTGGCACCGTTTTCTAAAACATATATCAGCCTTACATAGGCAGGAGCGTTTACTCGCATAAATATCTTTATTTCTTCTGATTCCGTATATACCGCCGATCGGCGACCTTTGTCTGCCCACACTTCCAAGCGCAGGGTACCGTCAAGGAGTTCTCCTTTTCCAAGAATTCTTTGATCAGCCATAGCACCTTCTAAGTTGGCGGGCACTATAGACACATCGGGAGGCAGATTTGATTTGGGAAGCAAGGTTTCTGCCCCTATCAACGGCCTGCCCGTTGATACTTCTACAAGCGTTGCACTAAAGCGGAGATTATCTCCTTCTTCAAAATATACACCGTGAACTACAGCCTTACCTTTTGATGATATAGGTGATGTGTCTGAATTTTTCTGTCTTGCAATCGCATTGTTGAGATAGTCGGCAATCTGTCGGCCCAAAGAACTTACAAAGTTAGTGGCACCGTAACTAAAGGGAGGAACCTCTCTCAAATCATAGGAAAGCACTCCTCCTGCACCCAATTGCAATCCAAGATAATCTGCCGCTTCTTTTATCGAAGATGCTTTTCCCAAGGATGTTGAAGAAGTCTCTTCTCTTATCTCTCGTAGATAGCGCACTAATTCGTGTTGAGGTTTTGTGTCACCTCCCTTTGGATCGACAGTGCGAATCGTAATATCGTGTTGCAAGCCTTCGGCGACATAGCTGACACATTTAAGATAGGATTCGCCGGCTCCTACGGAATCGGTCATATTTTTTGCTCTGGCCGAATCGATACAGCTTCGCAGCAACAAGAGTGTTTTATCGAGCAAGAGTTTTCGTTCTGTTGCTGCATCAGATCTATTTATGTAGGCCAATGCAAAAACCTCTGCGCCGCGATAGGCAATTTCATATTGCAATCCCTGAATGCGTACATCTGAAGTTAGCTTGGTTACGGCTGCTACGTGATAGTCGACTTCACCGTTTCTTTCTGCGCTGTAATCAGATAGTTCGTGCTCGATTCTCACTGAAATTCTATTTGCCAAATTGGCCGCAGCCTCTGTCATCGCTCGATTAAGAGCATCGTCGCCTTGTGCCGCCGCTATACCGGTTAAGTATCTGTCTGTGGGATACGATGCTGAGTTTCCTCCCGAAGAAATCCAATCGGGTGCCTCTACTACTCGCATAGAAAGTTTTTCAGACGCGTCTTCCATCTTATGAAACGCTGACCGATTGGTTGCGTCTTTGGAATTGTCTGATTTTGCGGAGTTACTATTGGGGCAATTCCCGCCGGTACAGGGTTCGTGCTTGCCTCCGCCGCAACCGGCTGCAGATAGCATCAAGACACTGAGCAATAATCTAAACCGAATGCGTTTTTTGAGCAGCTTTGAAATCATCGGTACATACTCGTCTCATCATCGTAAGCAGAAAAAAGTTTGGGCATGCAGGCAATTACAGCATTGCGAACAGGCTCCGAAAAATCCGGATGATTTTCAACGGCGGAGCGAAATTCGCCTTCTTCTAAAACCATTAGTGCGTAAAATGAACCGTCAGGAGAAATCCAACTGTCGGTCATATAGGTACCTGACAAGGTAACATCTGAAACCTGTCTTGAAATAGATTCTACAGCCTGTTCTCCTTTGAGTGCCCCGGTGCTGTCTGTTCCCTGCGACTGATAATCGGTCAAGGCTGAATTGACTTGAACTTGAATTGAACGGCCCATTTCTGTTCTCCCTCTGGCTTGGGCAGCGGTGCGCGCCATGTTTGGATCTTTCATTCCCGAAGCTATTCCTACACCGCAAAGCATTTTGGTTTGTCGTTTTTTAAAATAAGATACACAATCTCCTTTAACCCAATCAGGAGCGCCGGCATTTGCTCCTGATGCTGCCCCTACATTTGCAGCGGAAGAATTTTCATTTCCGGCAATCTTTGTACTTTTTTTGTTTTTGCTTCCTCCGCAGGAACAAACAAACAACGCTGCAATTGATACGGTTATTATAGTTACTAAAAGCTTTTTCATTCTTGACTCTCCTGTTTACAAATTAAAGGTTCCGTTTGTCATATAGAATATAGAGGGAAGTCCGGCATTGTGGACGGAATTTCCGTTGTCGGATGTTGTGCTCCCCCTGTCAGGTTCTTTACTCTTTCGGAAACATAGAGATTAATTTCTTTTATATAAACATGACCGTCTTTGTTGTAGTCGGCTTTGCGACCGGACAAACCTTCGATCATGGCTTTTGTAAAAGCTCCGTGTTTCCAATCCGGATGTTCGTAACCGAGCTGACGGCCGGTAGAAGCGGTAAACACCACTGCGCCTGTTCCTGAGTTTACCAAATCTCTAATAGCGTCATCCATTGTGTTTTTGGGACCTCGATGTGTTCCGGTAATATTTCCGCTAAAACATGTGTCAGCCATTAGTATAACTCTGGCAGGAAGATTCTCGATAACGTTTTTAAACTCTTCCCACTTAACTCCTGAGCGATGAAGGGCCTGTGCTTCGCCGTCATAAGGAAGGAAATAATAATTGTTTCTGTCATCTTTTAGTCCGTGCCCGGCGATAAAGATAACAGCGGTGTCGCGCTGGGTTGCCTGACGGTAAATCCAGTTTAAACCGTCAAGAATGTTTGCCCTGGTAGCTGAGCGATTGGTCAACAGCCGAGTATTTACGTTTTTATATAGCTTGTCGGCTTGGGCACGAAAAGCCTCATCGATACTTTCGGCATCCGCATGAGCATATCGCAAAACATAATCCGGATCACGGTTTTCTGATACTCCGACAGCCAGAAGGTATAGATTTGGTTTATAGATCGTATCTCCTTTTTCAACTCGCTCCTCTCGTCTTTCGATATCGATGACGGTCGGCTCGCTGGATGCAAAACGGTTCTTAGCGACTACTGATATACGATTTGATATTTCGGGAAGAGGAACCTCAACTTCAACAGTTACTTCCTCATCGGTAATTCTTTTATTGATAGAGCCTTTAGGTCTTACAGGTCCGTTGTCCGAAACCTGTCTGCCGTTTACCATTACAACAATCTCTTCAATCGGCGCTGTGCCGCTGCTTACAGCGCGTGCTTTAATTCTGATACTGCCGGCTTGAACAGAAGAGGTGTAAGCATAGGGATAAATAAAAACCGGAGAAGGCGGAGCTAGGTCGGCGAGTTGATAATATGAGTTATCCGTTATGTTTGAAAACTGTTCCCAATATGCACTCTCGCCTGATTGTTTGTAACGTCTAACTGCTTCGGTAAAAGCTCCGCCGGCATCCAAGTAGTAGCTGACAAGTGATGATGATCGAAATCTACTAGAAAAAACATGAGCAGGATAATAATCTGCCCTTCTGTTTGATCCTCGGTTTATATGCCAACCGACGTATTTGTCTCCATAAACAGATGATGCATAGTAGCCTTGCGGTGTCCAGGCTATCCATTGATTGTCGTCGGCAATAAAAGCGGTCAGCAACAGTTCTCCGGTATGGGTTTTCCATAATCGTATAGTTTGATCATTTGAACCCGAGACCAATAATGAGCCGTCAGGTGAAAGAGCTACGGCTAAAATATCTCCCGTATGTCCTATGTATTCGCGATTGAGCACTCCTGAGTCGGTTCGATAGGAAGCTAAATATCCGTTGGAACCTCCGCTAACTACCATATCGCCTTGAGGCGTGAGGGAAAACGCTCGATGATCAAAACCGGAAGTTGCATTTCGAGAAACTCTGTTTTGAACTCGACCGTTTCTTATAATTTCGAGAACAGAATGTTCCTTGCCGTTTTGTGTTCTAACAGAATAGCCCGCTGCGGATTCTGCGGCCGTGCGATATGCCGAGGGATTGGGTGAACCGTAGACGAGGCCCAAATCCACGTTGTCGTTTTGGACAATTCTAAATACTCGGTTTAACGGACCGTTGATTTGATAGGGTTGTCCTGCTTTTTGACCGAGTTCATTGCCGAAAGCAATTGAAGAGCCGTCTTTAGCAAAACCGACACTCCAAACGGTTCGACCTTTGCCGGAGATTTTGCGCCTAACATAGCCGCTATCTGCATCCCACAAAAGAATTTCATGGTTGTTACCGCCGGCTGTTGCAACAGTTCGTCCGTCGGGTGAAACAGCTGAAGCAAGCACAACATTTTCGTGTCCTCTAAAAGAAAGCAGTATGTTGCTGTTTCGAATAGAGATTACTGAGACCTCAGAGCTTCCGGATGAAGTAACAACAACTTTGGGACTGTTAGGCAAAACCGAAATAGAGGCAACACCTCCGTTTATTCGTGCCGGAGTTTTGACAAAGTTGCCGTTATATCCGTCCCAAAGCCTAACTTCTCCATCAGAGCTGCCTGATACAATGTAGGAACTATCCGGCGTATAAGCAACAGAGGTTACTTTGCCGCGATGGCCGCTAAGTACTGCTAAATTTCTGCCGGTGTTGAGGTCCCAAAGACGTAAGGTTCTGTCTGCGCTTGCGGTTACAGCTGTTCGTCCGTTAGGCGCAATGGCGGTATCCAAAACAGGACCGGAATGTCCGGTCAGCACATAAAGAGAGCGTCCGCTTCTTGAATCCCAAACA
>CAYWLQ010000103.1:0-21175 GCA_964458775.1 uncultured Myxococcales bacterium | reverse complement strand
TCAACAACCGCACGACCGGTCAGGACGATTGTGCGCTATTTTGGACAGTAGTGATTATATATGTTGATTTCAATTTTCTAAATCCCATGTTTTGTTAGCAACCTCAATGAACAATTAGCGGCAAAAAAGAAAAAAAAATAACAGCTAAAAAAATTTTTTTTGCCGTTTGACAGAAAGCTTTTCACATTTATGATTTTTCTTATGAGGCTTTTGCTCTGTTTTATGTAAAAGCTTAGCGTTTTATAGAGTGCTGAACCGAAAGGAAGTTAAAAAAATAATGAAGCTGTTTGTAGCTATTAATGTTGTTGTGCTTTTTTCAGCAATCGAAGCGCGATCAGAAGATGTGGCAGATACAGAATCAACGATAGATTCTAGTTCCGATGAGGTTCAAGAAACGACAAAAGAAGAATCTGCCTCAGATTCTGCTCAATCTGATATTTCAAATGTAAACGAAGAGTCAGAAAACGATTCGGAGCTGCAATCAGAGACTGATTCGCAAGAAGGCACAATAATAGAAAAGGAATTGACACAATCTCTAGATACTCCGCCTGAATCCGTCATCGAAGATGACATGATGAGTTTGGATTTGGAAACCCTTTTGGATACTCCTATAGAAGTATGGTCGGCGACCAAAACAAAACAAACCCTTGATGAAGCTCCGGCTATTGTAACTGTGATTACCAAAGAAGAAATCATAAACCGGGGATATCGATCATTGGCAGAAATACTAAAATATACTTTGGGGTTTTATATTATTGATGACTACACAATTCCCAATTTAGGTATTCGCGGTGTCGCAGGAGGTTTTATGGGTGAAAGCGGCACCGTGAAAATTATGATAGATGGGCGTTCTACAGCTTTTCGCTCCACAGGCGGAAACTGGATAGGCCCGGAGCTTATACCTCTTACCGCTGTTGAACGAATTGAGATTATTAGGGGACCGGCTTCGGCTCTTTACGGCGCTGATGCATTTTTGGGAATAGTAAATGTAATTACAGTAAACGGAGCAGAGCAAAAATTGGGAAGAATTCAATTGTCCGGAATGTATAACTCTCTTTCCAATTTAGGTCATGATTTGGATTTTACCGTCGGCACAAGGCGGAAAAACTTTGAAATAATGCTGTCCGGCCGCAGTTATGCCGAAGACTTTTCTGGTCTAAAGCTTCCGTCATCTTCTCCGTCTCCGGAAATCCCTCCTTACAAAAGGGATGACAGAACTGCTACGAATTTAAAATCGATATCTCACAGTGCCCACGGAAAGCTTGCTTATCATTTGGGCGAAAAGAACACAATTCGCTTGATGGGATACTTTTCCGGTATTGAAAGAGGAGGAGAGTTTAGTTCTTGGTCACAGCTTTCGAACGGGTTGGATGCTGCAGGTCATACGAGGGGTACAACGATTGCGCTGTTTAAAACCATGACCGGTCTTGATTTCGATTCCCAGATAACAGAGGATTTTTCCTTAAAGTTTAGAATTTCTTATTTGCAGGGGAAACCGGGGTCCAAAGATCGAATAGACACCGGAAACGACATTTTCTATATAAAACGAGACTTCGGATATCAAGCCCTCGAAACCTCTCTGGAAAGTGCCTGGAATATTAGAAAAGATCTGACAGCAGTAGTAGGTGCCGAGTTTATTTACGATTGGGAAAAACTGCCTTCCAGTCTCAGTGTGCTTCGAAGCTCAAACAATGATGTTGCTGCCGGAGAAATCCAAGAAATAAGCTCCACTCGTCAAGGTAATCTAGACCTATATAATCTTGGTGCTTTTGCCCAACTTTCTTGGTCCGGCCTTAAGCCGTACATTTACCTCACATCGGGTCTTAGGTATGATTACCACAGCATTTATGGAAACAAAGTAAGCGGTCGCGCAGGACTGACCTCAAATCCGCATAAGATTTTATTTTTAAAGGTTCTTTACGGTTCTGCTTTTAAAGCACCGTCACCGCTGTTGCTTTACGGAACTCCATATGAAACCGGAGATATTGTCGGAAATCCCGAGCTCAAACCGCAAATAGTTCACACGGTAGAAGGACAAGTAACCTTAAAGCCGTGGTCTTTTTTTAGCGCTTCTACAGGATTGGCATACAATAAGCTAAAGGACAAAGCGGAGTTTGTGCAAAGAGGCATTAACCGTTTCGCCGACAATATGTCCAAGATGCAAGGGATTTCGTGGGAATCTGAAATCGCAGCAGAATACAAGGAACATCTTGCAGGCAAGATTAGTTTTGAATTGCAGAATACAAAAAGAGAGTTTGATACAAGACAAAGCGCCTATCTTTCATACCTGGTTGGAAATAGAAATGTAATTTATCCTTCCTACATTATGAGAGCAGACCTGTCAGGCCGACTTCCCAAGTTGCCCTTGCGAATTGGAGCAAGTTTGATGTTAGCGGGGGATAGACCCTCCAGTGAAATGAACTCTATAGAAAATCTAAATATGTACGAACTGCCGCCTTATCTGCTTTTGGATGCAACTATTTCCACGGTAGGACTTGAACTTGTAGGAGGAAGAGAAACAGCTGTTTCTCTGATAGGCCGAAATCTTACCAATAGAAATACGCCTGATCCGGGATTTGCGGGTGTAGACTATCCCTTGCAACCTCTTACGATTATGTTGCAGCTTCGACAAGAGCTCTAGTGCTTAGACCTTTGTACAAAATCGAATTTAATAAGTAAGTCCGAATCCGAATGGGAAAAGCGGTTTTGCTTCTGTTGCGTCAAAACCGGGTTCGTCGTTTTGATTGTCAACATTGACAGGGATTTGCTCAATAGATGCAGGCCAGGTGTGAGGCAGTTTTCCTGAGAAATCATTGTTTCCATAGAGAACATCCGCAACGCCTATTCCTCTGGAACCGGGCAGCCAAACAGCTGTTATTGCATCGCAACCGTTCAATACTTCGTCATCCAAAATCATCGGGCGTCCTGAAATGATGACAAGAATTATTTGTTTGCCGCTTGCCATGGCTTCGGTAAGCACACTGTAATTAGGAGCATCTCTTAAATACACTGAATTGCTGTTGTAGCCGTGATCTCCCTCGCCTTCTGCGTAGGGTTTTTCACCGATTACAACTACAATTTTGTCCGCATCGCCTAAATCGTCAGCTCTTTCTCTCCAAAGTATTTTGTCACCGCCGAGTGTTTCGAGTCCGGTTTTAATAGTTTCTCCTTTAACATGTCTTTCGGTATAAGCCGCTGTTCCCTGCCAGCCCACTGTCCAACCGCCTGATTGTGCCCCCATACTATCGGCATAAGGCCCTACCAGCGCCACTGTTTCGGAGGTTGATAAAGGAAGGGCTTTATTGTCGTTTTTGAGCAGCACTATTGATTTGCGAACAGCTTCTCTGGCAAGTTCTTGATGTTCGTCAGACCAAATTTTGGCTCTAAGTTCCGGATTCGAAAACGGATTATCAAACAAACCCATCTTAAATTTTATTCTTAGAATTCTCCGCACGGCATCATCTATACGTTCTTGCTTAATGGTACCGTCTTTAACACCGGCGTAGACAGCATCGATAAAGCCGATAATACCTCCGTCCATTGCTATCATTGCCATGTCTATTCCCGCATTAACAGCTAAAGTTACGTTGTCTTGAGTGTATGGTGTTTTCAGTGTTCCGTTGGCTCTCGGAATAGCATCATAATCAGATAGCGCAAAACCTTTAAAACCCAATTCGTTTTTTAAGATGTCGGTCAAGACATAAGAATCGATTGTTATGGGAGTTTTAACTCCGTCTCTTTCCCATGAATGATAAGAAGGCATTACAGCAGCGACATCTTCATCTACAGCAGCTTCATACGGGGGAAGGTGTAGAGTACGCATAGTCTCATCGGAAAATAGGTTTACACCGTTGTTTCTTCCTCCTGAGGTTCCGCCGTCGCCCATAAAATGTTTGGCTGTGGCAGCTATTGCACCGGGATCTGAAAGCTTACCCATTCCTTGAAGTCCGCGAACATAGGCTGCACCCAGATCAGCATTAAGCTGAGGTGTTTCTCCAAAACCCTCGTAGGTTCTTCCCCAACGTTCATCGCGCTGCGGGAGCAAAGGTTAAGTGAATCCCGGCTCCTCTGCATTCTATTCCTGTTGCTCGACCTATCTGTTCGATCAGCTCTTCGTCCCTTGAAGCTCCCAATCCGATATTGTGAGGAAATACTGTTGATCCTATGACTTTTCCGTTTCCATGAACAGCGTCGATCCCGTACAAAATTGGAATACCGCAGCCGTCGAGTGCAGCCTGTTGCATAGCATCAATTGAGTCAGCCCAATTTTCCGGATTATTGGGGTTGACCGGTTCTTCCCCGCCGCTGAATACAGATCCCAGACAGTAATTGCGAATAACATTTGTAGTAGCATCCTCAAACTGTCCCTGCACCATTTGCCCAATTTTTTCGTCCAATGTGAGCGTCGCCAATAGTTCTTCTACTTTTTGAGCAACAGCTTCCTCTTCTTCTTTCTGTATGTTCGTATCCGAATCGGTTTCAGAATTGGAATTGTCAGAAGAGATTATATTATCTTCAAAATTGGTAACCGAACTGCATCCTGTTGAAATTAGCCATCCGAGACTTATAAGGCTTACTAGGTAAATATGTTTTGTTGTCATCCTTTTCCTCCAAATTCGACCGGCTATTTAAGCATATTAGCTATGCATTTGACTATTAGTTTCGGTCGTTTTTCCAATAAAATCCATAAGTCCAAACTGCTTTTTGGGAATTTACGGCAGTTTACCTCAGATCATTCTGTTTACCCCAAGTCATGCCGAAATATCAAAAAAAGACTGATCTGTTGTTCAGATGGTCTGATATTGACTTGAGAAAACTGATTATATGTTCTAGTATTATCTCAGAAATATCGCCGCGAGGATTTTTATGATAAGATTTTTTCTTGACCGAATAAGAGAGGCTTCGGGACCGTTAAAACAGCTTCGTTTGTTAGCATGCGATATTTTGGAAGAGTTTATTGATACAGCTGAGCATTACTCTAAATTGCATTTAAAAAAATGTAAGGATCAGAACACTGATCAAGAGGTCAGTATGCATACGCAACAAACGCAGGATACGAGTAGATTGTCTAAAACCAAAGATTTTTGTGTAGACTGTTTAAATTTTTCATCTCAAAACGTATCATTGACTTTTGATGAAGCTATTTTGGTGCCTGCCAATAAAAAAAAACAGGAATTTAAAGCACTTGCAATACTCTGGGATGTTCATCACAAAGGCAAAGGTGCACTTTCCGCAAATGATTTGACAAACTACGGATTATCTATCGGACTTTCCATCAGACATGAAAACCTCAGGAAGGTTATTCGTATGCAATTGTCAGACTATGTAAATCGAATTGTAAATGATAAGTCCGGAGTCGGAATAAGTTCTCTTTACGAGATAAACAATAAAGGCATAGCCTATTTTGAGAAAAAATATCTCAACAGGACAACAACTGGGTAATTTGATTAAAAGTATCCATCTAGAAGTTTTATGAGAATAAATAGCATTTACATAAAACATAAAGCGTGAACAGGAACTCGTTTCATTGTAATATTCCGCAATAGCTGCAAGGATGACGCCTCATGGTTGATTTTTTTAGTAAGTTTATGTCTCAAAACGCAGCAAATTAGGCAAACTGATGCAGGGCATGGGTTTATCCCATGTCGCAAATGCATGCCGGCATTAGAAAATTGAAATTTCTTCTACCATACCGACAGTTATTTTTTTAAGTCCCTATGTAAAAATTGACAATCTATAATCAAACAACGTATTAGAAAAAGGCATCTTTTTATTCAGCGATTATGGTTGTTTCGCTGAAGATAGGAGCGACAGAATCGGATGGACCGAGATACTTCTCTCACCTCCCCCCCTCCACGTGTTCTCGTTGTAGACGACGAGAAGGTAATTAGAGAAATCTTGTCTGATTTTCTTTCATTAGAGGGATTTTTTGTTTCAACTGCCCCCGACGGTCTTGCAGCCTTAGAATGTCTCAAAGAAGAATCTTTTGACATGGTCATTTCAGATTTGAAAATGCCTAATATCGGAGGATTGGAGCTTTTAGAGAAAATAAAGCTGGAACATGAAAATATACTTACTGTCATAATGACCGGATTCGGAACAGTTGAGACCGCAATTGAGGCTATGAAGAAGGGTGCATATGATTACATCTTAAAACCCTTCAATGTTGAAGAAGTAATTCATATTGTACATCGCGGACTGGAAACACAACGTCTTATTTCTGAAAACATTAGACTTCGTGAAATAGTATCTCTTCAGGAATTGTCTTTGGAGTTACAAGCGACTCTGTCTCTAAAAGAGGTAATGGATTCCACGCTCTCAAAATGCCTATCAACCGCCGAATGCGGCATAGTCAATATATGTCTCATGAATGATAAGACAGGTAATTATGAGGAAAGCGGAGCTCTATATCAACAGAACTCTCATCCTACATGGGAAACCGGCAATTTAGACTACGCTGCTGTTATAAAGGAATTTGAAGATAAGAACTTTATTCTGGTAAATAACACCACTTCAGCCGCTCGATTCTTCATTGACTATCCTTCAAATATGACGTCTTTTATGGCTGTACCGTTGGTAGTAAGACAAAAATATATTGGTATTCTGGCTCTATACTCATTTGTTCATGACATTAGGTTTACTGAGGGCCAACGAAAAATGTTCTCAATGTTGGGTTCCAGAGCAGCGGCAGCCATAGATAATGCTATGTTGTTCAATAATCTTCAGCAGACTTTCCGTCAGACAATACAAGGGTTGGCTCGCGCTATTGAAGCTATGGATAAGTATACCGCAGGTCATTCAGATCGTGTAATGGTATATGCAAAAATAACAGCGGAAGAGTTAGGCGAAACAAAAGAACAAATTGAGTTGGTTGTGCAAGCAGGGGCTCTTCATGACATAGGGAAACTGGGTTGTCATGCAAACTTAAATAAGACAGGTAAACTTACTAGAGAAGAGTACGGTATTTTTAAAGCCCATCCAAGTTACGGCAAAGAAATTATTGAACCCATTTCTTTTCTTCACCCAGTTATTCCGGGTGTGCATTTGCATCACGAACGATGGGACGGAAAAGGGTATCCTTTGGGGTTGGAGAAACAGCAGATTCCAAGGATCGCTAGAATATTGGCCGTTGCAGATGCCTATGATGCAATGACCTCAAACCGAGCTTATCGTCGCGCACTTACACATGATGTAGCCATTAACGAACTTATGCGATGTGCAGGGACACAGTTTGACCCGTCAATTGTTGATGCGTTTCAACGCGCCATAGACAAATACAGAGATAATTGTAAGCTGACGGGCAAGCCGTACCCCGAATAAATAAATCATGATCGATTCTGATAAGGACGACAATCAGGAACGTCCGCGAATGCAACTGTCGGTTCGCTTTCGTGTGTTGAGCGGTCTTGTTGTTATAATGTCCATATTTTCTACATTGACAGTTTACTCTATTTTAATGCATAAGCATACGGTTCAGAGGGTGGCGCTGATCAACACTGCTTATCTTCCTTTAATTCACGGAACATTTGAAATCAGTGCAAATCAAATCGTATTTAACATTTTTATGGATCGGTTATTAGATTATCCCAATCAGTCGTTGACGAGAGAATGGATAGACGCTGCAAGACGTTTTCGGCCTCATACTCTAGATGAACTGATAAAACGAATTGAGAAATCTTACAGTGTTGACATTCCGGAAAGTGAGTCGGCGTTTCTCAAAGAAATGAAACACCGTTTGGGTGAGGTCGGCAGAAGATATCTCACAAACGAAAATCGTTTTATAAAACTCTATGAGCTTATGGACAGCGGCCGTAAGGAGCAGGCCGGAAAAGATATTGAAAGTTTAAAAAGGGTTGAGCGTCATTTAAATCGAGCCTTAGCCGGAATAGGGCAAGATATAGGCCGTCACATTAAAGAAATTGCAGAAGAAGCAGAAAATAACGGAACGCGTGCTATGTTCAGTCTTGTCTTGCTAACTTTAGTGGGATTGATTATTGCAGGGGTTTTGATTATATCAATAAATACTCTTTTAGTGCCGCTTAAGCATTTGCGTGAAGGTGTCGGCAGAGTAGCAAGAGGTGATCTGCTTGTACATATAAATGTAGCGCGAGAAGACGAAATCGGCCAACTGGCGGACGGATTTAATCGCATGACCGATGCATTAAGAGAGAGAGACCAGCTTTTAATACGTTCTGAACAACTTGCAACAGCCGGAAAAATGGCTGCCAAAGTAACTCACGAAATACGCAACCCGCTTTCTTCATTGGGTTTGAATGCAGAGCTTTTGGTTGATGAACTTGCCGCCCACTCTGAACTGGAAGAAGCGCGAACTCTGTTATCAGCAATGCAGGATGAAATAGAAAGACTGACTCAGATTACTGAATCATATCTAAGATATTCAAAACTTCCCTCACCGTCTCCCGATTTGCACAACCTAAATCTTTGTGTGATGTCGACATTGGAGTTTATGAAAGAGGAAATTAAAGAAAAAGGAATTACTCTAGAAACAGAATTTTGCGCAGGAGAAGAACCTGTTTTTTTTGACAAAGGACAACTTCGTCAGGCATTGGCAAACTTGGTCAAAAATGCATGTGACGCTATGTCAGACGGCGGCAAGTTGACGGTCTTAACGAGAGAGAACAACGATTTTGTAGAAATACTAGTAACTGACACAGGATGCGGAGTTCCCGAGGAGTCTGTGGGGCTGGTATTTAAATCTTTTTACAGCACCAAAAGTACCGGAACGGGTTTGGGACTGTCTTTAGTTAGACAAATCTGCATTGCTCATGGAGGAGATGCAAGACTCGAAAGCACTTCTCCAAAGGGAAGCACTTTTGTGCTTTCTATACCGAAAATCAACACTGTATGATAACAACATATAAAATAACCTAAGACAAAGAAAGCTGTCGGCATGCGAAAAAACAGAAAAAGTAATGAGCTTAGAAATATTTCCATTGAACCCAATTATCTTAAACACCCGGAAGGCTCTGCATTGGTTAGGTTTGGTGATACAACGGTAATATGTACGGCGACAGTAGAGGACAAAGTAAAGGATTGGCTCAGAGGAAAAGGAAAGGGCTGGGTTACGGCGGAATATGCCATGTTGCCTAGAGCTAACGCGCAACGAACACTTAGGGACGGTCAATTCGGCAGATGGCCTGCAGGGCGCTCTCAAGAAATCCAGCGTTTGATTGGGAGATGTTTAAGAGGAGCAGTACAACTCAATAGACTGGGAGAGAGAACCGTTACCATTGATTGTGACGTTATTCAAGGAGACGGCGGTACAAGATGTGCATCCATTACCGGCGGATATGTTGCTTTGGCTATTGCTTTAGATAAGCTGGTCAAAACCGAAAAAATTAAATCGCCGCCGCTGAAAAGTTTTGTCGCTGCGGTTAGTGTAGGTATTGTAAATGGCGAGTGCCTGCTTGATCTGGACTACAACGAAGATTCAAGTGCAGAGGTGGATCTAAACCTTGCTGCCGATGATAGAGGTATGATTATTGAAATACAAGGAACAGCTGAAAATAACAGCTATTCTAGAGACAGTTTGTTTAAGATGACCGATACGGCTCTAGAAGCGATTCCCAAACTTATAGAAAATCAAAAACTGGCCCTTGAATCAGCATCTGTGTGTATACAGAATTTGGTGGAAAATAAATAAAATATGAAGATAAAATCAATTCTTGTTGCAACCAAAAATAAAGGAAAGCTGAAAGAAATTAGAGCTATTATGGACAATGCTTGCGAAATCATAGGCCTTGAAGATTGGGACAATAAAATAGAAATTGTTGAAGATGCTGACAGTTTTGAGGGTAATGCTCTAAAAAAGGCTGCAACTTGTTTTGAAAAAACACAAATTCCATGTTTGGCTGATGATTCGGGCTTAGAGGTTGATGCTCTTGGCGGCCGTCCCGGAATTCACTCTGCTCGTTACGGCGGAACTATGTTGAAAGATGAAGACCGTTGTAAGCTTCTGCTAACAGAACTGTTGCAGGTTCCGATAGAACGTCGTACAGCTCGTTTTGTTGCGGTTTTGGCCTTCTGTGAAGCTCAAGAAAAAACTGTGTTTTTTCGAGGAGAATTGGAAGGCGTTATTACTTTAGACCCAAGAGGCAAGGACGGTTTCGGTTATGACCCAATTTTTGTTCCCAATGGATATAACTTAACCGTAGCAGAGTTAGATGCTGCTGTTAAAAACACGATCAGTCATAGAGCGCAGGCGCTGTCAGCGTTTAAAAGCTATATGCGTTTAATAGCATGTCACTAATCGTCTGTTTTTTGCTGAAGGGCAGAAATGATTAGAAACCTCGATATAAGCCGATAACAACCCCAAGAATCTGAGTGGGAAGAAAATCTTCTTTTCTAACAATAATCGGAGCATACGCGGCATTAGCCGGCTGAAGTCTGATAAAGTCTTTTTCAGGTTGATAGTATTTTACAGTAGCTTCGTCTCCTATTAAAACCACCGCAATTTCATTTCGTTCTGCGTGAAGCTGCTTTTTAACAAACAGTGTGTCACCTTCTTGAATGCCGGCATCTATCATGGAATCTCCGCGAACCTTTAATGCGAAAACTTCTCTATGATGTCCGATAAGGCTTCTGTCAACGGTGAGAATTTCTTCTATATTTTGTTCGGCAGTAACAGGTTGTCCGGCTGCAACTCGGCCGACCACTGGAATTTCTACGGTTCCGCCTTCCATTACTGTCCCGTCCATATTAACCGGTTTAAGCGCACGCGATTTCATATCTTCGCGCTTTAAATAACCCTTGCGTTCTAAAGCTCGGAGGTGATCGTTAACGCCGTTGGTTGATCTGATTCCCATATGGGTTCCGATTTCTCTAAGAGTAGGAGGATATCCTCGACTGCTTATAGAGCGAGTAATAAAATCGAGAACCATCTCTTGACGTTTTGTAAGTCCTTGCATTAGAAACCGCTCCTTCACAAAATGGCTATAACATCAAAACACAAAAACCATGTTAAGGCATCATACTGAACAACGGTTTACCATGTCAAATTTTTGATTCTTTTATTTTTTCTTTATCTGTTTAGAATACATATATTCCATATACTGAACAATCCCTATACCTAAAAAGAAATGCTGAGAATAAGGCTGTTGTGACAATGATTATCTTTCTTTTTGACATACACTGTGCTGTGTTGTATTCTTATGTAAGATTATGTAGGAGCGTGTCATGCCAAAACAAGTTGCAGCCCAAACACAGGTTTCGGATATTAAGATGTCTCAGGGTATAGCAGAAGAAGGGGAGGGTATTCAGAAACGCCATGAAGTGCTGGGCGTTTTATTATCCGTTGCTGCTCTGTTTTTTTTGCTGAGTCTTGTTTCCTATAACGGAAAAAATGCAGAAGATGTTTTTTCCGGCTCAGGAAACTTAATGGGAATAGCAGGGCAATGGGCAGCTGACTTGATGTTTTCCTTAATAGGAGTGACATCTTATCTGTTAAACGCATTTATGTGGGTTACGGCGATATCTATGTTTTTTCCAAAGGTAAAGTCGTTTCATGCGCAGTCCGCTTTGGGTATGTTCTTAATCGGAATTTTTTCGGCAGTTTTGCTGCACACTGCACTTAAGGGTGCACTGATTCTTGAACATCCTGCCGGCGGTTTTATTGGTGAATTTTTGGGTGAATTGTCGTTTTCCGTGCTCTCGACTGCCGGAACCTATCTTGTTTGTATTGCGTCAATACTGATAACCCTTCTGATAGTAACAGACATTTCCGTTGTTTCAGCAGCAAGAGTAACCTCTTTTGTTTTGGTGAGCCTAGGTTTAATGAGCTATCGCTTTGCAAAAAGAGCAGCAGATGCCTGGAAAATTGATCCGGAGGACGAAGAAGAACCGGTACAACGATCTGAAGAGACTATTCCCGTTATAAGCAAAAACCGCAAGAAGCACCTTTTAAATGTTCCTGATCCTGAGGCTGAGGATGTTGAAAAGGAAACGGAGAAAGTTGAACAAAAAAATGAAGATCATGAGATTCTGCAAAATAAAGAGAACGAAAAGACAAATCTGAAAAATACGGATCCGGTAATTGTTAAGAATACTGCCAGAAAGCCGCCAAAACCTGCAAAATCGGACCCTCCGAGTCTTAGTATCAACAATGAACCTGTTATGGGTAATTTTCAATTGCCTCCTTTAGACCTTATTTCTGGAAGCCCGGAGGAATCTGAACAATCCGACGTTGACGAATCACATCTAAAAGAGCTTGCTGATAAACTGGTTCAGGTTCTAGCGGATTTCAATGTGTACGGAGAAGTTAGAGAAATCCATCCGGGACCTGTGGTGACAATGTTTGAGTTTCAGCCTAAATCAGGAACCAAGCTGTCCAAGATAGAGGGCCTATCGAGTGAGTTAGCCATGGTACTTGAAGTAATTCGAGTACGCGTTGTAGCTCCGATCCCGGGTAAGCACGCTGTCGGTTTTGAGCTTCCGAATAAAAAGCGGGAGACAGTATTCTTAAAGGACATGTTGCTGGATGACAGTTTTACCAATCCTAAGCACAAGTTGCCGTTGGCGTTGGGACGCGACATTGCGGGCAATCCCACCGCTGTTGATTTGGCCAAAATGCCTCACTTGCTTATCGCAGGAACGACAGGGTCCGGTAAATCGGTATCTGTGAATGCCATGCTGCTGAGTTTGTTGTTCAAGTACACGCCTGAGGATCTAAGATTATTGATGGTTGACCCCAAAATGATAGAGCTTGGAATCTATGACCATATTCCGCATCTTTTGCTCCCTGTGGTGACCGATATGAGCAAGGCGTGTTTGGCTCTAAAATGGGCAGTAGATGAAATGGAGCGACGTTATCAGTTGTTTGCGGATTTGGGTGTGAGAAATCTAGCTGCATACAATAAGAAAATCGAAACACTTAAGGCCGATTATTCAACCAAGTCTGAGCAGGAAAAACGTGATCTTATGGAGAAAGACGGTTTTTCAATCGAAGATGAAGAAGTGGTTGTGGTATCCAGTGCTACCTCTAATCCAGATAAACTTGAAAAACTTCCGTTTATCGTTGTGGTGGTGGATGAGTTGGCTGATCTAATGATGGTAGCAGCCAAGGATGTGGAAACCTCCATAGCTCGTTTGGCTCAGAAGGCGAGGGCGTCCGGCATTCACCTTATTATAGCCACCCAGCGTCCGTCTGTAGATGTTATAACTGGACTTATTAAAGCTAATTTTCCCAGCCGAATTAGTTTCCGCGTTTCGTCAGGAACTGATTCTAGAACCATTTTGGGTACCAACGGTGCTGAAAACCTTTTAGGAATGGGTGATATGCTTATTCTGCCTCCGGGAACCTCTGACTTAACGCGAGTGCACGGAGCCTTTGTTGAGGACGAAGAAATCCATGATGTGGTCAATTTTCTAAAAAGCCAAGGCAAACCGCAATATGACGAACAAATTCTCAAGCCCCGAGACGAAGAAACAAGTGATGTCGATAACGCTGAGAAAGATGAAGTATACGATCAGGCAGTGGCAATAGTTGCAGAAACCCAGCAGTGCTCTATTTCAATGCTTCAGCGACGTCTACGTATCGGTTACAACCGCTCCGCTCGCATTGTTGAGATAATGGAAAAAGAAGGTGTAGTCGGACCGGCTAACGGAGTAAACAAACGAGATGTTCTAATATCCTCACACTATGATGATTGATTTTCAGATCCAAATTTCTCGAGAAAGTTAAACTTAAGCGGTTCAGAATTCAAAGCAGCTCGACGGGCTATTGCGCGCAAACTCCGGCCGTTTTGGGCCAGTTATCGAGTAAGCCCTGCAACCATTTGTCCGCCATCTTCTGTTCTCCGACTTCATCAGGATGTATGCCGTCGAACGTGTCATCTCTCGCGTTAAAACCGGATGATTGATCGATGATAACAACGGGTGAAACATCAGTGTTGAGCTCGGCCGAAAGAGCATCGAGACGTGAATTGATATCATTAAGGGCGTTCTGATAATTAGTCGAAGGAATCAATTTGGCCATCAGTATGACCACCCGTTCATTGTCATTGCGGAGGAGCCCGATGAGTTGCCGCAATTCGCTTATCGTGCTGTCCGTGGAGTTGCTCTGAAAAGCGTCGTTGGTGCCGAGATGCATCAAGACAACATCAGGCGTGTACTTTGTCAACCAGCTCGGAATATTTGCGATGATTTGGTCGACCCGCCAGCCCCAGTGGCCTTCGTGGTCGCGATCAAAGGAGTTGTTCGGATAGGTCGGCGTTCCTCCGAAGTTTTCATTCATAGATCCCACGAAATCGAAGTCGCGTCCGGCGTCCAGAAGGTCTTTCCATAGCGGATAGCGGTAGCTCAGGTGTGTATTGTTCGATTGGGTAATCGAGTCGCCGAGGGGCAGAATGCAGATTCTAGGCGGCACAGTGTTCGTGTCTGTATCCGGATATGTCTCGGAATCGGTGTCCGCGTCAGTGTCTGGATCTGTATCCGCGTCCGTGTCTGAATCTTTATCCGCGTTCGTGTCTGTATCTGTATCCGCGGTATCCGTGTCCGTATCCGTATCCGTGTCTGTGTCTGTGTCCGTATCGGAATCGGTGTCCGTGTCTGTGTCCGTATCGGAATCAGTGTCCGTGTCTGTATCCGTATCCGAGTCTGCATCCGCATCTGCATCCGCATCCGTATCTGCATCCGAGTCTGCATCCGAGTCTGCATCCGAATCGGCATCCGCATCTGCGTCCGAATCGGTGTCCGCATCCGCATCCGCATCCGCGTCCGAATCGGTGTCCGCATCCGCATCCGCATCCGCATCCGCATCCGCGTCAGTATCTGCATCTGCATCCGCATCCGCGTCCGCGTCAGTATCTGCATCTGCATCCGCGTCCGCACCGGCGTCCATATTGTTCTCGGCATTATGACCGTTCTCCGCACAAGCAAGAAAGAGAAATGAAGAAACAAAAACAAATAGTTGAGAAAACTTTCGGAACTGTTTCATTGTGTTTATTAAGCCTCCTTTTACAAAAGTGGTATTTTTTAAGGAAAAAGGGTGGAATGGAAAATAAAAGAGTCTAAAGGAAGGAATAAACTCAAATTATAAAACTCAATTCCCCTTCTGAAGAAATCTGAAAATCCAAAGGGTCCGCCTTTACCAAACGACTGCGAAACTCCACCAATAACCGCCTCGACAAATATGCCTCATTAATACTGCCGCCTTATATCAAAACAAAAAGCATACGAGGCCTCCTGGTCCGTTAAACTATTGAACTCCTGAAGAAAACAAAGTCCCGGAATCCGACCTGTGCTAAAATTAGAACGACCGTTAATACCGTACAGATCCTCATACTAATGTCCTTAATTGGGTTTGCAGATACAAAATTTACCAAATCTGAAAAGAGACGGTCGCAGAGTTAATCGGTTTTAGTCAAATCGTTTTTGCGGACTTTACGGCACCATCGTAAATCATTGGTCTTAACAATTGGCCTACTCATAGAATTGCTTATTAACTTCTATTTACCTAATTCCGCTCTAGTCTGTCATTCTCACCTGACATGACTTTCCAAAATTATGCTGCAATATCGGAGTGATTATATGATTGATTATTATGCTTCTACAAGGACTTCCCCTATAAGAGCCGTTTAATTGCACATTAACTGTCATGGTTTCAGTATCTGCTACGGTAATTCTTACCAAACCGCCGTCAATTGCCAGAATTGGAGAAATTACTGAGTCTGTAATTTTGTCTATTTCAGCTTGTGTTAGTTCCATCTTAAATCGCTTTTCCCAAATATCGAAACTTATTGTTCTCAAGGCTTTTCAATTTTTGTGTTACTCATATAATGTAATATAGAGTATTTTGCTAAAGGATACGGCTGCAATCATAAAATGAAAAAATACAGAATCAATTACAAAAACACAAATCTTGATGCGCCTGAAGGAAATTTTCTTATCGGTCGCAGTAGTGAGTGTCATCTGATACTGGATGATCCAAGTGTGTCCAGGATTCACGCCGTAATTGTTAGACAAGGTGATGTACTTAGAGTGGAGGACAAGGGCAGCAGAAACGGTGTTTTGGTTAATAAAGAGAAAATCGTTGAGTCTCGAATTTTGCAAGACGGAGACCAAATTCTCATAGGGCATCAAATTATACGAATAACCGTTGCTCCGGAACTGAATCGAATTGAAGGAACCCAAGCAATAATGCGCTGCAAGGCTTGCGGAGCTTGGGTTGCAGGAGATGTTTCAAGCTGTTCGGTGTGCGGGGTTAGCTTTAGTTGTCCGGCGGATTTTGCAGGTCAAGATAACACAGAGGTTCAAACGGCCAAGGATAATCGACCCAATTTTACTATGTTGCTTGAGTTGGCGTTAAAGGCTATTCAGGTCGGAAAACTGGAAGAGGCGGATAGACTTATTTCCGGCATTTATTCATCTGCGGAAACTAGGCTGAATGCCGGAGACCCTATAATGGAAGGTGACATAACGAGAATATCTGAAGTGCTGATCGCGTTGGCTCAACAATCTCGATCAGTTAAGGATATATCTCGTGTTTTTTCTCTTCATTTAGCAGGAAAGAAGCTAATGACCAGGGAATTGGTAGAAAAACTGTATGATTTAGTCAGGCCTGTCGGCTACCTGGCATGTGCGGATATGACCAAATATCTCACCTTCTTAGATTCCAAAGCTCAGAGTTTTAATCCCGGAGAATTGTTTGTTCATAGAAGGATCCAGGGATTGTTAAAACTGTGTAGTTAGTTCCATGAAATGGGGGATAAACTTCTACTACTGTGAACATATTTCTATAAATCGATCCGCCAGCGCCGGCCATGTATACTCCCTAAGCCATTGACGGTCAAATTCGGGAACGCTTCTCTCGTTAAAAATATCTCGCATTGCCTTTGCCAAATCATCAATGTCTGCTTCGGCCAAAAGAGAATCACGTGCATCGCAGTCGTATTGCATTTCTGCTGCAGGACAGAGCTTGTAGTTCACAAGCCTTGCGTTTGCTTTTGTTACAAAATCCATATGTCCGCCCCAGCCGGTTACGATTATCGGCAGACCGCAGGCAGCAGCCTCCAAGAATACCATGCCGAAACCTTCTCCCCTTGTTGCTGATACAAGGCAGGAAGACTCTCTATAAAGATTTGCAAGCTCCGTTGCCGTTTTATAATCTGAAATATAGTTAAGTTTGGGATAGCCGGGTTTTTCGGAAAAAACTTTTAAGGTCTCACTTAGCGCAGAGTATTCAAACGGCTTGGTCTTCTTGCTCGGAACATAGTTTACTTTAACCGTCAGAGATACATAGTCTTTAGAAGAAAATTCTCTTCTATATGCCTCAATAACGCGCTCCACTCCTTCTCGTTTATGAGGAGATGCTACTGTCAAAAAACGAAATTCATTGCTGTGATTATCATAATTTTTGTTCGGAAAATAAATTTCTGGATCAAAACCGTAAGGTAAAAGAGCCGTCTTTTCTTTCGGCACACCTGCTTGGCTAAAAATATCACAGCAAAAAGTAGACGGTAGAAGCAAAAGATCCAAATGTCGGTTTACTCCTTCCGCCCAATGGAGCGGAACCTTTGTGCTTTCATAGGTAAGCAGACCGACTTTGAGACGGCCTTTTAAGTAATCGTAAACCTGGGGATGTTCAAAAGTAAATATTACATCATCCCGCATGGTCTGCGTTATTCTCTCAGCTGCTTTATCAGGAATTCTAAAGTCGGAATTATACAAAAAACCTTTTCGTTCGTAGATGTTTATATCACATCCTCTATCTATGAGCGCATAGGTCATATGTCTTCCGACCTTTGCCCAACTGGTAGGTGCGCGAAGAACCCCAAAATATGTAAATGCTTGTTTATTTGATATTTGACTCACAGGTTAGAACCTATTTTACTTTTTGCGAATTTCAGACCAGGCAAGAGGATCTTCTCGCCAAGAAGCCAAAATTGACAATTCATCTTTTTTCAGTATTCCCATATTTTCGGCCTGCGCGACTAAGTCTTCGAAACCGGTTAATGAGCAAAAGCTGACGTTTGCTTCATTAAACTTTTCTTTTGCAGTGTCAAGATTGTAGGAAAAAATGGATGCAACTAAAAGGAGTTTGCCTCCTGCATCAATAACGCCTTGGGCTGCATCAATGGAGCTGCCTCCGGTGGAGATCAGGTCTTCTATAAGTACAACAGTTTGGCCCGGATTAAGCTTTCCTTCGATTCGATTTTGCTTTCCGTGATCTTTAGCCTGTCCTCTTACATAGATCATGGGCAGTTCTAGCAAATCTGCCAGCCAAGCAGCGTGAGGAATTCCCGCTGTAGCAGTTCCGGCAATTACCTCAGGAATCAAGCTTTTTTCTTTGAGCATTTCTGCAAATCCGCGAGAAACTGTTTTGCGGTAAACAGGATGGGACATTATCAATCTATTATCACAATATATAGGCGACAGGCGTCCGGAAGCCCAAGTAAAGGGCGGGTTGAGTCTTAAGCTTACCGCGCCTAAATCTAGAAGGATTTTTGCTATTTCTTGTTTGGTATTCATTGTAGTTCCTATTATGACTTTTGACAGTTTTTGAGCAAGCCGTGTGACCTTTTTGAAAACATTTTCCACATGTATACTATGGCTGCGAGGAAACCGACGGCTATGATTTGGCTTGTGGTAATACCGAACAGTCCGCCTCGCTCATCGTTGCGGATAAATTCCACCATAAAACGAAAAACGGCGTAAGCACCAGCTGCAAAACAAAAAACCTGTCCGTCAAAGCGTTTTCGCGGACGAACCAGCAAATAAGCTGCTGCAGCAATAGCGAGAGCCGCCAAAGATTCGTATGCTTGAGTCATGTGTACCGGCAGCGAACTCATTCGATAAGTCGAAATAAGACCGGTTTGATGGTGAAACCTGGCGGCAGGTGATCCGGGAGGAAAAACCACACCTAGGATGGAATCCGTCCGCGCTCCGAAACAACAACCTGCAAGCATACATCCTATTCTTCCCCATGCGACTCCCATCATCAATATCCAACCGGACATATCTACGATCTTGCCGCCGGGAAGGTTGTACTTTCTTATGAAATAAATGGAAAATAAGGCAGCACCGATAAATCCGCCGTAGAATGTAAAGCCTCCTGATGTAATATCGATCCATGCCCAACAATTGGATTTTGACGGATTACATACGCTTCTTTCCGCATTCCAGATTCCATCCAGACGGTTGCATTCAGCTTTGTCGATGGGCCAATCCACAAGAGACGGATCGGTACAGGCATGCACATAATCCCAAAAGTGGCCGTCTGCGATAACGTGAAGAATCTTTGAGCCCAAAAGACCGAACACTGCCATCCAAATAACAAAGTCAGTCATAAGTCCTGGATCGATTTTCTTGGCAGTTGCCCATCTTCTAATAAGATAGGTTCCTATAATAAAACCTATCGCTACCATGGCAAAATACGAGTCGAGCCCGACACCGTTCATGCCTTTTATATCGACGGAAAAATCTAATAAGCGAGGATACATTTTTCAGAATCTCTTTCGCCAAATGTAAAGGTCGCAGTTTTCCTTTTCTGCAAGGCCTTCTAACAGCTGGAGTTCTTTTCTTACTCTTTTTTGGTATTCGCGGTATTTAGACATATCTCCTTTTGAAGCATAATAAAATGAGCGCTCAATGTTTTCGAGGGCTAAAAGAAAATGGGGATGAAGCTGAAGATAATTTTCCGGAGGTGTCATTCTTTCTGCTTCTGAAGCGTTCTTTTCGGACATGACTTGTGCATAGGCTGCCAGTTTCTTGTCACCTAAGTTTGAACGCACAAAATCGTCAAGTCGAACTGCAAAATCAACCATTACCTTCAGTCGATTTTCATATTCTCGTTTGGTATCTGCAATACTGTTTGTGCAAATAAGTGCAGTAAATATAATAAAATTTGCAACCAAGTATGATGATCTGTTTTGCTTCACAGTTTTACCTCTTTGAGCGCCTTAACAGCAGCATCTTTTTCGGCCTCTTTTTTACTGCGCCCCTTCCCCACGCCTAACGGTTTTCCTTCTACAGATATTTCAACTTCAAAAATTTTAGAGTGATCAGGTCCCTCTTCTCCCACAAGACGATAACATGGACTCGGCATATTTGAAGCATGCAAAAATTCCTGAAGAACACTCTTTACATCGCCGGGATTTTGTCCGTCTTCTATTTCAGTTAAGCTGTTAGATATCAAAGTTCTAATAACTCTTCTTGCTTCATAAAAGCCGCCGTCAAGAAAAATTGAACCCAGAACGGCTTCAAAGGCATCGCAGAGAGTGGATGACCGGTCGCGACCGTTGCTTAGCTCTTCGCCTCTGCCTAAGCGAAGCGCATTTCCCAGTTCAATGCTTCTGGCTGTATCTGCCAGGCTGCCTTCATTGACGATAGCAGCGCGATGTTGGGTCAGTACTCCTTCAGGTGCGCCCTTAAGTTTTTCCATAAGCGCTTCGGCTGTAATCATACCCAAAACCGCATCTCCCAAAAACTCTAAACGCTGATTGTCTTCAATACGTCCGGATGTTTCATTTGCAAAAGACTTGTGTGTTAAAGCTGTTATCAATAGCTCAATATTTTTAAACTCATAATCCAAAAACTGTTGCAAACGCTGTAAACTTATTTCAAATTGTTCACAATTCATGTTTCCCACTTAAAAATTCTAGACAAAGAACGGTTAAAAAAGCCGATGAGCTAAAAATCGGCTTAGAATTTGACAAGTATACACCGCAATCTGCTGATTTTCCTAGTGTCAGCATATATTTTTTTAAAAACGTTAAATTAAATATGACTAATAAACGCTTATTTAATTTTCTGGTTCCGGATTTCAATAAAATTATATCCAATTTCTTTTTTTTATTTCTTCTTCAATTACATTGACGATAGATATTTACATCCACTATATGACCGCCTGAAATATTTTTCGATTTTTCTATAGGAGGAGAATATCAAAATGCTCATGCGTACTTCAAAGTTAATTTCTTCAATCATATTATTTTTCACATTTTCTTGCAGCACGGTTTTAAAAAATAATGATGATGTAGATAATGACTTCAATTCCGATTCGGATTCTGATTTAAATACTGACGGCTCAGATACTGATACTGATACTGATACTGATACAGATACGGATTCCTACACGGACACCGATACCGACACTGACACAGATACTGACACAGACACAGATACAGATACTGACACTGACACTGACACTGATACTGAC
>CAYWLQ010000102.1:0-21563 GCA_964458775.1 uncultured Myxococcales bacterium | reverse complement strand
ATTTTAGAGTAACGTCAAGAGCGATAAACGGAACCGACGCGGTATCCTTCACCTATGACAACGACGGTCTGCTAAAAACTGCCGGAGATTTAAACATACTTCTAAACCCCGCAACCGGCCTGCCGGATGGAACGACATTAGATCAAATAACAACAAGCAACACCTACACAACTTTCGGAGAACTACAATCCGAAACCTATACCGCAAGCGGAACTCCGATTTACCAAGTAATCTACGAAAGAGACGCCCTAGGCCGAATAGTAGAAAGAACGGAAACAATAGAAGGAACAAGCACCGCATACACCTACACCTACGATTTATCCGGACGCCTAATCGAAGTATACCAAAACGGAGACGCCGACCCGACCTCTCGCTACGACTATGATACAAACGGAAACAGAATTTCCTTTAGTGATTATAGAAGCGGAACGATGACAGTAAACAACGGCGAATACGACAATCAAGATCGAATGACAAGGTATGGAAACGCAACAGAAGGCTACGCACAATACGAATACACCGCAAACGGAGAGCTGCTGACAAAAACGTTAAACGAAGAGACAACAACCTACAACTATGATGTTTTGGGTAACCTAAGAGCAGTAACCCTTCCAAACGGAAGAGAGATAAACTACATAATAGACGGACAAAACAGAAGAGTAGGAAAAAAAGTAAACAAAACCCTGGAACAAGGTCTGCTATACAAAGATACATTAAACCCAATAGCTGAGCTAAACGGAGACGGCCAATTAGTATCAACATTCGTGTGCGGAAGCAAATTCAACATTCCCGACTACATAACATCAAACAAAGCCGACAAAGAAACCTGGGTAACCTATCGAATAATATCCGATCACCTAATGCGGTAACGCCTGCGTTTAATTCTGTTATTGAAGACACTCTGCTTGCTGTATCCATCGAAGGGATGGAACAGGATGATCTCCTCGTGTTGTCGATATTGGTCTCATGGCTCACGGTTCATTTGCCACAGCGTGGCAGGTTATTAGGGATTTTAAGATTTTGCATGGTTAGGAAAAAGCGTTGCTAGGATATTTCTCCTATCCTTTCAAATACTGTTTTGCAGAAGAAAATAGTCGGTAAACAGTGCTGTATAAATACACATATTGCACATAATCCACCAAATCCCGTTGACACGACGTTGACACGAAGATCTCATATTATGTGATATCAGGTGACGAACCGTGATGTTGTGAAGTTTTGCAAGTATCCGTAGTTGTTGGTAAAAATATTAATTTTCAAGCACTTGCGCGATCGTTAAAAAACCCGGTTTTTGAACTTCTAAGCCGTGGGTCCCCCGTTCGAGTCGGGGCGGGCGTGCCAATGAACAGCAAGACTTACAAGCACGCTGGTTAATGGACACAGTAGACACAGTAGACACTGTAGACACTGTGGACGATAAAAGCTCAGTCAGCGCGGTCCTCTGTGTCCAATGAGTCCACTATGTCCACTGTGTCCATTAATCAGACGCTAAGAGCGTGCGCCGTCCTTTTTCAACGATCGCAAAAAATGCGCCGAAGCTTTTGGTGTACGCTTTTGAGTATTAAAGTTCACATGAGTAATCCCGTACCTCATACTGTATCCCTGAGTCCATTCGAAGTTATCCATTAAAGACCATGCAAAATAGCCTTTTACCGGCACTAGGTCTTTTTTAAGCTCAACTATCTCACTTAAGTGAGCCTTTAAAAACCCAACTCGGCCTTGATCGTCTACAAAACCTTCTGCGTCGGCTTGCTCATCGTAGGCGGCACCGTTTTCGGTCACCACAAGATTATCAAACTTGTAATCTTTATACATTCGATTGACAATTTCACTTAAGCCCTTTGGGTATATCTCTCTATCCGCTGTATGCGGCAAGGGTCTGGGTTCGTGACGCAGCTTTAATACTCCTTCTTCTGCATGGCTTACAATACAACGCTCGTAATAGTTTATTCCAAGGATATTAATAGGTGCGGCGATTATATCCATGTCTGATGCTGAAATTTTCGACATGTTTTCACCGTATATCGACAGCATATCTTCGGGATAGCCTCGTCCTGCAATGGGATCTACAAACCATCTGTTAAAATATCCGTCTTGGCGCAAAGCCGCTGCAATATCTTCATTCCTTTCAGTTAAAGGATGAGTAGGCATAAAGTTGAGTGCCGGACCTATAGGTGTTTTTACCTTTGAACGAAGAATCTCCACCGACTTTCCGTGTGATAAAAGTATATTGTGTGCTGCGAGCAGAGCTTCTTTTAGGCAAGTATGCCCAGGAGCAAACAAACCTGTTTCGTATCCCAAAAAGGCCTGACACCAAGGTTCATTGTGCGTAAACCACATAGCCGCTCTATCACCGATGCGGTCAGCGACCACACCTGTAAATTCAGCAAAGGCATCAACTGTTGCACGATTAAGCCATCCTCCATCCAATGCAGACGGTAAGTCCCAATGGTATAAAGTTACGCATGGTTTTATATCGGCAGCTAATAACGCATCTGTCAATCTGTCGTAAAAATCAAGTCCTTTAGGATTAACTGTTCCTCTTCCTTCCGGGATAACTCTCGGCCACGCTATGCTGAATCTATAAGCGTCAACCCCCAACCAAGATAACAGCTTAACATCTTCTTCCATTCTAAGGTAATGATCACAGGCAACATCTCCGGTATCACCGTTTCTTATTTTTCCCGGCAATCGACAGAAATCGTCCCATATACTTGGCTTTCGACCGTCCTCATTAACAGCACCTTCTATCTGATATGATGAGGTTGCAACACCCAATATAAAATCTTTTCCCAAGCTCGTTCTGCAAATATTATTCTCTTTTAGCATATATTACCTATTTGCCCATTAAATCCAATTCTGCTATAGCGGTCCAATCCCCTCCGTTCATTTCGCTCAAAGCGACCAATCTAATATATCTTGTGCGAACAGAGGATGAGAAAGTAATTCGCTGTTCATTACGACTGTTGGGAAAAGTTCCTTTGACAATAGGCTCACCCCAATCCAAAGTCAGTCCTGCATAGAATTCATAATTGGCTATCATCCCATTGGTATCTTTATCTTGTCTGGGAAGATAACGAAATCCGGTTATCTCCTGCTCAGATCCAATATCGATTTGTATTTCGTGAGGAAGAGGTGCGTGAGGACCGCCTGACTGCCATTCTGTATGCCAATATGTAGAGGAAATATTATCAAAAGCATTAACCGCTTGTCCGTTTTCATCATCGGTTTCTTCGCTGTCAACGTACACAAGTTTCCAGTTCTTTTGAGAAATAAACTCATCATAGGCTTCCCATTGCCCGGTCTTCAAATTCAGTCGCCAAGAGTCGTAGTAGTCAAGCCCCAAAACATTTCCGTTCTTTTTAATAGGCAGCCAAATGTATTTGGAATCAACAAGCTCAGGGTCTTGCCATCTGTCGCCCGCATAGATATAGGTTGTTGTCTCTGTTCCATAGATAGGAATGACATAGGTCGGTTGAGAATCATAGGTTATGCTGTCGCCAAAATTCAACAACGACGACCATGGACCGTTTATAGAAGAGGCAGTAGCATATTGGGCCTGATTGGGATTCCAACCTGTGGCACCGGAGGTAATAAGATAGTAGATTCCGTCTTCTTTAAAAAAAGCAGGTGCCTCACGCCAACTTGACACCCACAGGGTTACTACCTGTCGCGCTATGTCTAAGTAGTCAGGAGTCAGCTCGTAGATAACAAGGTCTGCATTTTCTCTTGCGGCTGACACAAAATATGCTTTGCCGTCGTCGTCTTTAAATAGGTTGTCATCTCTGGACATATTATTGTTGGGACGAAAGTGTTTGTGCAGAGTGTAGTCACCGCAAACAGTATCGCAGTAAAATACACCTGCTTCGGCATCGGCGTAGTTTTGGCCTTCCCAGTGTAACCACATTACATACTGTTCGGTACTGTCGTTGTATATAAGTTTCGGTCGCTCAATAATACGATCAGAGGTATTTAGATCAGAATGAGTGCTTCTGGTAATGATATCGTTTTCAAAGGTCCAATCCTTCAGGTTTTTTGATGAGTAGCAATTAACGCCTTTGAAATTTCCGGAATTATGGGATTTATCTTCGCCTATCCAATACCAGGTGTCCCCAACCTTGATAAATCCGCCCCCGTGCGCTTCAATTCGATTGTCGGCGGTATCATTCCAAAATTCGCCGTTATTAAAAACAACCCATTGAGCATCATCATCGGTGTCACTGTCGGTATCCGTGTCAGTATCAGTATCCGTGTCAGTATCCGTGTCAGTATCAGTGTCAGTGTCAGTGTCAACATCCGTGTCGATGTCAGTATCAGTATCAGTATCAGTATCCGTGTCAGTATCCGTGTCAGTATCTGTATCAGTGTCAGTGTCAACATCCGTGTCGATGTCAGTATCAGTATCAGCATCGGTGTCAGTATCTGAATCTGCATCAGTATCTACATCAGTGTCAGCGTCACTGTCAGCATCGGTATCAGCATCAGCATCGGTGTCAGAGTCAGTATCTGTGTCAGAGTCAGTATCTGTGTCGGCGTCAGTATCAGCATCGGTGTCAGTATCTGTATCAGCGTCAGTATCGCTGTCAGTATCCGAATCAGCATCCGAGTGCATATCAGAATCTGAATCCGAACACTCGCTGCCTTCACATGTTTGTTTGATTTCATTGCAACTCAAAACAATCGAAACAATGTAGGTCAGCGTTAATAGTCTTGTAACAGTCATTTTGCCTCCCGTAAAAAACTTACTTCAACGATATAATATCATTCAGCGGGAATGACAAACAGCGGGAATGACAAAGCAACGATATTTTTTGTAATCACAAAGGGATAAGAAGATACAGTTTAAGTATTTAGAAGCAAATCCAATGCCAAAGAGGACCATGATTCAAGTTCTTCTCGTTTGGAGCCGGCCAATTCGGCAATAGAGAAAAAACCGGATTTGGTAATCTGCTGTTCTTTTTTTACTAAAGTTTCATCAGATAGTCTGCAAACATGAACAACGGCAAAATGTACGCGCCCTACGCTGTTGCTGTCATCATTGATAAGACCCGCTATTTCAGGACTATACTCACCTTGAACGGTGACTTCTTCGTCAATTTCTCGCCTTACTGCTTCTAAATAGGTTTGCATATCAGAGGATATAAGACCGCCGCCAAACAGAGTTTCATCAATGGGATTGATATGGCCGCCTATACCTATTGAGCGATTGCCCACCAACCTTGTTTCACCTGATTGTTTACCTCGCACATAGGAAAAGACTTTGTCTTGGCATACAAACAAAACATAAGAAATAATTTGTTTTAACGACTCATCCTGTTCGGCTTGAAATCTCAAATGAAAATGATTGTTCTTTTTGTCCAAAATAGGCAAAAGATATCGGTCCACATCGCGTGATATTCCCTGAAAAGCTCCCAAAGAATCGAGCAATTTTCTTTCAAAAACCAGCACTCTCTCGCCTTTGTATTTATCTTCCATAACTAAAACTTCCTTCTGAACTTTTTAAATATGCCGAAACAGCATCTCTCATAGCGCGGTATATCCAAGCACGACGAGTGTCATCGCTTTCGAGTAGGGTAAACCTAAAACCCTGAAGTTTGGAATAGAATCCTGTAAGAGGGACAACACATATTCCCGCACTCCCCAAAAGATAATAAACAAATCTCTTGTCCAGAGTAAGACCCTTGGTCTGTGATTCCACAAACAAACGAAGCGCATCATCTTTAATAGGTAGAGTTTGCTTATCGTTGAGAACACCGTCGTTAAAAAGCACTGTCATATACAATGCGCCGTGGGGCATCATAGCTTTGATTCCTTCTACGTCTTTTAGAAGCTCATAGGCTTCTTCAGCCCTCGAGCAAAGCATTTTTGCCCGCCTAGCTATATGCGAAGGATAATTGGGACTTCCCATGACCAACGGAATTGACTTTTGCGGCAAGGTAGTGGAGCAGACTTCCAATCGCTTAGCGCTGATAAGACTCTGAATATAAGTATTAAAATTTGAATCTTTTGTTCTGTTATATACTTCGATCCAACCGCAGCGAGCGCCGGGCCAAGGATATTCTTTGCTTACGCTACGCATAGAAATGGCAGGAACATCCCCCACAACAGCCGAAAGAGGCGTCCACTCGGTTCCGGGAAATACAACATTTGCATAGGTTTCGTCTGCAATAATAAAAAGATCATATTCTCTAGCTATTGCAACAATTTGTTCAAGAATCTCTTTGGAATATACAATACCCGTGGGATTGTCAGGATTTATGAGCAGAATTCCGGCAATTGAATCGTTGTATTTAACTTTGCTTCTCAGTTCTTCAATATCGGGAAGCCAATCATTCTTAGCATCCAAAGAGTATGTGAGGTGATCATAACCGGAATGAGCCGCTTCAGCACTGGAATGTGTTGAATATGCCGGCGACGGTCCAATAACTCTGGCCTCACGTTTTAAAAATCCGAACAGCTTTGCCACCGCATCACCGAGCCCGTTAAAAAACACAACATCTTCTGCTGTTATCTGAACTCCGCCTCGCTTGTTTACTTCTTCGGCCAAAAATTTTCTGGTTTTTAAATCTCCTTGGCTGTCAGTATAGGCATAACTGGACTCCTCATGGGTGAGCTCAGCAACAATATCTTTTATCCAAGGCTGAATAGTCTCGCCTTTTTCAATAGGATCGCCGATGTTTTCCCAATATATTTCCTTTCCCAAGGCAGCAATTTGACGCGCAAAAAGAACAATTTCTCTAATCTCATACTTGAGTTGTCCCGCACCTTCGTGAACAATTTCTCGTCTCATAATGTCTCCTATGGTCGACCCGTCTCGAAACAGCAGCAAACAAAAAAGCCGCAGCCTCGGTCGACTGCGGCACTTTGTGTTATTGTTAAATTCTCTCGCCGCAGTCCTATCCGGCGGCGGCGGCCGATTTATGCAGCCAATTGAAATTAGGTTTTATAACTCCGTTCATGGAAAGGATAATCGTCGGCAAAGCGCCGATTGTCAACTATGTTTTATCAGAAAATACCGGCATACGTACAAGTGTGCAGAATCGGCTCAGCCAAAGGAGAGGTTAAAAGAAACCTTTTTAATCTTATTGGGTTTTTTGGTATTACAAAGGATGAGTATTTCATATAAAAAAAGGGATTATATATAAAAAAATTCTTTGATTGTTACTTTTAAAATTTGCATTGTATATATTCAAAATTTTAATCTGTTCGCAAAATGTTGAGGTCAACAAGACTGGAATATCCCGAACGAGCGATGATTATGTGGTCCAGAATTGGTATACCTACAAGATTGCCGACCTTTGACAAACGTTCTGTGATTGATATATCGGCCGCACTTGGCCGAGGATCTCCTGACGGATGATTGTGAATGAGTACTGCACGAGCGGCTGCTTCTGCAATAAGGGGACGAAAAACCTCTCTCGGTTCAACTCTGCATTCGCTTAAAGTTCCCATTGCTACAGTGATTTCCTTTATCATTTCATTACGGTTGTTTAAACCTACAACCAAAAAGACCTCCTGACACAAAACTCCTAGTCTTGCCCTGTAGGCTTCAAAAATATCCTTGCTGCAACCAAAAGATATTCTCATCTTTGCTTTGGCTCTCTCTTCAACAGTACGAACTCCCAACGCAAATGCCGCAGTTAATCTTGCTGCTTTTGCTATTCCTATTCCGCTAATATTTTTCAAACTTCCTACACCCTTTTGAGCCAAAGCATCAAGACCTCCTATTTCTGTTAGAATACGGCGTGCTGTATCCAAAACATTTTCTTTTCCGCATCCGCTTCCCAAAATTAGACTGAGCAGCTCTGAGTCGCTTAGAGCCTCAACACCGCAAGACAATAGTCGTTCTCGCGGTCGTTCATTTGCAGGCCATAGTTTTACAGATGCCATGACAACGATCTAGGCAAATTTCGCGCCATATGTAACTTGGCGTACATATTGATTATTGATACAAATAGATCGGCGGCGAAACCGACAGTAAATTGGCGAACTACTATTCGTCGCCAATTCGTTTGAACTTAAATGGTGATCGTATTTCTACCTAGATCTTTTGCTGCGTAAAGTTTTTTATCTACGTGGCGAAACAGGTCTTCAGGAGTTCTGCCGGCAGCCGGAAAAGTGGACACACCTGCACTGAAAGTAACGCGAAATTCCTCTCCGTGGTCTCCTGTAAAGACCATCTTTCCAAACTCCTCCAACACTCTACCTATGATCATTTTTGAAGTTTTAGCTGTTTCTCCATAAAAAACCACAGCAAACTCTTCACCTCCCCAACGTCCTCGAATATCCATGGTGCGAAATCGACTGTTAAGCAATAGTCCCAATGCCGATAGAACCCTATCGCCGGCCAAATGTCCGTAGGTGTCGTTTATTTTTTTGAAATTGTCCAAATCCAACAAACAAAGAGAAACAGGTTTATTAAATCTAATGCCTTCGGACAAACGCATCTTAAACAACTCAAGAAACGGGCGACGTGTGGGCAATCCTGTAAGCACATCAATATCCGCTCTCTCATGATACATCTTCATTCGGTCAAGCCTGAGTTTAATTCGAGCCATAAGCTCTTCTTTTATTATCGGCTTTTCGACAAAATCATCTGCACCGCATGCAAAACTCTGAACCAGCATCTTTCTATTGCCGTAAACAGTAAGCATTAAAACAGGAACATCTCTCCATGCTTCTGTGGAACGCAAAACTCTGCATGCGTCGTGACCCGATATCTTATCCATTATAACATCCAATAAAATCAGATCAGGATTAACATCAGCAGCGTCTTCTACAATATTTGCTGCAGAACACCGGGTGTGCACTTCAATATTTTCAGATGACAACATCATTGATATATGAGCTAAAAAGTCCTCATCATCATCAATAACCAAAATTCTAGGACGACATTCGGTTTCGGGCGGAACAAGTCTTCTTACAGCTGTTTGAAACGCAGTGCTGTTAAGAGGTTTGTCCAAAAATAGAGAAGCACCGGCGTGAACGGCAGCTATTCTTTGGGACACTGAGGTATCAATAGAAATGAAACCGATAGGAAGAGAGTGATAGTTGGGAAGACGGCGAAGTTCGTGTGCTATTTCAAAAGAATTTTGTCCCTCACCCAAAATTATATCTATTATTGCAGCATTCAACCGATTTTGACGAGCAGCCTCTAAGGCGCTATTTTTGTCCCATGCCGGTATAACATTAACAAGGTTTTCCTGTCCCATGACTTTGACAGTATTTAGGAAGTTTTCATCATCATCAATAACCAACACGTTTACAATGGCTGAACAGGTCGGATTCTCCCTCATATCAGCCGGATGCCTTGAAGCGGAAGAGTATCTGCTATAAGGAGCACCTGAAGGAACCGATGTAAGGCGTCTCATTCTGATAAGCTCTCTTAGCGCAACCTCCAAAGCGGAAACTGCTGAACTTACGTCCAAAAATCCTATGGTGCCTGATGTTCCGTTCAGAGCATGAGTTAGACGATGTGCTTCCTGGAGAAGAGATATAGAATCATCTGATTCTGCAGCATCAGCCAATAAGCTGCCTATTTGGGCCATCATTTCGGGAATCTTCTTTTTGTATTCCGCCTTTAAATGTTGAAGATTTTCAGATTCATTCATATTCTCTTTATCGACTGTACCCCAAAAAAAATAATCTCAACTCATATTAAATTGGCTTTTTTCCTTAAAGAAGAGGCTGCATCAGACGCCCAATAGTTCAAAAGGTCTATAAGTAGGGGGGATGATTTTGACATGTTCGGCACCATAACTCTCATTTCATCTGTTGCAGATTTTAAGTCATTTGACAGTATTGCTCCGACCCGAATCGCAGCAGTCTCCATCGCTGCAAAACATGTTACAAGATTGAGATTGTCTATCGAAGCCAAAGCGGTTGCCGCCTCATCAACTGCTTTTTTCCCAAGCCAAGACACCGCTTTGTATATTCGCTTGGACAGTTGCTCTGATGCATCACCATCCATATTGAATTTTCCTGAAGGAACTACTTTAAACAAGACTGCTGTCAGCACTTTTCGTGCTTCATCTTGGCCTAATTTCAACAGAGGATGCATTCCGTTCGTAATATGATAAAATACTCTTCCCAAAGCAAATATCTGCCTAGCTTGATCTGAACTGTATAAACGATGAGGCATAATAATAGAAACGGGCGAAGTTAGCTCAATATGAATGTCGGATGTTGAGTTGCTTAAGTACAGGTCATATTCGCTAACACCGAAAACACTGCCGGTCATATTTGCAAGCATGCGCAATGGGTGGTTTTCTGCCAATCGCTCTTTTGCGGATAAACTGAATTGCTCAAAGTTTGGAGAATACAACTTGGATAAAGCATCTTGAAGAGTACTGAACAGAGCAGCAACAGCAAATATTTCTGAGGAATAGGGAGCAAGAAGATTCAATGTTTTAGAGTCAAGAGCACTGACTGATATCGCTCCAGGACGTAAACCGGGCAGCTCCGTCAATATGCCTTCGTCTCTTATGTTTGAACCGCTCACCACAGAAAGGGCCGAGCCGGCAACAGCAGCATCTGCGTCTCTTCCGTCAGCTCTATAAACCTTATATAGAAGGTGCCATGGCTCAGCTTCAAACGGTTCTTCGGAAGTTATTCGCTTTAATTCAGCTGCTGATCGAGAATAATGCCCTGCAGCAAACAAACGTTTTGCCAATTCAAATCTCAATTTAGGTGAGTCACCTAGTGACAATATGGCTTGTTCCAAAGTTGCAACCGCAGCGGCAGGCTGTCCAAGTCCCTCATGTTGAACTCGTGCAATTTCCGCAACTGATTCTATCGCGTCGGAAGCATCAGATGATGAAGACAAAGTAGTTTTTTGAAATTCCATAAGAGCATTAAGATACTCTTCCCATGGTTCTTCATTACCCAACATTGATCGATAATCTTCAAGGTCCGCTCTATTCGGACCGGCTAGTGCGATAGCGTCCCGAAATGCTTTTGCTGCGCTTTTCTTCGCATTTTTCTTAAACTTTATAACAGCCGTGCAAAATAATGCGTCAGCTTTGGACTGAGGACTGTTAGCGTTTTTAAGAAGTCTGTCGGCGGCATTGGCCGCTGCATCCAAGTTCCCTAAGCGAAGCTGTATGTTACATTGCATTGTAAGTGCTTCAACATTGGCCGGCTCCAGTTGAATCAGAAGCTCAATATTCGACGATGCAGAAGCAAGGTTGTTGAGGTGCGATGCGGCAATTCGAGATGCTTCCATGTATATGTCGGCAAGTATCTTTTTTGTCGGTTTCTGCTTGGCAGCACTCTCCAGCGTTTTGTATGCTTCTTCCCATTGACGGTTTTGTTTATATAAGTCGGCCAAATATAACATTGTAGGAACATGGCTCGGTTGTGATTTAAGCATCCGTTTTAAAGCGTTAATTGCACCTAATACATCATTCTTATCTTCGCTTCGCAGCTTAGCAACCATTCTCCAATATTTGGCTTTGCACTCAATATCTTTGACCATGTCTGCCGCTCTGGACATAATTTCTATTAAAACATCAATTTGACTGACCGAAGTTAGAAGAGAATAGATATGTTCAGCCGCTTCTGTATGCTCAGGACAGCGATACAGTGCGGATGCAAGATCGGCAGTAGCTCCATTTATGTCGTGTAGAGTTTTCAATCTGGTATCTGCGCATTTGACTAACAAATCTGCACTTTTTTTCGGAGAGTTTGTCCAGTTAGCTTCCCGTTCAAGTCCTTTTATGTAGAGTTCGTAGTTTCCAATTTTTTCACCAAGGCATGACATTCCGCGTATAGGTAATAATCCTGACGGTTCGAATGCAGATGAAACACTATAAAGCTCTGCCGATTCATTTGGTGCGCCGGACTCCATGGTTCTTGCCATCCGAGAGAGATAGACAACTATATGAGATAAAATATCTGTCATTAAGACACGTTGAGTATCAACATCTGCCAAAAGCGACCACGTTTTCTTTAAAATAGCAATTTGCTCGACTTTCGAAAGAATAGACTGATCGTGCGAATCGACAGACATAACAGCTTGCAAAGTGCGAACGAGTTCAGATGTATCATCTTGCGCCTCCACAAGTCTTGCCATTTCTTTTAGTAAGGACGACTTTTCCCCAATATCCATAACAGTATTGGCTAAACGTAAATGTACTTCTATTAACTTTTGACGAGCTCCTGCATCTCTAAGTATAGGTGACAATGCTTTTAAGGCGGCGATATTAACTGGATCTCTACTAAGAATATTCTCAAAAGCGGATATGGCCTTTTTGGTATCTGCCAGATAGTCAGTGTAAATGAAACCTGCCTGAAGCAGATATTCAATTGCCGGCTTAGGTTCGTTAATCAGCTCAGCTTCTCCCAGTAGACGATCCGCAAGTTCAGACCATTGACCCAATGCTGCGTTTACTCTAATAAAACCGTCTGATGCAGGACGATATGAAGGATTTATTTCCAAAGCATTGCGATAAGAAGCGGATGCATGTAAAAGATCCTTGCGTCCCATTTCATGAACTTCTGCCATGCGAACGGCAGCACGCGCTTTGTCTGCTGCTGACTCCAGAGTGTCCATTTCCATTTGGATTATTCCGACAAGGGTATCAAAATCTCCCTTTTTTTCTAAACAACGACTAAGTGCATCTAGAATAAAAGGATTTGCTGGATCTATTTCAACGGCTTTGCGATAATACCTAATAGCAGCATCCTCATCGCCAATTGAAATTTTTGAGAGTTCTGCCATCTTGGTTAATAGAGAAATTTTGGTGTCTTTTGTTTGAGCAAGTTTTAATTCTTTAGAATATATGTCTAGAAGTTCGGGCCATCTTTCAAGTTTGAGGTATAATCGTCCTAACCCTGCTAATGCTGGAGAATATGAAGGATCTCCATCTAATACTTTCTTGTACCAAATTATTGCCTTATCCGAATCATGAAGCATCTCTTCAGCTGTTTTAGCAGCGGCAGCTGATAGCTCAACTCGTCTGGATGGATCTTTGACTATTTCTATCTCAATTAACAATGATTCAAACAAATCTCCAAATCTTCCCGAAACCTCAGCGGTTCGCTGCATTGCATGAACAGCTCCCAGATGTTTAGAAGAACGTTTCTGAATACGAGCATAAATGTCAAAGGCCAAATCCGGTCGGCTTAAAGAATCTTCATAGATAAAACCTATCTTAAAAAGATATGTAAATGACAGTTCTTCATCCTTGCTTTGTTCGACTGCATTTTCATACAATTCAATAAGCTCTTTATATAGATGAAACTGTGAATACAACCTAACCAACGCTTTAAATGATATTTCTGATTCCGGTGACAAAGCCAAAGCCATTAAATAATGTTCAATTGAGTCTTTTGGCTTACCCAGTTTGTATTCAAGTATTTCGGCAGCTCGAATATGTGCATCAGCTCTTCGCTTGCTTTCATCAGTACCTGATGCCTCAGCTAGATACATCGATATCAGCGCATTCCATCTTCCTAGTTTTTCGTATAATCCGGATACAGCCCTCAGAGTTGGAATATCTGTTGGAGACAGACGAAGAGCCTCTTCGTACCATGAGACTGCCTGAGTATCATCATTCAAACTTCTCTCGTACAATTCTGCAATTCTATAAAACAGTATCGTTCGACGATTCTCAACCGTTGTTATTGCTGCCAATCGTTTTAGTGCGCCAATCTGGAGATCAATATTATTCATATGCGCATAATGCGCAACCAAATACTCCAATACCAAAGAGTTGGAAGGCGCCGCATGATTTGCCCGTTCTAAAGTTTCGACAGCTTTTACTCTATCGCCAAGCATTTCAGAATACAGACGAGCAACGTGAATAAGGTCAGAAGCTTGTTTTTCTGAATTCGCTGAGGAAGATATATCTTTTTCATACAAAGCAATCAGGTCTTGCCATCTTGACTGATTGTATAGAAGTTTCTTTAGAGACATCGAAACGCCCTGCACCTCGGGATCCATTCGAAGAGCAGAAAGATATCGCTCGGAAGCAGCAGCCGGATTTTTTAGTCGTGCATCTAAAAGTCGGGCATATTCGGCTGTTGCAGCTGCTCTATATTTCACATCGCCGGTTACGACATCTGCTGCTCGATCTAACAGAGGAGCCAGCGCTTGCCAGTTTTTTGCCTTTAGCTCTATCTGCTTAAGTGATTCAATTACTTCGAGACTCTCAGAGCTTAGTTCTTCTGCTTTTTGATAGCACTGCCGAGCTTTGGTTTGTTGATGCAGATTGTCTTCGTAGATTCTTCCTTTTGAGCAATGAAGAAGCGCTTTTTGACGGGAGTCTCCTTCGAGATCAATCTCAATGTCAATCAATCTAATTGCTGAAGGATAGTTTTTCTGTGCTAGAAAAATGCGTTTTGCCCCGCGAACAGCAGGAATGAATTCAGGATATGAATCCATGCTTTTTTGGTAATGAACAAGAGCTTTTGTTTCATCTTCGAGATGCAGTTCATAACACTCCGCTATTTCATAATGTAATAGAGCTATCTTGGCTTTGTCACTTGAGCGAGCAATTTCAGACTCACAATCGGCGATTACAGTTTTGGCACGTTCAACGACATCAGCACCGGGACCTAAAAAAACATTTTGTGCAGTTCGAAGAGCGGTAACTTTTTTTAATACATCAGTTACGATTTGAAGTGACGGAGGAGGCTCTTTGGCTTCCTCGACGGGCGGTAAAACAATGTTTTCGTTCTCAATTGGAAGAGTATAGGCCGTTGAGAAATCCAATGAAGGTAGGAACTCCGAAGGTGAAGGCTCAGCAATAATAGGAATTGTCATTTGTGATTCAGAAACAGTTGAAGCAGCAGAGGTTGGTATATTCGGAATTTGGTTTGATGCCGGCTTAATAAAGTCTGATCGGTCAATTGACAGTTCGTTTTTAGATATTATCGGTTCATCCATTTGGATAGGTATGAGAGTCGGTTCATCTTCAAAAATATCTTCAAGAGGCGGAGGTATAGGGCGAACTCCTGCCGATGATGATTTGGGTAGAGGAGGAATATTAGCCGGCTTGGACATCCTTGACGGTATGGGAGGCGGAACAGACATTCTAGGTACAGCAGGCTCATCCTTTGGTAGCTTCAACTTATCTTTAGGAGATTTTACAGAAGGAGAATTAACTGATCTGGAAACAGAACCTGCTACAGAAGATTTTCCCAAACTTTCGCTTTTCTTTGTTTCCGGTTTTAAAGAAGCGAGACTTTTTTTCTTGGTTATTTTTTCTTTCATAGGCAAGTACACACTTTTTTTTAAGGTTATGGGAACAAGGAAACACTGATAATGAATCCTATATTCCAATGGTTAGTTTCGTAGTATTGTTTACAAACGTCAACACCCACATCGTCAGTAAGTACAAAATAGGGTATTCATTAGCAGAGTCCGGAAAAATCCGGATTATTTAATTGGAGCCGGAATGACTGTGAAAAAAAAATTTGGGCGATTGTTGAAACTCAGTCGAATGACTGCTTCAGTTGCCGGTAAATATTTAGGGGCACGACTAATCGACTCTTTGTCCGGTGAATCTCAAAATGACCAAAACACAAACAATTTACATAGATGGGCCGGTCATCGGATTGCAAAAACCCTCGGCGAATTAAAAGGTCCTCTGATGAAACTCGGTCAAATGGCATCGATTTCTTCGGGTTTTTTACCCAAAGAAGTTTCAGATGCGTTGTCAGTTTTACAACGAAACGTACCGTTTGTTTCGTTCGAAACTGTTTCTAAGCAAATAGAACAGGAGCTGGGCGATTCTCCGGAAGTACTTTTTTATTCTTTTGAAAAAAAACCGTTTGCTTCAGCCTCTATAGGTCAGGTTCATCGAGCTGTTCTAGATGACGGGCGGCATGTTGCGGTCAAGATTCAATATCCGGAAATAGAGGATTACATAAATACTGATCTTTTCCAGCTCAGGTTTGTTCTCAAAGCATCAGGTTTGGCTGAAAGTTCGCACCGCTTTGATCAATTTTTTGAAGAAATTAAAGTGCAATTAAAAAAAGAGCTGGATTATTGTAATGAAGCAGATAATCTTAGACAGTTCGGTCATTTTCACAATACTTTACATCCATATATTCGCATTCCAAAGGTTATTGGAGAACGCAGCAGCGCAAAAATACTGACAATGACTTTTGAACAAGGGGAATCTTTTAATGATGCTGCTAAGTATACGCAGAAAATAAGGGACCTAATTGGAACAAGACTTGTTGAATGCCTTTACGGCCAAATTCTTAAAGCCGGCGCATTTCATGCCGACCCTAACCCGGCAAATTTTGCATTTGATCAAAACGGCAATATTATTTTTTATGATTTTGGAAATATTAAAAAGCTTACAGAAAACGAACAGCGAGGAATCGCTTCCATATTAAGAGGAATTTTAGATTATGATCCGCATTTAACTGCAATAGGATTTCAGCAAGTTGGAATGTTGGAAGACGGTCCTCTATCGGTCAGCCAAGGTGTGTTTGAGACCGCTGTCCGTATTCTGGCACCTGCTGTCAAATCGAATACTCCTTTTGATTTCGGTAGTTCACAAATACATAGAGATGTAATTAACTTGTGGCCCAAAATCAAACAATGTGCGCCGCTCTTTCAGTTAACGTCAACAATGGTAATGCTACAAAGAGTTAATGTGGGTACCTATGGAAATTTAAGAAAATTGAATGCGTCTGTACCCATTAGAGAAGTAATTGAGAATTTGCTAAATTCCAAATAAGATTTGACTGATGTTTGAAGAGCTTGGGTACCTAAAAGCATCGACGAAATTTTTATACGTCGATAATAAACTATCGGGAAACAGGAGGAGCCAATAATGAAAAGCACTATAGTGTTAATTGGAGCGATAGTGTTTGCGGGCATTTGCACATCGACATGCAGCAAGAATTCTAACAATGACAATGATACTTCAGGAGGTGACGGAGATACAGATTCTGACACAGATGCGGACTCTGATTCTGATTCTGACTCTGATTCCGATTCCGATGCCGATTCTGATAGCGATGCTGATACCTCAGGAGGAAACGATAATCCTGACGGCGGAGATGTAGATTCAAATGCAGAATGCGGAGAATGGGATATAAAAATTGATTTTAAGCCGGCAAGATTGATGTTGCTCCAAGATTTGTCTAGTTCAATGAATGAGGGCAACCCTACAAAATGGGTTCAGGCTCAAACAGCGCTTATGGGACTGCTGAATCAATTCGGTTTTACTGATATGCTTGAATTCGGCTTTGATGTATTTCCGGATAGAAGAAATTGCCATGCAGATGATCCTCTTGTGATAGATTGCGCACCAAATAACGGTCAGGCAATCTTTAATATTTTAAGTCGTTTGCAACTGAGCCAAAGCACACCTTTGTACATGGCCATGCGTAATTTCACCGATCCGTCATATGCGCCGATATTCTCACAGTCGGATATGCCGAGTTATCTGGTAGTGGTTTCGGACGGAAAAGACAGTTGCGGTTTTGAACCCGGAGTTAGAGTGGGTGAGGGTGAAAATGTAACAGAATCAGATTTTGCACAGCTTACAAGAACACTATTGGATGAACACGGTATCATGACTATGGCCATCGGTTTCGGTTCAGATGCCGATCCAGGTCAGCTAAACGCCATAGCTTCCAACGGAGGAACACCTTACAGCACATATTTTGTTGCCGGAAACAGCACAGAATTAAATGCCGTATTTAACGAGATAGCCGGTTTTGCTTTACAGTGTGAATTTGTTATCGATCCGACAGTTAGCGGAACGATAGACAAAAACAAAGTTAACTTCTATTTTGATACAGAAAATGTTCCGTTGGATCAGGGGTGTATTGAAGGAGTAGGATGGGAATGGACAGACAACAGCAAGACCAATATTAGATTTTGTGACGAACCTTGCGCTCTGATAAAAAGCGGCGGTGTGAGCGATATATCCGCAACCTTCGGATGTGAAACGATCATTGTAAGTGTTGTAAAGTAGATAGGAGGAAATAGAATGCATTTAAATAACTTGCTCTCTTTTTTGGCAATCACGGCTTTGATAACTTTACCGTCGATGTACTCTTGCAGCTCCAATGATTCTGATAATGACACTGACAACTCCGGAGATACTGATATTGATGCAGATGCAGACAGTGATACAGATACAGATTCTGATGCAGATGCAGATAATACACCTTTTGCATGTCCTGTTAATTTCGAAGGAGTCTCTTGCGTAGATCGAAATACTTGTTCACAACAAAACGGAACAGTTTGGGATCAGTATACTTGCGATAGCGGAACGATATGTTGCAGTACTGTCGGAGATTCAACTCAAGGAAATACACCTTGTCCTACTAATAGTACTAATATCTCGTGCCAAATCTTATGGGTGTGTACTAATAACGGAGGTGTTCTTTTAAGCCAGTATACTTGCAGCGGAGATAACACATGGTGTTGTGACACAAGCGGAGCATCAGACGGCGATGCCGATTCCGATGCTGATTCGGACACGGATGCTGACACTGACGCTGACGGAGATTGCCAATATGACTGTATGTCTAACAATCAATGCAACACTGCAAACGGAACGGTTGTGGCCGGAGATTGCCCGCAAGCCAGACAAATCTGTTGTAATATTTCCGGATCCGACGGAGATACAGATGTTGATACAGATGCTGATACTGACACTGATATAGATTCTGACACCGATACTGATACAGATGTTGATACCGATGCTGATACCGATGTTGACACAGATACGGATACAGATGCTGATACTGACACTGATATAGATTCTGACACCGATACTGATACAGATGTTGACACCGATACTGATACAGATGTTGATACAGATGCTGATACGGATACCGATACCGATACGGATACCGATACCGATACGGACACCGATACGGACACGGATACGGACACGGACACGGATACGGATACGGATACAGACTCTAACACTTCTGACTCTGATGACAGACAGCTATGTCCCGTTAACGGCAATACTGTAATATGTCTTTCAGAATCCGATTGTGAACAATATGACGGGTTTGGAGATTCAGCATATCGCTGCGAAAACAGTGCAGAAGTATGCTGTCTAGGGGCAAATGTTCCGCAGCCCTGTCCGGTAGATGAAGACGGATTCGACTGTGTTTCAATCGCACTGTGCGGCATTAACGGAGGACAAGAAGCAACAGATTATGTATGCTCAGCGCCCAATATGATCTGTTGTGATACCGCTGTACAATAGTTAAAGCATTCTAAACTTAGAAAAAAGGCGGTTCGATTGCCTCAATTCGATTAGAGCACGGTCTATTTCGGCTAACAGACGAGGTTTGCTTTTTTGTAAGGTTCCCTCTAATGACAAGTAATTGGAGGCATGGTTTGAGCGAAATATTATCCCGTTTGATTCTGTATGAGAGATTAACAATCTGCATTCTTCTAGTATTTCTAACGGTGATAATTCTCTGAAATCAGGATGATCAAAAATTTCTTCGTATGACGGTTTGCGAGGAGCTCGAATCAGTGTGAGAGCAGAGGCAAAACGAGGACTTGTTTTGTTTAATAACAAGGCTGTGTTTTCGGCATGTCTTGATGATAGAGCAGGGCCTCCTAATCCCAAAATTATAATGGCTGAAATTTTTATTTCAGCTTCGTGAAGCTTTTGGCAGCATTCAACAATTTCTTTGTGGGAGGTGTTTTTTCTAATCCTATGTAATATCTCATCATCACCGGATTCAAAACCCATATAAACCTGTGTCAGACCGGCTTCGTATATTCGTTTTAGATCGAATGTACTTTTATTTCTAAAGTTAGAAGGGGATGCATAGGCAGATATTCGCCTTACTGAAGGCAATTTCTCTCTAATTGCCTCTAGAACTTCTACAAGCTTGTCGGCAGAGAGTACTAAAGGATCTCCGTCTCCTAAAAAAACTTTCTTTGTGTTGACTAGATGTTTGTTACACAATTCGAGATCTTTTTTTATTTCTTCAATCGATCTTACCTTAAAACGTCTATCCCGAAAAGTTACGCAGAAAGCACAACGGTTGTGCGAGCAGCCGTAAGTCGCTTGGAGAATGAGGGATTCGGCTTCGGCGGGAGGACGAATTATGGGAGGTTTTTCGCTATACATCTTGGGGCAGTGTTAACACTTCATTCATTGAGCCTGTACGATATCCTTCAAGGTCCAGGCAAACATACTTGTATCCGGTTTGTTTTAGAACTTTGACAACAGAATCTCTAAATAAATCAGAAGTTATATTGATAATTTGAGATGCCTCAACTTCGATACGTGCAACCTCGTTGTGATCGCGAACCCTAACCTGTAGCAATCCTAGATTTTTTAACGCTGTTTCTGCTTGCTCAATGCGATATAACCGTTCTTCGGTAATAGTCTCTCCATATGGAATGCGTGACGACAGACATGCCATAGCCGGTTTATTCCAGGTGGGAAGATTAAGCTCTTTAGAAAGAGAACGAATTTCAACTTTTGTTAGACCGGCTTCAAGAAGCGGGGATCTAACATTAAATTTTTTAACTGCTTTCATTCCCGGTCTGAAGTCTGAAGTATCATCTGCATTGCTGCCTTCGATAACCGCTTTAAGATTTTTTTCTTTTGCAATCCGCCAAACTGTTTCAAACAGATTTGACTTGCAAAAAAAACATCTCTCAGGAGGATTTGCTGTAAAATCAGGGTTGTCCATTTCGCAGGTATTAACTATTTCGTATTCTACTCCAATAGCTTCAGCAAGGTTTGTTGCTTGTTCAAATTCTTTTTTTGGAAAACTGGGTGACCTTCCTATGACAGCCATTGCTTTATTACCTAGCACATCGAAAGCAATTCGAAGCAGAAAAGTACTGTCAACACCGCCTGAAAAGGCAACTGCAACACTGTCTAAGTCTTTAAGCAACCTCTTCAACTTGTTTAGCTTATCTTGCATGACAGCTATCAGCCTCCTCCAACTATCTGAATAAGTTCAAGTTTGTCGCCGTCGGCAACACTAAGATGGGATGCTTCGTCGGTTTTAATAACCTTGCAGTTGTATTCTATGATAACTGCTTTTGGGGAAAGCTTGAGGCCTTCTATTAGTTCCAAAACAGTTGTACCTTCTTCTACAATGCGCTTTTGCCCGTTTAAATTAATCTCAATCATGAGTCGGCTCCTGTAACAAAAACTTCATCCCAGTTTTTCCAAACCGGCTCAAATCCCATCTCTTCCAGAGACAAAGCAACTTCTGCAGGAGTGCGCCGGTCTGACACTTCGAACTGTTCACCGGCATCGGAATTGTCTTTGTATCCTCCCGGTTTTGTAGATGAGCCGGCAGACATTTGAGTTATTCCTAAACGCATGAGTTTGTTTCTGAGTGATGACGGCTCCCGCGTTGAAAGAACAAGTCCTGCATCCGGAAGAAAGATTCTAAGCGCAATTATAATGTGAGCAAAGTTTAGGTCTGACAAAGGAAACGGTATCTCAAAACCTTTGGGAACACCCTTTAGTCTGGGAAGACCTATTGAGATGTGACTTCGCCAATAGGTAGTTTCCAACAGTCGAGTGTGAACCCCCAAGCATAAAGCATCCTCTCTCCATTCAGAAAGCCCCCAAAGCACGCCGGTA
>CAYWLQ010000101.1:0-21803 GCA_964458775.1 uncultured Myxococcales bacterium | reverse complement strand
CCGAGTCTGTATCCGAGTCTGTATCGGTATCCGAGTCTGTATCCGAGTCTGTATCGGTATCCGAGTCTGTATCCGAGTCTGTATCGGTATCCGAGTCTGTATCCGAGTCTGTATCCGAGTCTGCATCCGAATCAGTATCAGCATCAGCATCAGTATCGGTATCAATATCAGTATCTCCGTCAGCATTCGTATTCGAGTCAGCGTCTGACGATCTGTTATTGTTCGATATTGTATCCGGGTCAGTTTCAATACCTATATTTCTTTCCGTGTCCGTTTCTTTGTTTTCATCGTTTATATTTGCACAGGAACAAACCCCGTATATTACAATGGTTGCTAATGCAGATTTCAACTTCATCATCATTCTCCTTCTAAAAGAAAATCATTCGGTCACAGATATTATGTGCATGTTGAAAACAAAACGGGTGTCGGCAGTTAGTAGTTCTTTGCAGCAATTCTGTCGTAGTTGCTGTTATAGTTAATAGATATACATGTGATTGGTTACCGAGCGATTAAGTGAAAATGTAAAGCATTAATTCAACAGGTATGTTATTTAAAAAGATCGAATCATTGATGCGAAATAGAACTTCCATATTTGTTTTTGCATTTTTTTTTAATATTCTAATTTTTACATTATCATTTCAAGCTTTGTGCAATGTTGATTCATTACATCCTAAAGCTGTTTTTCTTGAATTGAATATCTTCAAACAGGAAGCTGACGGAATATTTCAAGCCGTACGCGCTCAACTTTCAGGTTCTTCTCTTTCTTTAGATAGATATAGTTGGGATGGCGAGTTACATGATTGGAAATCAAAAACTCAGGCGGCAGCAGAGGTATCAGCTGCTTTTTCGGCATCAATGGTTTTTTGGATTGAAGACCGCGAATCTTTAAAAGTATTTTTTTTTATACCATCTAAGAGCGGCGGAATCTATTTTAGTCGTTCTCTTACTATAGCCCAAGAAACCGGTTCAGGCCGTAGCGAAGTCATAGGTATAGCTGTAGCAGGAATGGCCGAGGGGATTCTTATTACTCATCATCAGGAAATCGCCGCCGCAGCAACTTTACCTGTGAAAAAAGCAGACAAAGAGGAACCCTTAAAGGCTGAAATAACTGAAGCTTCTTCACGAAGCAGTTATTTTGAATTGTCGCTTGCTTATTCGGGTATTCATTTTTCCAAAAGCTCCTTTGAACACGGTGCGGTTTGTAACTTCGGTCTTCTGATGAAAAGATTGCTTTTTGACATACGTTTTAGAATGACTTTCCCCGAAAAATTTAACAATCAATTTATAGTCTTGACCCTACTCTCAAGAACTCTTGGGGTATCGCTATCTAGCCGGTTTATAATTCAAAAAGTAGAAATTCGTATAGGGGCAGCCTATTTGGTTGACTTGCGTTCTTTTTCTGTTTTGAAAAACAGCATTGCAGTTCAAAGCACACATAGCGGGTTTCATGCAATCCACGCTATTTCACCGTTGATAGCAGTTTTGTGGAACCTAACTCCTAGGCTGAGTTTATTAGCTGAGACGGGAGTTGAAATAGCAACCAAGGAAAACGATTATACGATAGTAAAAGAAGAAGAGGAGACTATTATTGCTTCTCCTTACAGTGCCAAAGCCTCGATACGATTGGGTATTGCTTTCAAAATCTAATTTGGCACCCGGTTTGTTTTTTTTGTGCACTTATTTGTCAGAAGGGATTTTGCGTTTTGTAACATGCGTATTTTATTTAACATGTCACATATCGGCCGCAAGTAGGGATGAATTTTGGATGGTAGATAAAGAGACATCTTCATTAAATGACTTCTCACTTGCTAAAAAGGCAGCCGAGAATCAAGAATTCGCAGAAAGACTCCTGCAAAGAGTAATTCCGAGAATTTTACAGGTCGTTCACTCTGTAGTGCAGAAACAAGAATGCGCAGAGGATATTTTTCAGGCTTCTACCATCGAAGTATTAAAAAGCCTCAATAATTTCAAGGGACAGGGAACTCTTGAAGCTTGGGCAGGGCAAATAGCATTTAGGACCGCTATGCGTTTTATTAGCAAACAAAGAGCAACAGAAAGAAAACAATCTGTATTAGAAGAAACCATTATTGCCGAAAACAACGGTCCGGAAACCAACACTTCCAGAAAAGAAGCCTATGCTCTTTTGCAAAAGCATTTGGAATCCATGACTGAGAATCGGCGAACCCCTCTATTATTGCATTTGATTTACGGACACACTGTTCGTGAAGTCTCTGTACTTATAAACACCTCTGAAAACACAGTAAAAGACAGACTAAAAGCCGCAGTTCGGGAACTTAGGATAATTCTCGACAAAAGTCCCGAACTTAAGCAGGCACTGTTGGAGGTAATATCATGAGCGAAATACATTCGCATATGAATCAAACCTGCAGCGAGATAGGCAAATTGATAGAAAAACGAGCATCGGAGGACATTCTGACATTATCGGAACAGACGCTAATGGAGGAACATTTAGAATCATGTTCTGAATGTAATGATTTTACAAAAATACTTTTCGGCATGTCTGTTTTGCCTGACGAACCCTCTTCTTTAAACATTGCCCAAATATCATCTACAATTGCCGGCAACTACTTTGGAAAGAAACGCCGCAATAGAGCTATAGTTTTATCTATTGTTTCGGCAGCTGCGATCACTTTATTTTTGTTGTCAATACCATACTTCAATCCGACAGTTGAATCATCTGAAACGCTTGCAAGGTCAGTGCTTGTTGATTCAGGTGCAGCTCCCTCATGCGTGCCGCAATCTCCCTTTATTGCAGCTCCCGGATTGCTTATATCCCAATGCCAAGAAACTTCGGTTGATATTAAAATAGGCTCCGATAAAAAAGTTAAAATTTCCCTTGTCAACGGCGCCTTTGCTCTATCGCTGGATCCAAGACGTCCCGAATTGTATTCTGTGCTTGTAACAACGCCGTTGGGGACAATAGAAGTAAAAGGCACAGTTCTTAGTGTTCATGTAACCAAGACAAATGTCCGCGTAGAAGTGTTTAAGGGAATTGTTGAGCTTCGTTCGAACAAAAACCATGATGCTGCATTGGAAGTATCAGCCGGAAACGGAGCTCATCTTGTAGCTTTTACAACTTTTCCGCTGGACGTTTCCTGGGGCAAGCCTCTACAGATAGCGCTCGAATCGTTTGAAAAATCCGAACATTCAAACAATAGTATTCAAAACGAAAACATCATTTTGGATATAGATACGCCTACAGACGACGATTTAAAAAATACAAGAAGGACTTCTAATTCTGCTTTACCGAACGCACAGACAAGAATTGTTCCTCTCGACATCTTAATTCAAGAAGCCCAATCATTTCTAATAGCCATGGATTGGAACTTAGCAGCACAAAAGTACAATGATATTCTGCGCTACTATCCCAAGAGCCCTGAAGCACAATCAGCACTTATCAGCTTGGCCAAAATAGAGCTAAGAAGGCTTGGGCATCCGCAAAAGGCACTGAGCAAATTCAATGCCTATCAAACCCGCAATCCCAAAGGACCGCTGGCAGAAGAAGCCTTGCTCGGTATTGCCGAGGCTCATCGTCTATTGGGTAACAAAGAGGCAGAAACAGTCGCTCTACAAGAATTTATCAAACGCTTTCCCGCAAGTGCATCCGTATCCAAAACAAAACATCGTTTACGCGAACTAAATCAATGATTTACTAAATTCATTTGTTCCATTCTAATAACAAATAAGTTGACAAAAAAAGCTATAAACAGCTGTAATAAAATTTAGGTCAACGCATACCACAATACTGAGCGAATAACCGCAAGTATTGGAGACGTTTTAGAATGACAGTGTTTAAAAGTAGTTTACATAAATGGATATTGGTTGTTGCTGTAATGTTCGGCGTGCTTGCCGGTGTTGGGGGATATACTTTTCTTTATGCTGAAGGTCTTTCCTATTTCAGCACCGATCCCGCTGCTTGCGCCAATTGCCATATTATGAATTCTCAATATGATTCTTGGCAAAAAGGCAGTCACCACAATGTTGCCGTTTGCGTAGACTGCCATTTGCCGGTGGATTTTTTCGAAAAATATTTGGCCAAAGCCTCAAACGGATACCATCATTCCAAAGGTTTTACCTTTCAAGATTTTCATGAACCTATTTTTATTAAAGATTCCAATAGTCATATTCTTCAAGATAATTGCCTTCGCTGTCACAGCGATATTTTGGACGAAATGATGAGGAGAGCGGCTTCGGACCGCAACGCTGTCAGCTGTGTAAAGTGTCACGCAACTGTAGGTCACGGAGAATTTGTAGGTCTCGGCGGAGCTATGACAAAAAAAGAGTTGCCAAAGGAGCAATAAATGGGAGCTGATACAAAAATAAACCGCAAATATATTTTTATTGTTCTTGCTGCGGCTGCCGGAGCGGCACTTGCAACTTTAGCGGTTGTCGCCCTGCTTATGAATATTTTTGAACGCAAAGCAGAAGCTCTTAATCCCTACATCAGATTTGTTCAGGTAGATGAAGACACCACAGATCCGGCAATCTGGGGAAAAAACTGGCCTAAACAATATGATTATTATTTGCGCACTGCTCAGGCTACGAGAACCCGATTCGGCGGTCACGGCGGCTCAGAGGCGCTTCCGGAAGAAAAAATAGAAAGAGACCCTTGGCTTAAGCGAATGTTTTTGGGCTATGCTTTTGCGATCGACTATAGAGATCGTCGCGGTCATGCTTATATGCTTGAGGATCAAGAAAAGACAGAGCGAATTAAAAAACCTCAATCAGGCTCATGTTTACATTGTCACGCCTCGGTAATGCCTTTGTATCGTAAACTTGGGGACGGTGACGCAAACAAGGGTTTTGAAAAATCATTCACCCTAAATTACCAAGAAGCCAATAAAATGCTGCACGATATGGGGCACGCTCATCCCGTATCTTGTGTAGATTGTCATTCTCCTGACACTATGCAATTAAGGGTAACAAGACCGGGCTTTATTAGAGGAATACAGTCCTTGGCAAACAGCGATGCACCTGTTCCCCAATTTCCGTCCATTGAACTATGGAGAAAAGGAAACAAAAACAAACCCTACGATCCCAATGCAGATGCCGGTCGCAATGAAATACGTTCCTTTGTTTGCGGGCAGTGTCACGTCGAGTATTACTGTGCCGGAAAAATGCCGCTGGTGTTTCCGTGGGGAAAAGGATTAAAAGCAGAAAACCTGGAGCAGTTTTGGAACGAATTAAAATTTGATGACGGGACCAGATTTTATGACTACAAACACAAAGAGTCAGGCGCTGAGATCTTAAAAGCTCAACATCCGGAATTTGAATTGTGGAGCCAGGGAGTTCATGCAAGGAGCGGAGTTACCTGTGCTGATTGCCATATGCCCTACATGAGAGAAGGAGCCTCGAAGATTTCTGATCACTGGGTTCGAAGTCCGCTATTGAATGTCAACAGAGCATGTCAAATCTGTCATCGTTTTTCCGAAAAAGAACTGCTCGAACGTGTAGACCAAATACAAGAAAGAAATTTTAATCTGTTACAAAGAGCCGGCAGCGCAATAGTATCTCAGTTGGATGCTATAGTTCAGGCAAAAAAAGAAGGTGCCACAGAAGAACAGCTGAAACCGTCTTTGGAGTTGCAGCGAAAAGCACAGTGGCGTGTTGACTACATAGCCGCCGAGAACTCAATGGGATTTCACGCCCCGCAAGAAGCAGCAAGAATTTTGGGAGAAGCCATAGATTATGCCAGACAGGGAGAGCTTGCCGCGATCGGCTATAACAAAACTGAACCTGAAAATGTTACTGAAAAAGACAGTGACAACTGAAAAGATAAAAACTGTTTTAAGATTTAAGAACTCTGTTCGTTGACATACTTACGGCGATTCGCTATCAGACTTGTCGATGTTTGAAGAAATAAAAGACCGAGTAAAATCTATTAAAAGCACACTGAGCGGCTTGAGGAGGTATCTTTGACCTCGACGGCAAGCAGGCTCGTATTGATGAACTAAACGAACAGGCTTCACAAGAAAGCTTTTGGAACGACCGCGCCAAAGCAGAAACGCTTCTCAGAGAGAGAGGGCAGATGGAGGCTTTGGTGGAGAGTTTCTTGTTGACCCAACGTGATGTTGACGATGTAGAAGCACTTATCGAATTGGCAACAGAAGAAACAGATGAATCTTTAGCCAAAGAAATCACGGCCGATCTGCAAAAAATTGAAGCTGCCGCAGAAGCTCTCGAAACCAAAAGACTATTGGGCGATCCTTTGGACAGTGCAAATGCTTTCGTGCAGTTTTCGCCCGGAGCCGGGGGGGTAGACTCGGCTGATTGGGCAGCCATGCTGCTTAGAATGATTTGCCGATATGCTGAACGAAAAGGCTTTAAAGTTGAAGAGGTCGATTTTCAAGAAAACGATGAGGCCGGAATAAAAAACGCAACGATTCAAGTTTCAGGAGAAATGGCCTACGGATATTTAAAATCTGAGAGAGGCATTCACAGACTGGTGAGGATTTCTCCTTTTGATGCAGCAGCAAGACGCCACACCTCTTTTGCAGCGGTGGATGTTATTCCCGAAATCGACGATAATATTAATATCGAAATTAAAGAAGAAGACCTTAGAGTTGATACCTATCGGGCCGGAGGTAAGGGCGGTCAGCATGTTAACAAAACCGACTCGGCGGTCAGGCTGACTCATATTCCTACAGGTATTGTAGTTCAGTGCCAGAATGAGCGTTCTCAACACAAAAATCGCTCTCAAGCTATGAAAGTGTTGAAAGCCAGAATGTATGAACGCGAAATGAATTTGCGCAAAAAAGAAGTTGATGAGCGCAACTCCGAAAAAAAAGAAATTGCTTGGGGCAGCCAAATTAGATCTTATGTATTGGCACCCTATCGATTGGTAAAGGATGCTCGTACAGGGTTTGAAACCGGCAATGTTGATGCTGTGCTTGACGGTGAGCTGGACGGTTTTGTAAGAGCCTTTCTATTAGCTGAATCTGAGGACTGAATGTCAATTACCGCCATTGTAATATATGTAGCCGTCATGCTCATAGCGGCTTTTGCTCTAAATTTGGGAGGATGGTGGGCACTTGTAAACACTCTCGACGGTATGGGCCGACGCCTTAAATTCTCGGCTTTTCTTGCGGTTAGACATCTAAAAGGTCGAAAAAGCGGATTTCTAACTGCTATCGGCGTGCTTTCAATTTTGGGTGTTTCGTTTTCCTCATGCACGCTTACCACCGTATTGTCGGTAATGGGCGGGTTTTCCAGCGATTTAAAAGAAAAAATTTTAAAAACCAATGCTCATATCGTAGTGGATTCTGTTGACGGTGACTTGGAAGACTGGAACAAAATTGTCGAAGAAATCAAAAAGGTAAATGGAGTAGTAGGTGTAACGCCCTTTGTTCAGGGCGAAATGATGATGAATTCCAGAACCAACAATCATGCCATTTTGCTAAAAGGAATAGAATTGGAGTCATTCGGTTCGGTAAGCAATGTTCTAACCAAATTGGAAACCGGAGAGCTGACCTATTTAAGTCGTCCGCAGGATTTGTTGGCTAAAATATCGGAAAAGCGAAAACGTCTTTACGGAAACAACCCGGATTCTGATAAAGATATGGACAGCGTTGAAAATCCGGCAGTTGTTAACTCTGATGCCGCACCTTCTGCTGATCCGAGAGAGCGTATTTTACCTGCTCTAATTGTGGGACGCGAACTATCTCGCGCTATGCGATTATATGAAGGTGCAGAGGTAAACATTATTTCTCCTAACGGAGATATTGGACCTTCCGGACCGATTCCCAAAAGTCGACCCTTTCGTATCGGCGGAGTGTTTTTTTCGGGAATGTACGAATATGACAGCCTTTACGTATATGCCTCACTCAAAGATGCTCAAAAATTCTTGAGGAAAGGCAACAGCATTTCTGAAATTCATATATCAGTCAAAGATCCCGAAAAGGTCGCCAAAACAGCTGCAATTCTGACACAAACGCTTAAACCTTCTCTCAGAGTTAGAACCTGGGCAGATCTAAATGCCGGTTTGTTTTCTGCTTTGGCTCTCGAAAAAATAGTAATGTTTATTTTCTTATCGCTGGCAATTCTAGTGGCATCGTTTTGTATTATCGCCACATTAACAATGCTGGTCCTCGAAAAAGGACCGGAAGTATCCACCCTTATGACTCTGGGGGCTACTTCTAGTGACATCAGAGCGGTTTTTCGGTTTGAAGGTCTTCTGATAGGCCTTGTGGGCACAATATCCGGGTTGTCAGTGGGATTGGGTTTATGTCTTACATTACAAAATGTCGGTCTAAATATCGATCCGGAAGTTTGGTATTTAGACCGTTTACCGGTTCAAATATCTGCTTTAGAGTTTTTTCTGGTAGGTTTGGCATCCTTATTGATTACCCAACTTGCAACCCTTTATCCTGCGCATGCAGCAGCAAAACTCACACCCGTGGAAGGACTTAAATATGACTAGTTCTGATCGCCTTCTCGAAATTCGGGATTTGTCGAAATCCTTTGATCATAACAACAGAAAGATTGAGGTTCTCAAAAGACTCAATCTGGATGTAAGAGCCGGCGAGATGTGCGCTGTAGTGGGAGCTTCAGGAGCGGGAAAATCTACCTTCTTGCATGTTGTGGGTGCTCTCGACAGACCTACCTCAGGAACTATAAAGGTTAAAGGCGACATAGTTACCGACATGTCAGAGCGAGCGCTTGCTGAGTTTCGAAACAGAACCATCGGATTTGTGTTTCAGTTTCATCATTTGCTTCCTGAATTCACTGCATTGGAAAACACAATGATGCCCGGTCTGATCAGAAAAATGGACCGAGAAAAATTGGAATCGGATGCTAGAGATATTCTTACCGAAGTAGGACTTTCACATCGTATTACTCACAAACCCGGTGAACTATCAGGAGGCGAGCAGCAAAGAGTTGCTTTGGCTCGTGCTTTGGTTTTAAACCCTCCTCTTTTGTTAGCGGACGAGCCTACAGGAAATCTTGACGGCAAAACAGCGGACGCCATTCACGAAATATTTGTATCCATGAATGAGCGACACGGCACTTCAATGCTTTTGGTTACGCACAATACAAGTTTAGCCAAAAGAATGCCCAGAGTGCTTCGTCTAGCAAACGGTATTGTTACTGATGATGTTGTAGAATTGTAATTGATTTAAGAAAAGATCTATCCTTGAACAGCGATTCGTTGCTCTCCCAAGCCTCCGTACGAAGATAAAAGGGTGTTGGCGACCACTCCGTGAATGTAGTGAACTTGACGCTTAATTTTTTCCAATCCTTGAAGATTAACATTTTCTTTGGAAAGGTTAAGAGAAGCCAGTTTGTCCGCATCAAAAGGAGGATTGTTGTGATGTTCCTCTGCTGACTGCTTGAGTAAATACATAAGCAAGGCCTGTCTATCTTCTGAAAGCTCTGTAAAGAGTTTTGTAATAACAGGACGTGCTGATTCAATAAAGTCAGTCTCAACCTCATGGCTTGTTTTCAAATCATTGAGAAATTTTTCTGCCAATACTTTTGCAACTTTCATCTTAATCTCAGTGGTATTCATAAGCGGTTCTCCATAGCGGTTCAAAAAAGCCGCACAAATCATTTCCTCAAATGTTCGTAATGCAATAGATGAGCCAATATATGTTCTGTAATTACAACAAGTTTGACATTGTCATTCTTCTTGAGCATTCAAATTTGCAATAAAATTTCCAAATCTGCATACCGTTTTGCATCGTATTAAACAAAATAAAAAACATGTCGAAAATTTGATTGCTGAACATTTGTTGTGGTAGACCTAGTCAAGTGGGCGTAACTAACTTCAATCATTTAACAAATTTGCTAAGAAAGTTTGTGCAATGAAAAACGTATTTCTCCATGCCGAGTCTTTGGCATCAGAGTTTCAAACACGCATGACCACCGGACATGTATTGTTATCTTTGGTAATAAGAAAAGGACCTGCATCCGACATATTGCAAGAATTAGGCTTTAACGAAAACAAAGTTCGCGGATATTTACTCGAAGGCAATATTGAATCTTCAAACGCAATTTCGAAGCTAGTCCAAAATGCGGAGGAATTTGCTGCAACAATAAAACCTTTAGGAAACTCAGAAATATATTTATTGGGAGCAGCCCTAAAAATGAAAAACTCTGTTATTTCTGATGTTTTTAACAAGGCCGATATTGATTTCCAAGTTGCTTTTACAAAAATAATGCAGCGTTTGACAACTCATCGTCCTGCTCACAAAAAAAAGGTATCTCAACCGGGAGGCATTGATTATCAGCAAGCGCTTCCTTTGCCGGAAGCTTTGTCCGGCTTTTCAGCAAAACGAAGCGGAACGTTTTCTGCTATGGATCTTTCGACAACAACAACAGAACCGCCGACTTTTAAAGTTGATCAAGGAAAACGTGTTTGGAGAATGTTATCTATCGGTTCGGAAATTGAACAAAAACAACGTCACAAAAGAGCATCTGAAACCGGTTTTCTTTTTCCCGATTTAAAAACAACAACTTCAACTGCACATGATTTGAATTCAAAAACAAAATCTACTTCTAAAATCCGCGCTGTATCGGACATCGATGTTACACTGGATCCCAATCATTTTCCGATTCTGTCGGAAATAGGACACAATTTAGCTACAGCGGCTTTGGAAAATACATTTGATGATATCGTTCCGCGTCCTGCCGTAATGGAACAAATTGCGGAAGTATTGCACAAAAAGCGAGCCAATTGCCCTTGCATTGTCGGTCCGTCCGGTGTCGGCAAAACTTCCCTTATTGAGAAACTTGCTGAAACATCAGTAAAGGGGTCTGATCAGGATTTGCGGGGAAAAATAATAATGGAGATAAGGACCTCCGCACTCTTGTCAGGAACAGGAACCAGAGGATCACTTGCCGAACGAATTTCAAAAATAGAAAAAGAAACGCTTTCTTCCAACGGCAAAATAATACTGTTTTTTGATGAATTCAGTGCTTTGTTAACTTCCAATGACGGATTGGAAGCTGTCCAAGAGCTGAAGACTGTTTTAGGTAAGGGGAAAATCCAATGCATTGTTTCAGCAACTCAAGAAGAGTATGTAAAATATATTGAGAGCGATCTGACCTTTTCACGTCGATTTACAAAAATAGAATTGCCTGAGCCTAATGAACAGGAAGCTCATCTAATGTTACAAGTAGCTGCACGCTCTTACGGCTTTCATCACAAGGTAGAATATGACCAAGAGTCGCTTTTGACGGCTATTCGACTGTCAATGAGATATTTGCACGGTAGTGCTATGCCGGATAAAGCAATAGCCTTGCTCGATACTGCCGGAGCTCGTGTTCGTCGTAGGGGAGATGCTACAGTTACTCTTTATGATATCGCAAATGCAGCAGCAGAACAGATAGGCATCAGTCCGGAACGTCTTACCGCAAGCGATCACGAACGTTTGCTAAAAGTAGAAGAAGCACTTGGAGAAAGTGTAATAGGCCATACGCATGTATTGCAGGCCATAGGAGAAACATTAAGAAGAAACGCGGCGGGATTTCGTTCGGGACGTCCCATCGGTTCTTTTCTTTTTTTAGGCCCCACCGGCGTAGGCAAAACCGAAACAGCCAAAACCTTGGGCGAATATCTTTTCCCCGACAAGGGTGCTTTTATTAGATTTGACATGAGTGAGTTTGGAGAAGGTCACGCTGCAGCACGTCTCGTAGGAGCACCTCCCGGATATTTAGGACACGAAGAAGGCGGTCAGTTAACCGAGGCTGTGCGCAGAAGACCATATTCTTTAGTGTTGTTTGACGAAATAGAAAAAGCCCACATCGATGTACTTCAGTTGTTGTTACAGATTCTTGATGACGGGAGACTTACCGACGGAATGGGAAGAACAGTCTCTTTTGAAAACACGATTGTTATTATGACCTCCAATTTAGGAAGCAATCTCAGAAAATACAAACGGCACGTCGGTTTTGGAGCGTCTCGCAATATAGAAGAGGTAAAAGATATTTCATCAGATGTTTTGTCAACAGTACAAGCCTCTCTTCCGCCTGAGTTGTGGAATCGAATGGATGAACTGTTGGTATTTGAACCGCTTCAAAAGCAAGAAGTAACAGCGATTGCAGAGTTAATGTTAAAACGAGCAGGACGACAGCTTCTCAAAGAAAACAACATTGTTTTCGAAATTGACAATAAACTGCCTGAGTGCTTGGCGGAATCCGGAGGTTTTGATCCCGAATTCGGTGCCAGGCCGATGCGAAGAACAGTACAGCGTTTGGTTGAGGGGCCGATTGCGAAACTTATTCTAGAGGGAAAAGCTACAAACGGAGATGTTATTTTCGGTTACGTCGAAAATGGTATCCCGCAATTCGAAGCGATGAAGAAAACAGCAGATTCTTGATGTGTCTTGAAATTACAAAGAGGTTTTAACTCCGCCATCTTAAACAGCTGCTAAAACACGCTCGGCGGCTGCAATTGTTCGGTCAATGTCTTCTTCTGTATGTGCCAAACTCACAAAGACTGCTTCAAATGCTGAGGGTGCAAAATAGAAGCCTTCTTTTAGCATCGCATTGTGAAAAGCTGCGTAGCGGATTTTATTGCAGGCTGCTGCGCTTTGAAAATCTTTTACAGGTCCTTTGCCGAAGAACATGGTCATCATTGACCCTATGCGATTTAGGGTAACGTCAATGCCGACTTTTTTTGCTGCATTTTCAAGTCCGTCTCCTAAACGTTTGCCTAGAGATTCCAATTTTTGATAAACATTCTGTTTTTCTATTATTGACATAATTGCTAGGCCGGCTGAGACAGCCAAAGGATTGCCGGACAAAGTACCGGCCTGATATACCGAACCTAACGGTGCCAGTTGTTCCATTATATCGCGACGTCCACCGAAAGCTCCAACGGGAAGACCTCCTCCTATTATTTTGCCGAAACAACTTATATCGGGTTTTACTCCGAAAAGCTCTTGAGCTCCTCCCAAACCCAAGCGGAATCCGGTTATAACTTCATCAAAAATCAAAAGTGTTTTGTAGCGGTTGCACAATTCTCTTAAGCCCTGAAGATAGCCCTCCTCCGGAAGCACAACACCCATATTGCCGGCCACAGGTTCGACAATTAGAGCCGCTATTTGATCCTTTGCCGCGCTAAAACTTTCTTCAACGGCATTTAGGTCGTTAAACGGAACCGTAATTGTATGGGAAGCAAAAGCTTTCGGCACCCCGCCGGAATCGGGTTCTCCAAAAGAGGCGAGGCCCGAACCCGCCTTTACCAGTAGGCAATCGGCGTGACCGTGGTAGCCGCCCTCCATTTTAATAATCATATCTCTTTTCGTATAACCCCTGGCCAAACGAAGAGCGCTCATTGTCGCCTCTGTGCCGGAACTCGTCAAACGAACAGTTTCCACAGAAGGCACAGCGGCACATATCTTTTCGGCTAAAAGTACCTCTAACTCGGTGGGCGCTCCAAAGCTGGTTCCTTTAGATGCCGCATCGGTTACAGCCTTTACAACTTCAGGGGGAGCATGACCTGCAATGAGCGGCCCCCAGGAGCAGACGTAATCGATATAACTGTTTCCGTCGACATCAACAAGACAGGAGCCCAAAGCAGAAGAAATAAAAACCGGGTTTCCTCCCACTGCTTTAAAAGCTCTTACAGGACTGTTCACTCCTCCCGGAATAACCTCTTGTGCTCGTCTATAGAGCTCGGCAGAAACCTTGTTCATGTTTATAATCTCCTCATTCTATAAATGGTTATTTAACTTTGCGAATTAACGGGGGCTTGCGTCCTGAAGGTCGGTGATACGAAACAGCCGGATGTCCCACGGCAATAACTGCATATACTTTTTCTTCTCCTGGAATTCCCAGCGACTCTTGAATTGACAAATCGCGCTTCATGGCCTCAACAGCAAACCCGATAAGGCATGTTCCGAGCCCAAGAGCGTGAGCGATGAGCACAATATTTTCGGAAGCTAAAAGTGCATCCTCAGCAGCGCACGAAGCTCCCGGTTTTTCTGCGATCACGATAGCTGCAGTAGCTCCATGAAACAGTTGATCTCTTCCCTCGTTCTTCCACCTATCCAAAGCTGTTTTCACGCTTTTATAGTGTCGTCGATAGTATTTACCTAAAGAATCTTTCCAAAACAGTTTGCTGAAAAATCTGAGAAAACGGTTTTCGGCAAGCTTGTTTACTTTTTCGAAAAATGCAGCGATACGTTCCGCCAAGAAAATTACTGATGATCTGGTTTCCAGTACAGTAAATGTCCACTTTTGTGAGTTAGTACCCGAAGGAGCAAGCACTCCGGCATTTACTAGGTTTTCCAGCATTTTCGAATCTACCGGTTTGTCAGTATAAAGTCGATGCGAACGGCGATTTTTCATAATCGTGGTCAGCGTTTCGGCGTTTGATCCTTGTTCAATTCCTTCAAAGGACATATCAGCTATTCCCAAAAGGGATATTGCCTCCACAGGACATATTGCCGCACATTGTCCGCACTGCATGGATTCGCTGCCGGTAACCTCAGCTTTTCCGTTTACCAGAGAAAGCGTTTCAGAAGGACATATCTCAACGCAGGTTCCGCAACCAATACAAAGTGTATTGCTAATTTGGGTAATCGGTTCTCGTCCCAAGTCTTTTAATCCTCAATCAGTATCAGGTTTGTTTGACACCGCCTTCAAACCAACACCCAAAAATAGAGCAGTCGCTACAGCGCCCAGTAATAAGTAGAGTTTTTCACCCATAATGTTGAATAGCGGCATTAATACAGGCGGAACATGACCGATAATTCCGCCTTCTTTGTCAGCCATGGTATTCAAATATTTCCAAACAAAGAGCGCCATTATTCCGGCTGACATCAGCAAAATGACAAATATTTTTCCCCACGGTTTCGGTGTCACTGCAGGCTCCTTTATTTGAGAACTCCCCAAATTTCTTTTGCGTACTCCAAGATGGTTCTGTCACTGGAAAATCGTCCCATATTTGCAGTGTTTAAAATTGATTTTCGCGTCCATTCAGACGGATTGCTGTACAAAGCCTCAACCTTCAGTTGAGCAGCTGCATAGCTTGCAAAATCGGCCAGCACCAAATACGGATCGTTTTTATCCAACAAATTGTCCACAATAGGCCAAAAAGCCGTTCGGTCAGAAGGCGACATGTCTCCAAACGCCATCAGATGAATTATCTCCTGAAGCTCTTGATCTTTGTCAAAGAACTCACGGGATACATATCCTTTGCGTTTCATTTCTTCTACTTCGTGTGCCTGCTTGCCAAAAATAAAAATATTATCTTCTCCTACAGCTTCGCGAATTTCCACATTGGCTCCGTCCAAAGTTCCTATGGTAAGAGCTCCGTTTAAAGACAATTTCATATTTCCTGTTCCTGAAGCCTCCATTCCGGCTGTTGAGATTTGTTCTGAAAGATCCGCCGCAGGAATTATCAATTCAGCCAGAGAAACCCTATAATCAGGAATAAAAACAACTTTTAATTGATCCCTAACCTCAGGATCGTTGTTTATAAAATCGCCGACCGCTCCGATCAGTTGAATAATGCGCTTGGCCATGTCATATCCGGGGGCGGCCTTACCTGCAAACAATATAGTTCTAGGCACCCTGGCAGGACCTCTTTTACGCTTAATATCTCTATAGCATTTAAGAGCATGCAGAACATTTAATAGCTGGCGTTTATATTCGTGAATTCTTTTTACCTGCACATCAAACATTGATTCGGGATTTATTTCTTGGCCGGTAACCTTTTTAATCTCCAATGCAAGACGCTTTTTATTTTCGAGTTTAACTTTGCGCCACGAATCCTGAAATTCCTTTTCTCCGGCTATTGATTCCAAGCCTTTCAGCTTGTCTAAATCGCGTACCCAATCATTTCCCAAGCGAATGGTAATCAGCTTGGCCAACCCCGGATTACATGTCAGAAGCCACCTTCTGGGTGTAATACCGTTGGTTTTAGCGTTAAAACGAGACGGATAGAGTTCGGCAAAGTCTTTAAAAAGACGTCCCTTCACAATATCGGTGTGAAGTTTGGATACCCCGTTTACAGAGCGGCTTCCGACTATGGCGAGATGGGCCATCCGGATCTTCTTTTCACCTGATTCTTCAATCAAAGACATGCGTTGAAGACGCGGATTGTCTCCGGGATATTGGGATGCAACTTCATCAAGAAATCTCCGGTTAATTTCAAAAATAATTTGGAGATGACGCGGAAGCAATTCCTGAAAAAGAGAGACCGGCCATTGCTCCAATGCTTCCGGGAGCACAGTGTGATTGGTGTAGGCCATTGAGTTACGAGTAACCTCCCAAGCTGTATCCCAATCAAAGTTGTTGTCATCGAGTAAAATTCTCATTAGTTCTGCAACTGCCAGAGCCGGATGAGTATCGTTCAACTGAAATACCGCATGGTCAGAAAGTGAATGCAGACTTTTGTGTTCTTTTAGGTGACGCCTAATGGCATCCTTGAGCGTTGCTGACACAAAGAAATATTCCTGTTTCAAACGCAAAGCTCTCCCCGAAAAGAAAGTGTCGTTGGGATAAAGCACTCTCGAAATATTTTCGGTTTCGTTTTTGTCTGAAACAGCAGAAAAATAATCACCCCTATTAAAGTTAGCAAAATCAAATTCATTGGAAGCTTTTGCCCCCCACAATCTCAGAGTGTTAACCGTTTGATTTTTGTATCCGGGAACAAAAATATCATAAGCCATTGCTAAAACATTTTGAGTGTCCACCCAACGAAATGCATGAGAGCCGTCTTCGCGAGTGTAAGTCTCAACACGACCTCCGAACTGAATATTATAAACACTTTCAACCCTAGGAACTTCCCAAGGCCAACCGAACTTGGTCCAATTATCCGGTATTTCAATTTGTTTACCGTTTTCAATAGCTTGTTTAAACAGACCGTATTCATATCTAATTCCGTAACCCATAGCAGGCAGTTTCAATGTAGCCATTGAATCCAAAAAACAAGCTGCCAATCGTCCGAGACCCCCGTTTCCCAAACCGGCGTCTGCTTCCTGATCGGCAATTTGATCAAAATCTATTCTGAGCTCAGCCAAAGCCTCCTTTGCCTGATCAAGAATTCCAAGATTATTGAGACCGTCTGTTAAGAGCCTGCCGATCAGAAATTCAAGAGATAAATAGTAAATGCGCTTAGCTTTATCTGCATAATATGATTGTTGAGTTTTGTTCCAACGATCTATTAAACGATCCCTTACCGCAAGAGCTATGCTCTGAAAGAAGTCCAGCTTAGTAACACTAAATTCATCCTTTGCTGCACTGTATTCAACATGAGCCGCAAATGACTTCTTTATATCTTCTTTGCTGTCGTGCAAATCACGTTCTGTTAAATAGTTCCATACCGAAGGCCGGGAAGTAAACATAATAATCCTCCGTTAACTTTTTTCAAAAAGTCCGAATGAATATTAAACCTTTAAGAGCAAAACGTCCACTTCAAGGTAATTTTCTCTTTAGTTGAAGAAACTCCCTGTACTCGTCTTGCATTGCTATAAAAATAGCAACCACAGGGAATTGCCTATAACTTTTCGCGAATTAGTTTTTATCTCAAAATGCATCAACTTATCTTCCTCAATCACATTCAGTTTTTTTTAACCCTACTTCTGAGATGGAAACTAATTACACATCGAAACTGTCCTGTTTTCTTTTTTTGTATTTTCATGTCATATGAAGTTTTTGTCAGCGATTTTTAGAACTGACAGAGTAATTAAATGCAGAATAGACACAATAATCTAATGACTGACAAATCCGTTGAAGCTCAGAACAACCAAATCGGTTCAAACTTAGGTATGAAGTTACTGGCTTTTACAATGCGCTTCGCACCGCAAATTGCCTATGCCTTTGCTCTGTTTCCTGTTCTTTGGTACTATATTGCTAAGCCTCAAGGAAGACGCGCAGCTGCTGTTTTGTTTGATCGGTTAGAAATGACAGGCGGCTTTTATTCTCGCTTTGTTTTCGGTTTTAAACAAGCTTTTGCATTTTCCAGAATTATTTTGGACAACATATATCTTGGAGTATTCGGTAAGAAAGATTTTGTTATTGAAGAAAAAGGCATTGACACTTTGCTGGATCAGTTAAAAAAGGGCAAAGGTCTTATACTTTTGTCTGCACACATGGGAAATTGGCATCTCGCTGTTAATTTTTTGTCAAACACAAATACCAAAGTGCACTTGGTAACAGATGAAATGAGACAAGAAGAGGTAAGGCGACAAATGGATTTGGCTAAAAAAGTCAGCAACCATCTTACGGTTCATAATGCGCAACAAGGTGCTGAATTGGTTTTCGAACTGAGCGCAGCTCTCAAAAGAAATGAGGTTGTTATAATAGCCGGGGATAGAACGGGGAAGGGAGGTCGCCGAATGGATATTTCTTTTCTTGGTAAGCGCGCGACCTTTCCCACCGCAGCTTTGGCCTTAGCCGATACAACAGGAACGCCTGTATGTGCGGCTCTAACTTTCAGAGAAAAAGTGCGTTCATATACTTGCTATGGAATAGGCCCGCTAACAACTTCGGAGCGTTTGGATAAAAACGAGCGAATTAAAACAATGTTAACCGAATTTGCAGGAGAGCTTGAGACTTACATAAGGCGTTATCCGACTCAGTGGTTTAATTTTTATGATTTTTGGCAATAACGGATTCATTCATGAAACAAGCTGTTGTGCGACTTTTATATATTAGTTTGTTATACACAGCATGTTCTGACTCTGTGGGATTAGTGGTAGACTATCCGGAGGTGAATGAGCTTGACTCTGAGCAGAACGATACCTTTGACACCGCCTCGGATATCGCGGTTCTAATCGACACTGACACTGCTTCCTTTGATATGCCTTTTCTGTTAGGAGCTGACATCTCGTTTGTTCAAGAACAAGAAGATAAAGGTGTAATTTTTACAGACAATGGAGAAGAAGGCGACATCTTAGACATCTTAAAGAGCTACGGTTTTAATGCAATTAGACTAAGAATTTTTCATGATCCGGGGCAACCTAACGGTTATCAATTTGCATGGGCACAACGTACTGAACCCTACTGTGACCTTGTTCATACTGTACAGATGGCGCACAGAATTAAAAAAGCTGATATGTACTTTATGCTTAACTTTCATTATAGCGACACATGGGCGGACCCGGGTTCTCAAATCAAACCTGCATTATGGTCGGAACTCAGCTTTGTAGAACTAACTGCGGCGCTTTATGAATATACCAGAGATGTTCTCAGCGCTTTTCGCGCGGAGGGTTGTCTTCCTAATTTGGTGCAACTGGGAAATGAAATAACCGCCGGAATACTTTTCCCGGACGGACAAACATATCCTTCCGACAACTGGGAAAAACCGGCGGAACTCCTCATATCTGCAGCACGGGCTGTACGCGATGTGGATCCCGGCATTAGGATAGTTCTTCATTTGGACAAAGGAGGTGACAACGAGGCTACTGTCTGGTGGCTTGAAGAAGCTTTATCGAGAGGTATCGATTTTGATATTTTGGCACAGTCTGCTTATACTCGATGGCAGGGAGGACCGGAGAGCTGGCGCGCAAATTTTTCGGCATTAGCTGAACAATATCCGGACTTATCTTTTTTAATAGCTGAATATAGTGATAAACACGAAGAAGTTAATGATATCATGCTGTCTACACCTAGAGGGTTGGGTTCATTTGTTTGGGAGCCGACCGCAGACGGAGAATGGGGGCAAGGATTATTTGAGATGCCGACCGGACAAGGTCTTGCCTATCCAAGAGAAACCTTGTCGATATTTAAGCAAATCGCCAATGAGGCTAATCTTCGCTGAACTTGAAGAAGGAAATGACAATGACGATGATACTTGCGAGAACATCAATTTAAGAAACTGCGATTTCAATTTTTCGAGGTTTTAGTCGGTCGGCTTTGGGCAGAACCAAGGTTAGGACACCGTCTTTTAGGGATGCACTGATGCCCTTTCTTTCAATTGTGTCTCCCAATTCGAAACTTCTGGTAAATCCGCCCACTCCGTATTCCGAATATACCGGTCTTAACTTCTCACTCGAAGCTTCAACAAGACCTGTAATAGTAAGTTTTCTATCGTCCAAATCAATATCCAGGTTATCCTGTTTTACTCCGGGCAAATCAGCCAATAAGTGCAAAGCATCTTCGGTTTCATAAATGTCCACCGCAGGAGAATAGAATACTCCGGTTCTTGTGGGTTCGGGTTTGTCTTTTTCTATCGACTTTTTTTCTTGAACCGTTATTTCAGTGTTTTCTGACATGATACACCTCCATGTTCCTGTTCCAAAATTATGCTTGTTTGATCTCAATTTTTCGGGGTTTGGTGTTTTCCGATTTGGGAAGAACTATTTCCAACACTCCCTGTTTGTATTCAGCGCGTACCTTGTCGGGTTCAATTTCCTGCGGCAAGGTTAGAGATCTGCTGAATGCGCCGTGTCCCCGCTCTCTTCTGTGAAAGCTTCTTTTATTATCTTGTTCCAGCTTCGGTCTTTCTCCTTTAATTGTCAGCGAACGCGCCGCAGCATCTACTTCAATAGAATTCGGGTCCACTCCCGGAATCTCTGCCCTGACTACAAAGGCTTCGGTATCATCATAGATGTTTAGAGACGGAAATACTCCGCTTCGTTCAGGGCGAAATGATTCACCAAACCATTTGTTCATTTCACGATTAAACCTGTTTAATTCTTGAAAGAAATCCGGAACTCTATAATAGTCACCTCTTGCTAACATGGCAGCACCTCCTAGCTTTTTTTTCTTTGTCATTTGCGGCATTTTTTTACCGCATCCGAATTGTGATCCCCAATTTGGGTCGGTAAAGAGTTAAAAAAAAATTTTTGTTAGAAAATGCTGTTTTTAACTTTCCGGTTATTGTGCTTAGAACAAAGTCAACGTAGTGTTCCAAACAATCGGTCGGGAGGTGATTATGAGCCGAAATGTATATAGTGAACCTTTGGTCAGTCGATACACAAGCAGAGCGATGCAAGAGCTTTTTTCAGAGCAGACAAAATTCTCCACTTGGAGAAAATGCTGGATTGCTCTTGCCGAAGCAGAAGCCGAATTGGGGTTGGGTCATTTGATAACCCAAGAAGCATTGGAACAAATGAGGGCCAATGTAGACAATATAAATTTTGAGGTCGCCGAAGAAAAAGAGCGTGAACTCAGACATGATGTTATGGCTCACGTGCACGCATATGGAGCACAGTGTCCTGCTGCGGCCGGCATTATTCATTTGGGAGCTACATCCCAATTTGTCGGTTGTAATACAGACCTTATTATTCATAGAAAAGCATTGACTTTAATTAAACGGGATTTGGTAAAGACAATATACAAACTTGCAGATTTTGTCGAAGAGTATCGAGATGTTCCAATTCTAGGAGCAACCCATTTTCAGCCTGCTCAGCCGACAACAGTAGGCAAACGATTTAGCTTGTCCCTTCAAGAACTTTTAATGGACCTTGATGCTATTGAGTGGGTTGAAGAGCAGATAAAAGCTCGCGGAGCCAAGGGAACAACCGGAACGCAAGCTTCTTTTATGACTCTTTTTAATAACGATATAGAAAAAGTTAAAGAACTTGACCGAAGGGTGTCCGAAAAATTGGGTTTTGAAAAGGTCTTTGCTGTTACAGGCCAAACCTATCCGAGAAAGCTGGACACCAAAATTGCAGAATGTTTGGCTGGAATAGGTGCAACTGCGCACGCTTTGGGTACAAACATCAGGTTGATGTCAGGTTTAAAAGAAATTGATGAACCTTCAGGGAAAAAACAGGTCGGCTCATCGGCTATGGCCTACAAAAGAAACCCGATGCGGTCGGAACGAATGTGCAGCTTGGCCAGAAAACTAATAGGTCTTGTTCAGGATTTTCATGCAACACATG
>CAYWLQ010000100.1:21564-21834 GCA_964458775.1 uncultured Myxococcales bacterium | reverse complement strand
TCAATTCCGATACGTTCTGCTTTGACATCCACATCTCTCAAGCCGGCTGTATCTGAATAGACTACAGGAATACCGTTAATTTCTGAGGCGAATTCTAAAACATCTCTTGTTGTACCTGGTGTGTCATCTACAATTGCGCGGTCTTCTGATGCAAGCAGGTTGAACAAGCTGGACTTTCCGGCATTGGGCGGCCCTACAACTGCTATTCGTACACCGTCAGTTAAACGAGAACCGAAAACAAAGGACTCAGCTAATTCTCTTAAACAACTT
>CAYWLQ010000100.1:1027-21554 GCA_964458775.1 uncultured Myxococcales bacterium | reverse complement strand
CATTGGATAGTTGAATTGAAAGGTCTTCGTCAGGGAAGTCAAGCCCTGCTTCAATATTGGCCGTTACAGAGGAGACTTCTTCAAATAGGTTTCTAAGTAAGTTTCCCAATTTTCCAGAAAGTTGTCCCAAGGAGACTCGTGCTGCCCGATCAGAACGTGCAGCAATCAAACCCATTACTGCTTCAGCCTGCGTTAAGTCGATTCGACCGTTAACAAAAGCTCTATAAGTAAACTCTCCGGGTTCGGCAGGTCGAGCACCGGCATGCAAAGCAGCCTCCAACAATCGCTTCATAATCAAAGGGCCGCCGTGTCCTTGAAGTTCTGCGATATCTTCTCCTGTGGCAGTTCTAGGTCCTTTGCAAAAAAAATATACTATTTCATCAATAAGCTCATTGGTTTTAGGGTCCAACGCAATTCCAAAGGATACCCGTCTATCAGCAATAGTTTTTTTTCTCTTTGTTACAGAGTAAAGTACGGTTTCGGCCAGCGGACCGGAAATTCTCACTATTCCCAAAGCTGCAGGACTGTGAGCTGTTGCAATAGCTGCTATTGTATCATTAAGTGTATGCAAACTGCTTAACCTTTAGGAGTATTCTTTTCAATATGTGAAAGAAGAAATTCCTTATTGTTTGAAATATAGATATCCACATCTTTGTCTTGTACGCCAAGCTCGCGCAACGTTCCCGCATAAACTACTCGAAATCCGGGTTCATTTCCCATTCCTTTTTTTATCATTGACAGCTTAAATACCGCTGCACTGAACAGAGGATCGTTCGAACTATTTAGGTTCATAAACACCTCCCCCGCATGGAGATGGAAATATCCTGTTACTTTTTAGTTATCCTAACGTAACGGTCATCATCTCGTCCAAAGCTTTCGGTTAAGATACCCTCAAAATCAACAAGTGCCATATGAATAAGTCGTCGCTCCCTTGGGGTCATGGGAGGAAAATCATAAGGCTCACCAGTCTTAAAAACATCTTCAGCATAAAAACATGCATCATCACACAGTTTTTGTTCTCGACGTTCTCTATATTTTTCTATGTCTATAACTATACGTCGACGACTAATCTGAGCATGAACAGCTGCTGAGACCACCATTTGCTGGACGGCATCTAAAACCTGACCATCGCGACCTATTGCTAGAGCACTATCCGGACCTCCTAATTGAACTGTGAGGTTGTCATTTTCGTCAACAGATATTTCTTCAATATAAACGTCTAGACCCGCCAATTCGAATAGCTGGGTAATAAAATCCTCAACCCAGATTTCGGTATCGGTTCCGTCTGTCATGGTTACCTTCTTCCTAGGAGGTTAAAAATAATCGTGCTCCTCCGTTTTATACTCAGCTCTCAATGAGCAGAGCGTTTGTGAATATACATTTGATGCCCGATAGAGAGCACCGTGTTGACAAGAATGTACAAAGTCAGTCCGGACGGCAAAAACAACATCATTGCAGTAAACATTATAGGCATAAAATAGAGCATCATTTTTGCCTGAGCAGCATCACCCATAGCCGGAGTAAATTTTTGCTGAACAAACATCATACCCCCCATAATTATCGGGGTAATAAAATACGGATCAGGATTGGAGAGATCTTGAATCCAACCAAAAAACGGTGCCCGATACAGCTCAGGACTGGTCCTTAGTGTACTGAAAAGAGCAAACCATATCGGCATTTGCAATAACGACGGAAGACATCCTCCCAAGGGATTAACCTTGTGATGCTTGTACAATGCCATTGTCTCTCGTTGCTTTGCCGCCGGATCATCTTTGAACTTCTCATTGAGTTTATCAATTTCCGGCTTAAGCGCTTTCATGCGTTCTGCTGACTGGAAGCTTTTGTGGGTCAGCGGCATGAGTACAACCTTTACTACTACAGTTAAGAGAATTATCGCCAATCCCCAGTTGTAAACATAAGACTGGAAGAAAAACAAAATACTCAATAGAAATTGGCAAATGGGCCACAGCATTCCAAAATCAACGGCTGTTTCCAAATGATATCCCACAGCCTGTAGTTGTCTATACTTTTTGGGTCCAAGATAATTCTTTACTCGAAAAACTTGAGATTGTCCCGGTTCGAGTTCTGTTTCTGCAAAACGAATCTCTGAAACTACACGCCCCCATTTTTTTGATTCTTCATTTGAATGGTTAACTTGCGCAGAAACATGACAGGTAACAGGGAGATCTTTAGAAGGAATCATTGCGCTTAGAAAATAATTCGTTTCCACTCCGGTAAAACTGACTTCTCCTACTCCGACATATGGCGTATCCAAATCGCCGCCGTTCCATGGTTTAGCAAAGGTTTCGTCTCCCGAACGGCAAATTCCTTGTAACAAGTTCGGTTGCTTGGAGAAGATTCCACCGGCTGCTTCTTCTTGGTGTTGGTAACCGTGTTGAGAAATTCCTGTCCTAAAAGCGAGTTTTGAATCTCCGACATTAACAACTCTAACCGTCAACCAAATCTGAAAAGGCGCTTTAGGGGAATCAAGCTCAAATTTTTTATAAATTGTAACAGGCAGACCCGGTTGAGTACTTTTAAAAACAACCTTCTTGTCTGTCTTTTCAACGATATCATAATCGCTTTCTGAAATATAACTATCGATTCCGGTTAGAATATCGAATCGAAGAGGATTAAATTGTTCATAGTCTTTTGTATTAGTGGTGACCAGATTCACGGGAACAAGATCTTTTTCCTTATCTCTTAACCCAGTGCTCCAGTCTCTGGGTTCTTCCATATACTGAGGATGTTTTAGGATTAAGCTGACAAGAGTGCCGCCGCGAGTAGAAAATTCAGCTCTAAAATCATCTGTTTCAAGGGTCGCATGCTCTTCGGTTTTGCGTTCACCTATTAACGCTTTGGCTTTTTCTCTGCTTTCTTTTCTTTTTGCAGCATCATCTTCAAGTTTCTTTTTGTGGTGCTCCTCTGTTTTTCTGGCACGTTCCTCTTGCATCAATCGGTCATAATTAGGCTTCTCATTTTCGTTGCATTTTTGAAAAATGAAAAAACCAACAAGCAGAGCGATTACTACTATAATAACTGTATTGTTCATGGTTCCTCATGACGGTGACCATCTATATATGATGATAAAGCCGGCGGCGGCGGATCATATCCGAAACCTGAAAAGGGGTGACACTTTGCCAAACGTTTCATTCCCAAGAGAACCCCTTTGAGAACACCAAAACGTTCAATACACATAACCATATACGTTGAGCAAGACGGAATATAACGACAAGAAGAGCCCAGTAGCGGTGATAGTGTCCACTGGTACAATCGAATTAATCCGACAAAAACTCTCGTCATTTTCACCTTCTAAGCGCGTCTATGCGCTTTGCCAAAAAATTGAGATCTTCAATAATCTCTTGGCTATTCATTTCTGTCGAATTTCTTTTGGCCACAATAACAACTTCTGACCCGTTAGGAATTACCATCCATTGCCTTCGAAACGCTTCTCTAATAATTCGTCTCAAACGATTTCTCTGAACTGCCGTGCCGATTCTCTTGGTTGTTGTAATGCCGATTCGAACTTTAGAAACATTGTCAAAAACAACCAGTCCGACAAATGCACGTGAATGAACCTTGATGCCTTTCTGCTGAATACAAAGAAATTCACTTCGTTTCAGCAATCGACAGGTTTTAGGAAACCGTTCTTCGGCTCGCCCGTCCAAGGAAGGCATTAAACGTTGCGCTTCTTCTACTTCTGATATGTGTCCGGTGCCAAACGTCTTCGACCTTGACGCCGTCTATTGCTCAGAACTTTCCTGCCGCCTACAGTGGACATTCTCTTTCTAAAGCCGTGTTTATTCAAACGTTTTCTTCTATGAGGTTGGTAAGTTCGTTTCACGAAACACCTCCGTAAATATCAACGAGGTCATTATCTTCTGCCCTCGGAAGGGGTGAACAAAACCACACTCGTATAATCGTGTCAAGAATCTTATAAAGGTAACCGGTTGAAACATTTGGCTGAACCAAAGTAAAATGAATTTAAATTTGGATTCTAATCGTTTTTTTATTACTCTATTTAAAGAACAGGCTTGTTTTTTGATATAAAATAAATAAAAAGCAACCTCGATTTATTAATGTTTGGATGTATAGAACGCTTATGAAAACGCTTATGAAAGTAACTTTTTTTGTTTCTGTTTGTTCAACGGTTAGGTTCTCAACCGTTGTCTTGCTATCAATTTTGCTTCTATTTTCATGCTCAGAAAACAGTCTGAGCATGAATAAAGCTGACGGAATTGTTTATCTAGGAGAAATTATTAATGTTGAGCCGGCCGGTCCTCTAAAAACCGGTTTTTCTGACACGATTGAGTTTAAAGTCTCACTGCGTAATGAGGATGAATCTCCTATAGCCGACGCTCCTGTAGATATTTCGTTTGTCAGCCACTCCTATAATGCACAAGTAAGCCCCACTCAATTTGTCACAGACTCAGAAGGTACAGGGAGTGTTCTGTTCACAGCCCCTCGACCTGCCAAAGAAGGGGAGTTTTCTTTTGATATTAGATTCAGGAGTGCAAACACAGAAACTTTTGTGACTATCAATGTTGACCCTGCAGAAATTTCCCTCACTTTTGAAGCGGATTATGAAGGAATAAGAGAAATTGAAAAATTGAATGCTGTTTTGTATGAGATTGACAAAGAAAGTTTATCTCGGATAAAAATTGCCGAGGTTGATGTTGAAGCATCAATGCCGTATGCTTTTTATTTTCCAGGATTATTGAGAAACAGCACCTACGATGCTGAAATTAGAGGAAAGAACAGCTCCGGAGAACTTAGAGCAGCCGGTTTTTCTACAGAAATAATTCCCAATACAAAGGGATTGAAGATAGTTCTTGAGGATACTCAACTTAATTTGCTTGGCAAGTACTCTTCTTCCCTCCTGATTTCAACCAACAATGCTTTGGATTGGGCTGTTAACTCATTATTTATTGGGTCTTCATTTTTTTCAAACCCATCAGGTGCGATTCTTGACGGAATACAGAGCAGATTATCATCAGACCCCTTCGCAGTTGACACCTATGTACAGCAAAGAGCACTCAACGATTGGGACGGTGCGCTAAGCAGATATTTTCAAAATAAAAAAATTGATATTCCTGAAGATTTTCGTGCAATCTCTCAATTTTTACTAGATTCTCTAGAACACATTGCTGCTGAGGGAACTATTGAAATGGGACGTGATGAGCTGGGGGAAAATATTGCCTACCACAAAATAGAACGTATGATTTTCATGCCCGAACAAGACTTACTCGGGCCGGTATACCTTTCCTCTATTCCCAACACTGCTGTTTTCAACGTAACTTACAAACCCGACGATGTGTTAGCGCTTGATAAGCACACAGTTGATTTTGGATTAGGAGATCCTATTGCGCTGTTATTAAGCAACGCAAGTGCTGATATTTTGGGTTCTTCTGATCTAACAAGAGCTGTACAATCAAAACTTGACTGTTCCTCTGTAGCAGCATTTTTAGAAACGATGATGAGCGATCTCGTGCTTCGCGCAACAATAGAATCTGCTTGTCTTTCAGTAATAGATGACGCAAAGGATAAAACTGATTCCCAAATAGCTATTCTTAATCTTACAAATAGGTTGTCTGTTTCTAAAACTGATTGTTCTGTTATTATTCCCAAAACAGGAAGCCAAATATCAGGATTTGAAGCAGAAGAACTCTTTGTTACTTGGAAAAAAGAACAATCAACAGCTGAGTCTATGCCGGCGACATTAGTCGCTGTAAGCAACCTTGAGCTTTGAAGCCGACAAATAATAATTCTCTTAAGTCATTGTCAGCAATTCGTCGCAACGAAATGTTAAAAGCTTTGGAGTTAATGGTCGATATCGAAGAAAAACTTCAAGCTTCTGAAAATGCCCTAAATAATACTCAAGTTTGTGTAGATTATCTTACAAATAGTCTTCATAATTTTGTTTCTGTCGGTTCAGTGAAAGCATTTCAATTACAAAATTTGTTTGAGAAACGTTCTTTGGATACTCATAAGCTAACCATTCTAAACCAAAAAATAAGACTCTTGAAATCTGAAATATATATTTTAAAACAAGAACTTATATCAGCTCAAGATGAAATTAGAAAAAAACAAAAAGCGTTGCAATCAATACGCTAACTGCATAATCTGACCCTTCTCATGCCTACATTTGGGTACAAAATTTGACATGTAGGCTATTGGCATACCATAACTGACAATGAGGAGGCAATCATGAGACCTATTTCTAGAAATATTTTTCACATTTTTATAAGTGTGTTTTTCCTGACTGCAATCTACACAATTTCACATGAAGCATATGCAGCAGCACCTCAAAAGGGCAACGCTACAAATCCGACTGAGCACGAAATAAAGCAGGGAGAAACTTTGGGCCAAATAGCCGCAATGTACAACATTTCCTTGAGCGACTTGATGGCTCTAAACTCATTAGAAAATGCTGATAAAATATTTTTTGGACAAAAACTTAAGATTAAAGGTGATTTGAATACCAATTCTAAACATGGAACTGTTACTAAACAGGGTGTAAAAGTTACTGTTCCAAAGGGATTTACGCTCAGTCGTATTGCGGCGGCCTACGGTGTTTCAACACAAATGATAGTTAGGGCTAACCGAATGAAAGACCCCAATCGTCTTCGCGAAGGCGATATTTTAATAATTCCCGGTGTTAAAAACGTCATAGAACTTGTTCCTCCTCCTCCTTGCTATAAGAATCCGGTAACTTTATATCGCGTAAGAACAGATGAAACATTAGAATTACCCTTGGAGTTTTGTAGCGGAAAACCGAATGTTGACGGCCTTCAACAACTTTCGGATTTTACCAGGTCCATTGCAAGACCGACTGATATTAATTTTCATCCTAGAATAATGAGTCTATTACAAAAGGTGGCAGATCATTATCCGGGAAAGCGCATTGAGATTATTTCGGGACAGCGAGCACAAAAGGAAAACAAGAATGAGTCATATCATACCAAAGGACAGGCCGTAGATTTTCGAGTCGAAGGTGTGTCAAATTTAGTGTTGGTAAATTATGTTAGAACGTTTGAAAACGTCGGTGTCGGTTATTACCCCAATTCTGTTTTTATTCACCTTGATACCAGAGAAAAAAGTGCCTATTGGGTAGACTATTCAGGACCTGGGGAAAAGGCTGTTTATGCACGGCAAGGCTTAAGCAAAGAAGAAGTGGAAGAGCTAAAAGAAAAGCGAAAAGCAAAAAAAGGCAAAAGCAAAACCAACAAGCTTTCTGCTGAAAATGACAAAGAAACAACAAACGAACTCCAACTTCCAAGCTTAAGTGATATGGATTTGTTATTATAGAATTTGAGAATAAATTTCTAAACTTGAAAAGAACACATGCTATCTTAATGAAAGAATTTGATTTTTCATCTCAGGAATAGTGGTAAGCTGCATCCATTTTATTTGACCTTCGTATGCTCCGTTATTAATACGTAAGCGTCGATATCCGGCAAAAAAATCTTTTCCCATAGGTATTATTTTTACCGGATGAATGCGCTCGGACTTGAACTTGGCTTCGTATTCTATATTTACTGCACATAGGTTTTCATCGAGAGCTTTTCCAAATTCTGTTTGCTGTTCTTTTGAGTATTCTCCTAAAAATTCTACAAAAACTTCATAACAGGATTTTTCTACGTCCGCGTATCCTATAAAAAAGTCATATTTGATTTTAGTTTGTTTCCCGGTCATCTCCATTGCTTCGATAAACTGAGCTTCGGACAATTTTTCGCCTTGTATATTTGCAACACCCTTTCCCTTGAACATAAACTTAATAACAGGTGTTTTATTACAGAAGTCCACAACTTCGATAACATCGTTCATGTCATATCGATACAATCCGGAAAAAGTGGTTACATAAATAAAATATTTTTCTCCCACTTTCAATTCGTGTGCCATTAAAAACTGTTTGTCGGGATTATCTTCTTCGCCGTAGTGTACAAACTCATAAAAGCCGCTTTCAATAGCCAAAATAGAGCCGTTGTTTTCCGGAATAACCAGGTCTGCGGATAATATTTCAGTTGAAAGATATCCAAAATCCAAAACCGGTGTTTCTTCGCTATACCAGTCTCTCAACTTAGGAACCACTAAACCTGTGTTGCCGTTGGTCCATGTATGAATTAGCTTTAGATTCGGCCAATAGTCTTTGGGTTTTAAGATTCCGTTTTGCTTTACTAGAGCATCGAGCTCTGCTGCCCTTTTCGGCGCAGGCCTTAATGAAGACTCCAACTCTGCGCGAATTTCGGGTTCTATCGGCAAATCCTTTTTAAGGGTACCGTTTCTGATATCTTCGATTAACTCCTCTCTAAGTTGATTGGTTTTTATTGCCAAGTTCAATACTGTGGCAGGGTTTCCGGTAATAATAATGGTAATATCACTTGGAAGAGCAAATCGACAGTTTACGTAGGTTTTAGCTACATAGTCGCTTATGTTTGCAACATTAAAAGGAGCGCTGTTTGTCAAATTAATGAACGGAGGCAGATTTTTCCTGATAAGACCGGAAAGCGCGCCGTACGGAGTGCCGTCTTCAACTTTACCCTCTTCAGCCGGAGATACAACTCCAAGGCATTTTCCGCTGTAAATGCCAGGAAAATTGCGCATTATTCCATACAGCCACAACTTTGAACGCCCTTTAATAGAACTTTCAAAATTATAAGAAGAAACAGGAATCAGCTTGGGTTTGCTGGTGGTGCCGCTGGAGCAGTTGTACATAATCGGTCTGCCGGGAAATAAAATGTCCGTCTCACCCCTCTGGTGACGTTCTATGTAGGGACGATGCGCTTCATAATCCATTACCGGAATTCTCTTTTTAAACTCATCATACTCAAAGATATCTTTGAATCCGTGCTCTTTTCCAAAAACAGTATTCTTTGCATAATCCAATATTTGTCGCATAACTTTGAGTTGGATTTGGTCTGCATCTTTGGTTGCGGCCATAAACCTTTTATATTTTTTGGCACCGGGAAGGCTGACCAGAAATTCCAGATTGTTTGCCAGAATACGATCAACCAGCCCCATAAATCCTTTTCTGCCTGTTTGAATTCCTGAGAAAGCAATGGTCATAAAACCTCCCGTTAACTTCGATATTCCAAAAATCGACAGTCTAATGTCAAGAAGAACGAGCCGTGAAAGCGTTTGTGGTTTAACCGCAGGTCATCCAATTTCAAGAAATGTTGTGTTAATCTCCAAAGATTTTGTAAAAAACTACATTGATACAGCTCCTACAGAAAATCATTTTTTTATCTCAAACTATACTTTATTTCTTTGTTTGAATCATCATCGCTTAGACTCTTTTATCTTCTCGGTTGCTTTATTTAATGGCGGTCCTCAAGTCTGATGAATTTGCCTCATATATGCCTATTTATACATTGCATTACTTATGCCTTTGTTGGCTTATGGTGCATATGCATCTCTATGTTTGCGGGTTTCCTAGTTGACAGGCAGACCCCTTGATACGTAAAGTCTGCGAGTTTTCCCGCGAAGTTTCCGGGAACTGTATTTAAGAAAAAGGAGCAAACGAATGCAGAGCAAGCGACTCGATACAGAAGATTTGGAGATCATCCTGTCGACCCTTAAAGATTTCGCAGAACGTGAAATGCCTTTGGATCAGCGTCTTAAGTGGGATGTTAAAGATCACTGCCCGGGAGATCTTGTTAAAAAGATGCTAAGCGAGGAAGTCGGCCTTCATCTCGTTTTTATTCCGGAGGAATATGACGGCATGGGCGGGGGCGCTTACGATGTGTATCGTTTGTCTTGTGAGTTTGCCAAAATTGATTTAGGCATGGCAACTGCTATGCTTGCCGTTGCTTTGGGTACCGATCCGATTAGAGTCGGATGTACTCACGAACAAAAATTAAATTGGATGAGGCGAATTGCCAATGAGGGCTTAATTGTTGCTTACGGTGTAACCGAACCTTCGGCCGGTTCCAATGTGGAAAACCTAAAGACCAAGGCAGAACCTATTACAGATGCGTCCGGTAAGGTCACACATTACAAACTCAACGGTATTAAGCAGTTTATTTCGAACGGGGGAATTGCCGATCTTTACACCATTTTGGCCAAGGCTCCCGGAGGCCCCACGTTTTTTGTAGTTGAACGCGGAACGCCAGGTCTTTCTGTGGGCAAACAAGAAGAAAAACACGGAATTCGCCTTTCCAACACTTCACAAGTAGTTATGGAAGACATGATTATTCCGGCTGAGAATATTGTAGGCACAAAAGAGGGCGAAGGAATTAAGCAGTCAAATGAGGTTTTCGGTTTTACCAGATTGATGGTTGCAGCCTTCGGTCTCGGAGGAGGTCTTGCTGCTTTGGAGCGTGCAATCGCCTATTCTAAAGAAAGAAAGCAGTTCGGTACCCTTCTATGCGAAAAACAAGGCTATACCCACAAGCTTTTGGTGCCCAACAGTGTGCGCCTCGCTGCTGCTCAAGCCTATATCGAATATGTTGCAGACCTTTTAGACGGAAGCGATGCGGACCGCCAGGTAGAGGGTTCTGTAGCAAAGCTTTTTTCCACTGAGTCCGGCAATAAAGCGGCAGAGGATGCAATTCAGGCCTTCGGCGGATATGGATATTGTGCCGAATATGAAGTCGAAAAGATCAAACGCGATGTTCGTATTCTCACTATCTATGAGGGAACTTCAGAGATTCAACAGAATATCATCGGAGTATTCCGCATGCGTCAAAACGTAAAAAGCAAGGGTGCATTTTACAATGACATGGCAGCAGAAGTTGAAAAACTCGACAACGTGGGAGGAGCTGCTGTTGCAAAGGCTGCTCGCTTTTTGTCAACCTGCACTAATGCAGCCTTTAAAAACAAAATCACACGACTGCAACACGCGATATTTGAGTTGGCGTTGGCCATGGCCGAAGTAGAAACCGCTGTCGCCCTTACCAAGTCAGCAGCTAAAAGCGGAAATGATCTCAAAAAAGCGCAAGCTCGCGTTTGGGCCGCAGAAGTAGCTGTTCAGGTTCCGACCAGGTTACTCAAGCTGTTTTCTTCGACCGGACTGATTGAAGAGACCCAAATGAAAGAATTTATTGCTGAGGCTGATTTGCAAAACTCCATTCTTCTTCAAGCCAAAGTTATTGAAGATATGGACTTTATCGCCAAAGCCATTACCGCTGATTGAACCGGCTTATTGAATATAATGAAACCAGATATTGATATTTCTATAGTGGATGCCATCGTTGCCAAAAAGGGCCGCACCGAAGAGATGGCAATTCCGGTTTTACAGGCTGTTCAGGAACAGTTTAGATACATTCCTCTTTCAGCCATCGAACGAATTGCTGCCACTACTGACATGACGGAATCGCAGCTGTTCGGAATCGCCACCTTTTATGCACAGTTTAGACTAGCTCCTGTGGGTGAGAAACTAATTAAGGTTTGTCACGGAACTGCCTGTCATGTTAGCGGAGCCGGAGGTTTGACCGAAGCGTTGGTAGAAAGACTTGGTGTAAAAGATGGAGAAAATACTCCGGATATGAAATACACGCTTACCAAGGTTGCTTGTGTGGGGTGTTGTTCTCTCGCACCGGTGGTAATGGTAGACAACCGAACTTACGGCAGTCTGGATCGAAAAAAAGCGGCCGAAATTATCGACCAACTCGAAAACTAAAGGAGCACAAGGGTGACCGATTCTCCTATTAAACCGAAAACAGTCGTGACAGTGGGCATGAGTACCTGCAATATTGCCGCCGGCTCTGAGGCTGTATATGAACTCTGTAGAAGCGCGCTTGCGTCTGAGGATTTTTCCCTAAAGATGACCGGATGCTTCGGCATGTGTCACGATGAACCTCAGGTAAGAATTGTCGATTCTGAGCAAAATAGCTTTTTATACTCAAGCGTGACTCCACAGCGAATGCAGAAAATCATAGATGAGCATCTTTTGGGTAAAAATCCTATTACAAAATGGATTACCGACTTTGAAACGGGTAACGCCGAAAAGCTGTTCAAGAAACAAAAACGCATTGTACTGCGAAATTGCGGAATAATTGATCCCGAAAATTTAGATGACTATCTCAATAGAGACGGTTACGAAGCTTTAAGACAGTCGCTTAAAGAAAATGACCGTGAAAAAGTAATAGATACGGTACTTAAATCGGGTATAAGAGGCCGAGGCGGCGCCGGGTTTGCTACAGGGCAAAAATGGCGTTTTGCGGCAGTTGAAAAAAACGAACAGAAGTATTTTATTTGCAATGCAGATGAGGGTGATCCGGGAGCCTTTATGGATCGAACAGTCCTAGAAAGCGATCCTCATTCTGTACTCGAAGGCATGGCCTTGGGTGGTTTTGCAATCGGCGCTGACACAGGTTACATCTATTGTAGAGCAGAGTATCCAATGGCAATTGCAAGGCTCAATGCTGCAATTGCAGATGCTGAAAAACAAGGTTATCTTGGCGATAACATAATGGGATCCGAGTTTAGCTTTCATATCAAGCTTAAAGAAGGGGCCGGCGCTTTTGTATGCGGAGAGGAAACAGCTCTTATTGCCTCTATAGAAGGACGGAGAGGCATGCCTCGAGTAAGACCGCCGTTTCCTGCTCAATCAGGTCTTTTCGGCAAACCCACAGTTATCAATAATGTTGAAACCTTGGCTTCAATACCTTGGATTATTAAAAACGGAGCAGAGGCTTTTAGCGCGTACGGTACTGATAAGTCCAAAGGAACCAAAGTTTTTGCACTAGCCGGCAAAATCGCTCGCGGCGGTTTGGTTGAAGTGCCGATGGGTATTACTCTGGGTGAAGTTATTGAAGAAATTGGAGGAGGCACAGGAACAAGCAGAAAAGTAAAAGCTGTTCAAATGGGCGGTCCTTCCGGCGGTTGTGTGCCTTCCGTATTGTTCGGTACAAAAATCGATTATGATGAAGTTACAAAAACCGGCGCAATTATGGGGTCAGGAGGAATGGTGGTAATGGACGAAACCACCTGCATGGTGGATGTCGCCCGATACTTTTTGGATTTTACTAGAAGCGAGTCTTGCGGCAAGTGTACCTTCTGTAGAGTTGGAACTATGCGAATGTTGGAAATCCTTACCCGTATCTGTGAAGGTAACGGTGAAATGGAAGATATTGCCCAACTGGAAGATCTTGCAGAACAAATAAAGACCACCAGTCTGTGCGGTTTGGGGCAAACAGCACCGAATCCAGTACTTACAACTCTTCGATATTTTCGAGAAGAGTATGTAGAGCATATTAAGGACAAATTCTGTAGGGCGGGAAAATGTGCCTCACTTTGCGCCTACGAAATATCTGAAAATTGCACAGGTTGTATGGTGTGCAAAAAGAAATGTCCCACAGATGCTGTTGTCGGCGACAAGAAATTGAAACATGAAATTATTCAAGACAAATGCATTCGCTGCGGTGTGTGCCGTGATGTCTGCAAATTCGACGCGGTGGTCGTCAGCGCGAGGAAATAGACAGTGTCGAACAAGATTAACATTACATTAAACGGTGAAAAACTTGCAGTTGATAATGGTAGAACCATTTTAGACATTGCAAAGGAAAATGGAATATTTATTCCGACACTCTGCTACAACAACCGACTGGAGCCCTTTGCTTCTTGTTTTATATGTGTTGTTGAAATTAAAGGCAGAGCTAATCTTATTCCATCCTGCTCCACCAAAGCAGTCGAAGGCATGGATATTCTGACTGAGTCAGAGCGAATTGCCAGGGCCAGGCGCACCTGCATTGAGCTTTTGCTGTCTGATCATATAGGTGATTGTTTGGGACCGTGCATGACCGCATGCCCTGCCGGTATTGATATTCCGGGCTATATCGAACACATTGCCAAAGGTGAGGACGAGCAGGCATTAGCTTTGATTAAGCACAACATGCCTTTGCCCGGCGTACTGGGGCGAGTATGCACCAGACCTTGCGAGACTGCTTGCAGAAGACAGTTGGTAGACCAACCGATAGCCATATGTCAGCTAAAACGTTACCCAGCTGATGCGGTTAAAAACTTATCGCTTCCTCAAAAGGAATCGGCAACCGGCAAGAAAATCGCTATAGTCGGTGCCGGTCCTTCAGGATTGTCTTGTGCTTACTACTTACAACTAATGGGACACAACTGTACTATCTTCGATGCACATGAAAATCCGGGAGGAATGCTTCGTTACGGCATTCCAAGTTATAGGCTTCCCAGAAATATTATAGATGAAGAAGCAAAGGTTATAGAAAAGCTAGGTGCAACCTTTAAATTCAGCACGCGTTTGGGTGCAGACTTTACTATCGAATCTCTCCAAAAAGAATTTGACGCAATTTATCTAGCTTTAGGTGCACAAAAAGCTTCGGCAATGCGAGTAGAAGGCGAAAACTTGGACGGGGTGCTCAGCGGTATCGGCTTTTTGGCAGAAGCTTCGAAAAATGAGGCTTTGCCGATAGGACAGCGAGTAATGGTGGTGGGAGGTGGAAATACTGCTGTAGACGCGGCTCGTACTTCTCTTAGACTCGGTGCCTCCGAAGTAACTATGCTTTATCGGAGAACACGAAAAGAAATGCCTGCATGGGAAGAAGAAATAGTTGCCGCAGAGGAAGAAGGCTTAAAACTGGAAATCCTTGCAGCTCCAGTAAAAATAGAAAAGCTAAGCGACAATTCTCTTGCTGTTACTTGTATTAGAATGACATTGGGAGAACCGGATGAGTCAGGGCGTCGTCGTCCTGTACCCGAAGAAGGCAGCGAGCATGTACGTGTTGTAGATAACGTAATAGCAGCAATAGGACAAGCTGTTATCGCAGATGCTGCTGAGGGAGTTGCTGTGTCCAGATGGGGAACAATTGATGTTAACCCTCAAACCATGCAAACTTCTATTCAAAAAATATTTGCCGGCGGAGATTGCGTAAGCGGTGCTGATATAGCGGTTACAGCAGTGGGCTCGGGAAGAAGAGCGGCAATAGCCATTGACCAATTTGTAATGGGCAACAAGGTTGTAGGAGATCCGGCAATTTACAATCACACCATGGGCAAACTCCAAGATGTTTCTGAAAAGGTTTACAACAAATTCGAAAAATCACCGAGAGTTCCCATGCCTCACCGTCCCGCACTTTCTAGAGCTAAAACTTTTGAAGAAGTTGAGACCGGCTTTACCAAAGAAATGGCAATAGCCGAAGCCAAACGCTGTATGGCTTGCGGATGCCGTGATGCCTTTGAATGTAAACTGCGCGAATACGCAACAAGGTTTGGAGCAGAGCAAAAAAGCTATAAAGGAATATCCCGCGACTACTCAATGGACGAATCACATGAAAGCATAGTTCATGAATCTTCTAAATGCATTCAGTGCGGAATTTGTGTTCAGCTTACAGAAAAGTTATTGAAGACTTCATCAATGGGCTTTGCCGGAAGAGGCTTTACCGCAGCAGTAAAACCCTCCATGGGGCGTGCTCTTTCTGAAGTAAATCAAGAAGGTCTGGAGCAAATAGCAGATAACTGTCCCACAGGAGCTCTAACCAAAAAAGGCGATAAAGTATCTGTATTAAAGCCAAAATTCGAACGCCCCAAAATATAGTATCCGGTTACAAAATTATTATAGATAAAGTGCTTTAAGAGAGCCGATTATAGAAAAGCTCTTTATCTTTTTTTTCCTGATTCTACCAAAGCTGACGGTTAGTAAACGTAGATTCTTCGGTTATTTTTTCAACCGTTGATAAAAAGACATTACCAATGATGAGAGAAAATGATTTGAAGATTATTAACGCTGAAGCTTGATCGAACCGGTCACTGTACCGGTTGCACCTGTGCTTACCGGGGTTATCCTCATTGTGTTGTCTGAAACACAATATGCGTATTCCTGCTTACCTGCCTCAACAGTAATTGTGCTGCCTGCGCTACTCTCTGTAATGGAATAGAATTCGTTCTCTCTTGGGTATCCGGGAGCAATTCCGATTCCGCCTCCGCCCTGTTGGTTGATAACGGCTGTACACGTACATCCGCCGGTTGCATTATTGTCTGTGCAGGTAAGATCGGCATATCCGCCCGCTGAAAGCGGACTGCTTATCCGATCACACTGGGTAACTGTTCCAGATATGCTCTTGCAGTCAGAAGACAGCTCTATTGTTTCCGTGCCTGATGTAACTGTGTTGTCAATATAAGTTCCGTCGGCAACCACTGTCCAAGTTCCTGTAACCGAGAGTTCTCCCGTAACAGTTGCGTTGCAAGATTCACCTAAGCCTAGAGGCGACATATCCAGTGGACCGCTTATTTTGAGACATGACGAAGATACATTCCAGGTTCCGACAATGTCACCACCGCAAGCTGTTACGTTGTCACAATCGTTCGGCTCTCCTCCTGTATTACTATCTGAATCTCCATTGTCGCTACTAACCTCGCTGTCGTTGCTGAGTGAGTCAGTATCGTTGTCTTCAGACGGGTCATCATCAGATCCGCATCCTACAAGCAGCCAAGTAAAAACCAGTGTGGTCGCGCTAAGCGCGATGATGCTCATTTTGTGATTCATATTATTCTCCTATTTTTCTCCAATTTTAAGCTTAAGGTATTTTACTGTCAGTACCCCAAGGCTTTTATATTCTGCATAACAGCATCTTCAGCAGCATCTGTAGGATATCCGGCAACTATTGCGCCTTCAAAGAAAGTTCCCCATGAATTGTTGCTGTTGTCACCGCCTACACCGAGAACAACTCCGCCTTGATGACTGACTGTTTTCGGTGTGCGTCCTTTATATCCGGTTGTCAAACTGTTGGCTGCTTTTAGGTCTGCCATTCTAAGAGCCCACTCGTTAACAGAAACCTTTGTATAACCGAGAGCAAAAGGCACTCGCAAAGAAGGATTGTTCTGATTGGGCGGAGCAGAGGTATTCAAATCTCCTGCACCCGGATCAGTCGGAGTCGAACCGCCGGCCCAAACACCGCCCTCAAAGTCGTTCATAAACCATGGACCGTTACCGGCACCTCTACCCCAGTAGGCAACACCAAAAAACAAGGTATCCATGAAATACCAACCTGAAGCGGGAGTGGTTGTAACATTGCCGAAATCCCAGCAGCATGCGTTACCATAGTGTGTTCCGTCAGCAAGCATGTAGATACCCTGTGATTGGTTGCCGGTTGGCATACCCGGCCGTGCACCGCTCCCCACGGGGCTGCGGTACCCTTGACGGGAGTCCATTTTAAGAGAATACACTTTGTGACCCGCAACTGTTAACGGGCCTTTATTAGCAACAGTCTCAAAGTCGTCCATAGCTGCATACTGCCCGCCATCAGATTTTCCTTTTTTTGCAACAGGAATGTCATTTCCTTTTCCTGACTGATCATAGAGAAGCGATACAGTGCATATTGTGTTCGCACATACTCTGTCTTGCTCTGCAGCATCTCCAAAACCGTCCGCGGTTTGCGGAATATCATGAAGCTGTCCGCCTGAACCGGTATTTTGTTCATTACTTCCGCTACGAACCTGGTAGAGAGGTCCGGTATACTTGCTGTAAATACGCCTTACCATACTGTAAGCCGCAACGCACGGAGTGCCGGCCGCCTCGTAAATGTCACACGGACCGGTAAGGTCAGCGTCTGTATCGGAATCTGTATCTGTATCTGTATCTGTATCTGTATCTGCGTCTGCATCTGCGTCTGCATCTGCATCTGCGTCTGCATCTGCATCTGTATCTGTATCGGAATCTGTATCAGAATCTGTGTCGGAATCTGTGTCGGAATCTGAATCAGCATCTGAACTCGAATCTGAATCCCCCGGAATGACCGCTCCTTGGCAACAACGTTGGTCATTAGGGCAGGTACCTTCCATAACCGTTCCTCCCCATGACTGGCAGTGGTCCAAACACTCATATTGGCAACTACCATCACTATCAGCATCAGTGTCGGTATCAGTGTCGGTATCAGTGTCGGTATCAGTGTCGGTATCAGTATCTGTGTCAGTATCAGAATCTGTGTCAGCATCTGTGTCAGCATCAGCATCGGCATCGGTATCAGTGTCGGTATCTGCATCCGCATCTGCATCCGCATCTGCGTCAACGTCCGTATCCGTATCAGCATCGGTGTCGGCATCCGTGTCAGTATCAGCATCAGCATCGGCATCGGCATCGGCATCGGTGTCTGCATCTGCATCGGCATCTGAATTCACATCAGAATCATATTCATTGGGGTTCTGGTTAGGTCCTTCATTTTCAGCACAACCAAGAGCAATAAGAGAGCCTACAATAAAAAGCAGCCCTATGGTTCCTATCGTGTTTTTCATAATGCACCTCTCGTTTTTGTCATGACATACCTCACAAACTTGAAATGAACGTTACTGCCCCCAAGAAATGACAACATCAATTGACAATTGCCGGTTCCGGGTGCGGTTATCTGTTTTTTCACGCCGAAAACCCAAATATTTAAACAGTTCGGCGTACAGCGATTAGACAGTGTCTGTTTTTTTACAAAAGAGGGTGGAAAAAGCATGAAAAAGTTTGTTGAAATACGGATATATTTTTTAGCATAAGCTGATAGCCCGATTTGAATAATGCATTAGAAAGCAATTTTGTTTTGTTATTGTATTTTTAAATAGAACTGATTTCGAAAGGTAATTTCCAAAACGAAACATAATATTGTTGAGGTGTTTATATACTCAAAAAAGTAACATGTTAATAAGAGTTTACAACAAGGGAAAACCCATGCTCTACATCAAATTGCCTGATTTGGCGTGTTTTAAGATCAAAACCAAATAACAGAAATAGGAACTGTTTCTATAAAGATTTGTGATTATATATTCTTTGGGTCAGCGGGCCACAAACTCATGCACTCAGTCATAAGGCAGCTAGGCACTCGATCTGCACCTTTTAAATCCCAAACAGAGTTAGTTCCATCAAACGTGAAAACATCACAAGTAAGCATGCTGTTTACTTTGGCAATGAAATCCGCTGCTGTGTCTTTGATACAAAGCGAATATTGTGCCACCGTTGCTGCGCAATCTGTATTTGGAGCATTACACCCAGGATTTCCGGACCAAGCCTCAGTCGGGTTGTTTAAACAACTGCCCTCTGTGCTGCTACAATTGGATATCAACTGCTCCTCTGAGTGAGGACTGCTTGAGGTTGCATAAGACACTCCCTTCCACTTGCAGAAGACTTCTGCCGGTATAGTACGCTCATAGTATGCCCAGGTATCATTGCAGAGTTGAGTAACCTCTGTTTCATTTAAAGCATTGAGCAACCTAGCGCTGTCAAGAGCGGTGACGGGGTCTCCTTCGTTGCCTTGGCTATCGCTATCTACATCACTATCCGAATCAGTGTCTGAATCTGCATCTGCATCTGCATCAGAATTGCCTGAGTCAGTGCTTTTGTCTTGGGTTTCACTGTCCTCCGAACAGGCAAACAAGCCGGTTGCAGATACCAAAATTCCAGCAAATATTATTTTTTTGAAAAATTTCATTTATTATTCTCCTCTTTTTTACAAAATCATTTTGATTTGTGTGTATAGACAGTTTTTCTTACCATTAATTATCTTTGCTATTGCGGATCCAATGTAATCATTACAACACTTTTTGTAGGCAAAGTAACCTTGAGTTTTTTTCCACATGCTTCATAGCTAGAAGCGTCAAGAGGCTTTATATTGACTACTTCCGGCTGACCAAAATCGTTAAAGCTATCCTTTGCCGGCCCTGTAATAACCTCTGCGTTCGAGACAGTATATGAGGCTGTTGCACTATCAAGTGTAACTGTTACGTTTCTAGTGTTTACTAAATCTACGTTTGCCAAACTAATATTTACTTGCCCTGCATCATTCACTGTTGCAGTTGAGGAAACCACTTTAAAGGTCTTGCCGTTGCCGGTTATATTTTCGCCTGTAAGCGTAATAGGTGCATATTTTGCGTTATTTGTATGATGCGGTTTAAACATCTTAAAAACATAGAAGGTCGGTGTTTTCACCATATCTTTGCCGCCGCTAACTGAATTCGTCAAGATTAACGAGTGGATTACGTTGACTGCTTGAGCTAGTCCGGCCATCTGAATTCTATCAGCATTTCTAACAAACATGTTCAACGTTAGAGCAGCTGATAACGCATCCATTACTGTATTCTGCTGGAGCCAATCGTCTCCGGCTTTCCAGTTCATTAACCAATCACCCCACTCATCTTCAATAATCCTAATTCGTCCGGATGGGTCCTGCCTGTCCATTATAGTACGAATATCCCTAATGCGCGGTCCCATTTGACCTTCGTCTGCGCGCCACACAATGTCATAGTACTGGTTATCATTGAAACCGACACAAGGATAACTATCAGGAAAATATATATAATCGTGTATTTCGATTCCTGACATTTTGCTACCGATACTTCCCAACATCAAATTGATCCAATCATCCGAATTGTTAGGATTAATGGTCCAAATACCGGCAGTAGCTCCAATTATGTACGGTACCATTCCGTTAATCTGGTCATAGTTGGCGTTAAACATTGCTTCGTAGCCGGACGCTTTGTAATCGTGACCAAGATTGCCGCCGCATCCCCAAACTTCGTTGCCGATTTTGAAATATTTTAGGTCGTATCCGAGACCTTTTACGTGCTCGATCCACTTTTTATTGCT
>CAYWLQ010000100.1:0-1017 GCA_964458775.1 uncultured Myxococcales bacterium | reverse complement strand
CGCATACTGCGACCCCGGCCGCCCCACTAAAACAGGCTCAGCGCCCACCGCAGTAGCAAACTGAATAAAGGTGTTGGTTCCCATATTGTTTGAGGGGTTTATGTTTGCTTCCCAGTTGTAATTGTTGGCATGACATCCACCGGGCCATTCAATAGCGCCGACACCGGCCTCTTTAAACGCTTCAGTAATATCGTTACGCACTCCGTTGGTGTTAGGAATTTGTGAACCGGTACCTACCCATACGCCGTTACGCACATCGTTGCCTAAGTCTTCCATGAGTAAACCGAAAATCTCTTTGGGAACTACATGCTTTGCAGCAGTTACGTTAACTCCAAGTTTGTTAGGACTGTCTGGAATAGTACTTTCATCGCAGTCCGAATCGGAATCGGAATCCGCATCTGTATCGGAGTCGGCGTCAGTATCGCTATCAGTATCAGTGTCTGTATCAGTATCAGTATCTGTATCTGTATCAGTGTCTGTGTCTGTGTCAGCATCAGCGTCAGTGTCAGCATCTATGTCAGTATCGGTATCTGTATCGGTATCCGAATCTGTATCGGCATCCGTATCAGTGTCAGCATCCGTGTCGGCATCCGTATCTGTATCTGAATCTGCGTCTGCATCGGTATCCGTGTCGGTGTCGGTGTCCGCATCGGAATCGGCATCCGTATCCGTATCAGAATCAGCATCAGCATCGGCGTCGGAATCGGTATCCGAATCAGCATCAGCATCGGTATCCGAATCAGCATCAGTGTCTGTATCCGAATCCGAATCAGCATCAGCATCCGCATCCGCATCCGCATCAGATTCGCCGGTGTCAATGTTATTCTCAGAATCTTCACCGTTATCGGCGCAACCAATTGCAGTAAAAGACCACAACAACAATAGATATAATCCTTTTCCCATCAAATCTTTCATACTACACCTCATATTAAAAATTTTTTTCACAACAAATCGTTCTCGTAATGAAAACCTCTGATTGTCCTATTACCAAAGCGCAGGGCGCCCACTTAATCAAAG
>CAYWLQ010000099.1:0-21906 GCA_964458775.1 uncultured Myxococcales bacterium | reverse complement strand
AGACTGGAACGAAAATGAAACAGGTTTTTCTATTAGTCTATGTCCCCTATATATCCCCTGTATGCTTGTCATTTATTGAAATAGACATAATTCAATTTTCAAAGAGCTTCAATATGAAAGACTGGAACGAAAATAAAACAGGTTTTTCTATTAGTCTATGTCCCCTGTATATCTCCCCTGTATATCCCCTGTATATCCCCTGTATATCACCTGTATATCAATATGAAAGACTGGAACGAAAATAAAACAGGTTTTTCTATTAGTCTATGTCCCCTATATATCCTATATGTCCCCTATATATCCTATATATCTTTGTCAGCAATGGGCGTCATCTCTTGGAGGTTCTGCTCTAAAAAGGCACAGTGGGATTATCGGTCGCGGCGTTTTTTGAAGCAGCTTCGATAGCGTCGACGAGTTGTTCAATAAACGCCTGATCGGGCTTTTCAATGCTGAGAGTGCGCCATATTTTCTCGAAAACCTCCTCAAAAGCGTTTGCGGACTCGACAGGGCTTTCACCGTCGACGATGATTGCGCGCCCCGATTCGACAAGGACGATTGCTCGAAGCACAATATCGCGTTTTCCTCTTAGGACTGTGTATCTTCCGGACGCGACATCTCTTGCGCCTATCAATTCGGCGCTCTTTCTCATTCCGTCGTCCATCTTTGCGCCAAGCTGGTTTTTTAGGTGCTCTTTCTTCTCCATTTGGGCAATCAGTCGCTTCGCACTCAGGCCGTCGCTCGGTGTCGGGATTCTCACACCGAAAGTCGCGTCAAGTTCGGAGTTTCGAAAGAACATCACATAGCCGTCTTTATTTTCACTCGGCCAATTCTCAGGGTAATCAATGCTGAGGCCCAGCCCAAGGTGCGAGTAGGACATCTGTGCGGGAACGGCTTCTTCCGTGTCGAACGGCAGGGAGGAGCGCCTCAATGCCTCCTTGGCGTAAAGGACACATTTCGGATCCGTGAGCAGCTCGTGCAAATATTGAACGATTGCGGGGTCACTTGTGTAAGCGCCCAGGGCGCGAACAGCTACTAAGCGCAGGTTCTCGTCGTGAGCGATAATGTCTCTAAGAACAGGAATAAGCTTTGGATCCTTGTATTCCGCAGCAATGCATTCAATCGCAAGGCCTCGCGCCGAGCTCTGAGTATCGGAGGCGATTTTCCACAGTTTGGGAAGCGATTTAGAATGGTGCACATTGCAGACGAGTCTAACTCCCAATTCTATGTCCCCCAAATCCTTGGAGTCAAGCAAAGCTTCCAGTCTGGGGAGAAGCGCCGCATCCTCCGATGTGACCGACAGGCCCGAGCGAAAGTCATAGAAACGAAAGCGCGCGTCGATACGCGCTTGGCCGCTGCTTTTTTCGATCTCAAACAACGCAGCAAGGACGCGATCAAGGCGTTCGTCTTCGAGCGTTTTCTCAACAGATGAGATCGGGGCACTGTTTTTGCCGCATCCCCAAAGCGACGCAACGATCACGGTCGAAATCCGGAGCAAAGCTTTGAAACGGCCCATCCGTTTGCTTCGAAAATCAATCATCTTCCAAAAGTGTTTTTCAAGAAGACCGGATTTACACATCATTTAGGAACCTTTCTGCGAGCGGGGCGTTGAGGGTTGACGGCGGTTTGCCTCGTGAGACCCCGTAGTCATAATAAGAGCCTTTTTCGAACTGCCCGTCAAGCGACAACATAAATTCGTAACATCGAGGTTTTACACTACGAACTGTGTTGGTTTGGCGAATATCAAGGACGAACATAATCTTGACGGATCAGTTGTAGGAACCAATCACAATATGGCCACGGTTGGCAGCTTGGCAGTTGCTGCTATCGCCAATACACAAACTGTTGTTGATGCGTTTGTTACCGAATCCGGAAACCTTAGGGATGACTATTGGTATAGCGGCTATCTGGAATATCTCTATTTGCCGGCAATGACAGGCAATATGTGGAACCCGGATATCGTAGGTGAAAAATAGCAACAATAACAAACCGAGCAAAAGCCGACTAAAACTGACACTTAATTTCTGTAATACATGTCAACTCTTTATCCGGTAGATCGACAATACTTATATTGATTCGGTCATAAGAGATTCTATTGACAGTTATTTTTTGAAGACCGAAGCGGTTAGTATTAAGAATGCCTTTAACTGTCCATTGTTTTGCGTTTTCATCCAATCCTTCTACCACAATGGAAACTTGCCGTTCTTGGGAAACATGGTCAGGACACCACGAAAGAAAATCAATGGTTTTGAGAATTGATTTCTTTTTATGGGTTAAAACAAGGGGTGTGTTTTTTTGAAGATATTGAGATGTTGCAATATTGCCGTCGATAGCGCGATTTGCTCCTGGAGATATCATTCCCAACTCATTTTCGGGTTCTGACAGCTCTTCAAAATTAACTTTCGGTCCTATTGTTTTAATTAAAGAAATGAATGATGCTACTCTATTGTAAAAAATCATTTCATAATTTGGGTTTTCCCTACTAGGTCGTGTTCGAACAGCTTGCAGCGCATCTTCAAAGTCCTTGGGCCATTTGGGAGTCGCCGTTGTTTTCAATTTTGTTTCGGTTTGCTCAATAAACTCAATAAACAAGGTTATTCGCCTATCCCAAATATCAATGTCTTCGCCGACAATCGGTTTGCCTTTCAGCTTTAATAGATTTCGGCGCAAAGCTTCGTTGTTATCAGCCCCATCAGAAACCGAATGTTCTACAGCAACAAACCAAGAGTCATAAAGACCTTCAGTAGATATTCCGTCAGAAAAGAAACGAAATTGAGCCAGAAAGGCAAGATACAGATTTGGAAAAATCCTTTTAAAAACACTTTCACCTAAAGCCGCGCGCAAAGCAATATTGCCCGGTTGTTTGTTTAGTTCTTGCTTGATAGCAAGCTCTTCTTCTCGACTTCCAAAACGACCGAGCGCCCAAGTTGCAAAATCCCCTTCTTCGCCGCCGTTCTTAAAAACAGAACGAAAATAAGAAATACCTGCATTTTCTTTTGCTGCAGCCAACATTACACCGGCTGCCGCTCTAATTTCCCAAACGGGGCTCTTAAGATCAGCTAACGCTTGGCTTCTAACCGATCTGTTACCCGCTTTTATCCCCGCAGAACCTATTAATTTGCCCAGAAAAATGCCTTCGTATCTTATCTGCAATTCTGATAACAATGCTCTATTTGAGTTTGAAGGCATCCGTGCCAAGCGAAGAGCAGCTTGGTATATTACTTCATGATCCGAAGCCGATTTAAGAATGTCTCTCAGCATGGATTGTGACATTTCATCAAACCAAGCTGTTGACAGTCTTGCATCTACTCTACTACCGCACAAACCGTCAATATCACGCCTAAAAGCAATCCAGGCTTCGGCAAAAGCAGCGTTTGTCAATTCTTCAGACGAAGGAATCCTCTTAATTTCAGATGCTGTTAAAGGAGAAGTATAAATACACCAAGCAGCTATTATTATGAATATTATTCCTGTTTTCATACCTGCCTGAATCTGTTTCAGCTGAAAGAATGTGCATCTCTCTTTTCTTAGCGCAGCACTATTGTTGTTGTCAGTGCAAAGGTTGCCTTGAAAGCCTTTGGCCAATTTATTGAGAAGACTCTTTGTTACAAATGAACTCACAGAAAAAGTAGTTGCAATGATTGCGAGGAAAGTAAAGATTAGTTTTTGGTTTCTTCAAATTCGGCGTCAATTACATCGGAGTCATCTTTGTCTTCTGAACTTGACGCAGCAGAATCACCGCTTCCGGATGACGTACCGGAAGCAGACGGTTGTTTATCCTGAACCTGTTGATACATAATTTCAGCCAATTTGTGCGAGGCTTGGGTAAGACTTTGCATTCCGGCTTCTATTTTTTCAGCATCGCCTGAATCTATAGCTGATTTCAAGGTGTTCAATTCTTTTTCAATATTTGCTACTTCGCCGGCCGGAATTTTATCTTTATTTTCATTTAAAGTTTTTTGTGTTGCGTATAGCAACTGTTCAGCCTGATTCTTGGTTTCAATATCTTTCTTGCGTTTTTCGTCTTCTGCTTTGTTCTTCTCAGCATCTTCTACCATCTTCTGAATTTCGGTTTCTGATAAACCTGAAGATGAAGTAATTGTAATTTTTTGCTCTTTACCTGTTGCCATGTCTTTGGCTGAAACGTTAACGATGCCGTTGGCATCAATATCAAAAGTAACTTCAACTTTTGGAACCCCTCGAGGTGCCGGCATAATCCCTTCGAGGTGGAATTTACCAAGTGTACGATTTTGAGCAGCCATCGGACGCTCACCCTGCAATACATGAATCTCAACTGAAGTCTGATTGTCAGCGGCTGTCGAATAGACCTCAGACTTCTTGGTCGGAATTGTGGTGTTTCGCGGAATCATTACAGTCATCACGCCGCCTAAGGTTTCTACTCCCAACGACAGAGGTGTTACATCGAGAAGAAGCAGGTCTTTAACATCTCCTGATAATACGCCGGCTTGAACAGCAGCACCCATCGCAACTACTTCGTCCGGATTAACACCGCGGTGCGGCTCTTTCCCAAAGAATTCAACCAGTTTTTTCTGTACTAACGGAATACGCGTTGAACCGCCGACCAATACAACCTGGTCAATATCTCCGGGACGCTTGTCGGCATCAGCAAGAGCTTTTCTGCAAGGTTCAAGAGTCTTTTCAACCAGGTCTTCAATCATAGATTCAAATTTGGCGCGAGAAAGTCTTAAATTTAAATGTTTCGGACCGGATGCGTCTGCGGTTAAGAAAGGCAGGTTTACTTGGGTTTCCATCAATGAGCTTAAGTCAATCTTAGCTTTTTCGGCAGCCTCTTTTAATCGCTGCAACACCATTTTGTCTTTTGAAACATCAATCCCCTGATCTTTTTTAAATTCCGCAATCAAATACTCAATAATACGCTGGTCAACATTGTCGCCGCCTAAATGAGTATCTCCGTTTGTTGATATAACCTGAACAACATTGTCGCCCACTTCGAGAATAGAAATATCAAAAGTTCCGCCGCCGAAGTCATACACAGCGATTACTTCTTCAGATTTTTTGTCCAATCCGTATGCAAGTGCTGCGGCTGTCGGCTCATTGACGATACGTTTTACATCCAATCCGGCAATACGTCCTGCATCTTTGGTGGCCTGTCGTTGCGCATCATTAAAATAGGCAGGAACTGTGATAACTGCACTATCTACAGGTTCTCCAAGATAGTCTTCGGCAGCTTTTTTCAGTTTTATAAGGACCTTGGCGGAAACTTCCGGGGGGGCAACTACCTTGCCTTCTATTTCCACTGCTGCATCTTTGTTGGCGGTTTCCACTACCTTGTAGGGCACCATGGAAATCTCTTCTTTTACTTCAGCGTATTTTCTTCCCATAAATCGCTTAATGGAAAAAACCGTATTCTCAGGGTTTGTAATAGCCTGGCGTTTTGCAATCTGTCCCACCAGAACTTCGCCCTGAGTATCCCAAGCGACAACTGAAGGAGTTGTTCTTCCGCCTTCTTCATTGGTAATGATAATGGGATCTTTGCCTTCAATAACAGAAACAGCACTGTTGGTTGTTCCAAGGTCGATTCCGATGGTTCTGCTCATATGGTTCCTCCTAAAGAATTTAAACCCGCCGCAATTGCCGTTCGGGAATACAGTTTATTAAATTGTCTTTCGTGGGTTCCTAAACCCGCCCAAATGTACGCATGAGAGACCAAGAGTCAAGAGCTTGAAAAAAAACGACTTATTTTTTCGGTTTTTTCTCTTTGATGCAGTTAATATTTCATCCCAAATACCAAACTATCTTTTTATATGTAACTGAATTTACATAAAAAAAGAATGAACACAGGCTCATGTCATCTTTGATTGGCATTTTATGTTTGTCGGCTAGTATATTGTGCCTAGCGAAAGGATTTATAATTGAGTACAAAAAAACTACTTCTATCCGGAAACGAAGCTGTTGCCCAAGGCGCTTGGGAGGCAGGGGTTCATGTGGGATGCGGCTATCCCGGCACTCCGTCTACTGAAATACTCGAATCATTATCTAGGTACTCGGAAGTTAAATGCGAATGGTCAGTCAACGAGAAGGTAGCACTCGAAGTGGCAATCGGTGCTTCTTTTGCAGGCGCACGGTCAATGGTTACGATGAAACATGTCGGTGTAAATGTAGCGGCAGACCCTCTTTTTACAGCTTCTTATACAGGAGTTGAAGGAGGGTTGGTGGTTGTTACTGCCGATGAGCCCAATATGTATTCCTCGCAAAACGAACAAGACAACCGTCATTTTGCTATAGCGGCCAAGCTTCCTATGTTTGAACCGTCGGATTCGTCCGAAGCTCTCGCTTTTACTCGATATGCATTTGAAATGTCCGAAAACTTTGACACTCCTGTATTTCTAAGAACAGTTACTCGGCTCTCTCATTCTAAAAGTCCGGTAACAACTGGAGATCGAATAGATCGACCGATTAAAGGTTTTACAAGCAAACCTGCCAAACATGTAATGATTCCGGCAAATGCCAGGGTTAGGCGACAGGATGTAGAACATCGAATGCTCAAGTTGAGCGCGGCGGCAGAGACCCATCCGGCAAACCGAATTGAAAAGGGTTGCGGTAAAATCGGTGTTATAACTTCCGGAATATCTTACACCTATGTAAAAGAGGTTCTTCCCGACGCTGATATACTAAAGCTCGGCTTGGTGTATCCCCTTCCACGTCGCATGATTGAGGATTTTGCTAAATCCGTAAAAACTTTGTATGTCATCGAAGAACTCGACCCGTTTATAGAAACTCAAATTAAGTCGTGGGGATTATCAGTAATCGGCAAGGAAATATTTCCGGCAACAGGCGAATTCAGTCCGGATATTTTACGAAAATCATTGAATATCGAAAGCGCAAGCTTATCCAAAAGATCTCAAATATCATTCCTTGAGGTTCCCGAAAGACGTCCTCGACTTTGTCCTGGATGTCCCCACGGTCATGTGTTTTCGGTTCTGAAAGAAAAAGGCCTGATAGTGGCGGGCGATATTGGTTGTTACACTCTCGGTACTCTTCCGCCTTATGAAGTAATAGATACCTGCTTGGATATGGGGGCGAGTATTACAATGGCTCAAGGCATCGGGTTGGTAAACGCCGAAAACAATTCTTCTGTAAAGGTCGCTGCAGTAATCGGTGACTCCACCTTTGCACACTCGGGCATTACCGGACTGTTGAATGCATGTTGGAACAAACGAGACGGTTTGTTTGTAGTGCTGGACAACGGAACCACCGCCATGACCGGTATGCAGCCGAATCCGGCGAGCGGAGAGCGCCTAGGTCGAGAGGATGCGCCCAAGCTGGACTATTGTTATCTGTCAAAGGCATTTAACATTCCTGCTGACAATTTTGCTGTAGTTGATGCCTACAACAAGTCGGCAATTACCGAAACCTTAGATACAATGATAGAAAAGTCTGGAGTAAGACTGTTAGTAATAATGGGATTGTGCGTTATTGAAATGCAAAAATTGAAAAAATTGGGAAAACTGGAACAAAAGAAAACCGTCCGAAGGAATTTGTCAACAGACGAAATAAAATGCGCAGGAGGCGGTAATGTTGAGTAATCCCTTTAATGTGTTGATGGTCGGGGTCGGAGGTCAAGGAATTGTTCTTGCAAGCGACATTCTGTCAGAGGCAGCAATGATCGAAGGCTTGGATGTAAAAAAAAGCGAAATCCACGGTATGGCAATGAGGGGAGGTCCGGTCTTCAGTCATGTACGCTTCGGTCAACTTGTGTTTGCGCCGGTCATTTCTCAGGGAGAGGCAAATGTCTTGTTTTCTTTAGAAAGCATGGAGGTTTTGAGATGGGCTAAATGGGCTCATGCTGACGCTGCTGTTTGCTATTTGGCACATCACATAACTCCCACCGGAATAGAAATCTATCCGGAAGGTATTGACCGAGAAATTTCTATGTCTTTTAAGCGCACGGTTTGTTTGGATCCGGTCTTGCTCAAACAACGAATGGACTCTCCGAAAACAGAAAACACAGCTCTTCTCGGTGCTCTGTCACCATTGGTTCCTTTAAAAGAAGACAGTTTCCTTTCGGCAATAGAGAAAAACTGTCCTTCAGGAACAATCGAAATGAATACTAATGCCTTTAGAATAGGCAGGCAAATTACCTTAGAGCAAAAACTGGAGTTACCTCATGTGGAATAAAGCTGCTCAAACTCTCAATAAAGAAGATCTTCGTCTGAAACAAGAAAATCAACTCAAAATCTTGGTTTTAAAACTGTACGAAAAAGTTTCCTTTTATCGAGAAAAAATGAAGGCTTTGGGAATCCGGCCCGAAAGTATTAAGACCCTCAAGGATATTGAGTTGTTGCCTTTTACTTATAAAAACGACATGCGTGAGGTATTTCCTTTCGGTTTGTTGGCAACAGACAAGAGCGAGATAGTAGAGCTGCATATGTCCTCGGGAACCACAGGCAAGCCGGTTGTGGGTGCTTATACAAAACAAGATATCGAAACCTGGTCTGATGTAATGGCCCGAACTTTGAGTATGGGAGAGGTTGGAAAAAACGATGTTGTGCAAAACGCATTCGGATACGGCTTATTTACCGGAGGTTTCGGTGTCCATTACGGTGCTTCAACACTGGGCGCCATGGTATTGCCCATTTCTTCGGGCAATACCAAGCGACAAGTTCAAACTATAATAGATTTCAACTCCACAGTTATTACATGTACGCCATCCTACGCTTTGTACATTGCCGAGTGGACCAAAGAACAAGGTATCGACCTGGCATCACTCTCGCTGAGAGCAGGATTTTTCGGAGCAGAGCCGTGGAGTGATAACATGCGTGCAGATATAGAAAAAAAGCTCGGTATCAAAGCCTTTGACATTTACGGCCTCACAGAAATTATCGGCCCGGGAGTCGGTGCAGAATGCATAAATCAAAACGGTTTACACATATTTGAAGACCACTTTTATCCGGAGATTATCAATCCGGATACCGGAGCAGTTCTACCGGCTGGAGAAAAAGGCGAATTGGTGCTGACTACTCTTACCAGAGAGGGAACGCCTGTAATCAGATACAGAACCGGAGATATTACATACATAATAGAAGAGCCCTGCTCATGCGGACGTACTTCACGTCGAATTCATCGTTTGATGGGTCGCAATGATGACATGTTAATAATTAGAGGCGTAAATGTTTTCCCGTCTCAGGTCGAAGAAGTATTGTTGAGAATTCAAGGAGTAGAACCGCATTACCGTTTAATTGTCGACCGAAAAGGTGCAATGGACTCGCTAAACGTTGAAGTTGAAATGAGTGAAGCTATGTTCTCTGATGAGGTAAAGGCGGTTATGGCTTTGGAAAGAAATATTGAGCAAGAACTAAAAGCAGCTCTAAATATTCAAACCAAGGTGACCTTGGTCAATCCCAAATCAATACCCAGGAGCGAAGGTAAAGCGCAGAGAATTTGCGATCTGCGTGAAGTAAAGAACCGAAGCTGAACGGCAAGCAAAGGAGACAAATAATGACCTTGAGACAGATCTCGATTTTTATAGAAAATAAACACGGAAGGCTTTCGGCAGTGGTAAAAAATTTGGCGGATGCCGGTATAAATATCAGAGCATTATCCCTGGCGGATACCGAGAAATTCGGTATTTTAAGAATTATTGCCGACCAAACAGATCGAGCAAATTTTGCTCTTCGAGAGGCCGGTGTTACTTCCAAAATATCAGAGGTAATAGGAGTAGAAGTACCCGATCGCCCCGGAGGTTTAGCTGAGCTGGTCTCATTGTTCGACAACTCACCGGTAAATGTTGAATACATGTACGCTCAAGTAAAAGGAAGAAACGGAAAAGCTGTTCTAATTATGAAACTAAGTGACCCGGAAACAGGAAGAGATATTCTAACCAAATCTAAAATGGTTATTGTAAGCGAAAAAGATTTTAACGAATAACTGTTTAAAACGGACGAATGTCGGATCATAATGCAGCAAATTAGGCAAATTTCTATAGTGCGCGGAGTTATCTCATGCCGTAAACGTGCATTGACCTTGAGTTTTCCGATTGGATTAACTGACCAAATACATTCTGATTTGTTCTGAACAGAATTTATGAGATTGCCGGAACGCTGAAACAAGTTGTTTGTGCAATTTTGTTTGCAGTCGAGTGTCTCTATTGTCTTGAATTTTGTACATAATCAGGCCGGAACGAAGTTCTGCTTTTTAGTTTAATCATGTAATATCGGAACGTTATCAGGCTTGCAAGGAAACGGCATGATACTTGTATCTATCGGTATTCAGGTTAGGTTAATGAATAATGAACAAGGAGGTAACCTATGAAGCTATTGCAGAGAAAAAGTTGTTTTGGAACTGTCTTTCTATTTAGCTTATCCGCTTTGACAGTTGCTTGCGGAGATTCCGATGCCGGCAATGATGATGATAGTGATACGAATAACAAACCGATAAAAGAGGCTTATCTTTTGTCTGACGAGAATGCGGCGGCGGTAACAGACTCTTTGGTTGAGGCTAATACCCAATTTGCAGTGGATCTGCTTAAAGCTCTTGTTGCAGATGCTCCTGCCGAAAATGTATTTTTTTCTCCTATTTCAATTTCGACGGCTCTTTCCATGACCATGAACGGTGCAGCAAATGAAACCCTTGTAGGGATGCAATCCGCTCTTTCTTTGGATAAACTTACCATGGAAGAGACAAACGAACAGTTTCTGCATCTCTTAAAAAGTTTAGAAACTGTTGATGATGATCTTGTTTTGACTTTAGCTAACTCAATATGGACGAAGCCGGGTTATCCAATTAAAGAGAGTTTTATAGACACAGTAAGAAACCATTATCTAAGTGACGTGTATGACATAACAACGCCGGAGGCTATTAATTCTTGGATAGAAGATAAGACAGCGGGACACATAAAAGAAATGCTGAAAGAATTTCCTCCTGATTTGGTTATGTATCTTGTCAATGCTATTTATTTTAAAGGAACCTGGACTGTTGCCTTCGACAAGGATGATACCTATCAAACCTCGTTCGTCAAATCAGACAAAACAAACGTTGATATTGATATGATGTCATTTAACGAACAAAAAGAATACGAAGCCTATTCGGATGAGTCGATAACCGCTATTCGTTTGCCCTACGGCAGAGAAAAAATATCATTTTATGCCTTTGCACCCTCTGAGTGGAGTGAAGCGAACATTGATGACTATATAGACAATCTGGATGGAAAGAAATTGGCCGAAACCCTAAATTCATTTTCAGAGATCGAGCTGGGCGGAATTCATTTGCCCAAATTCAAAATAGAATACGAAAAAGAGCTTAATGATATTCTAAAAGCATTTGGAATGGAAAAAGCATTTGAGGGAGGTTTTGATAACATGACCGACCCGGCAGACGGCAATCCCCATATTAGCATGGTAAAACACAAATCCTATATCGAAGTAAGCGAAGAAGGAACGGAAGCGGCAGCGGCCACAGTAGTTGAAGTTGTCGATGAATCTGCCCCGTCCCGCTTTTTAGCGAACAAGCCCTTCTTGTTTCTTATTCGTGATGACCGCAACGGTACAATTCTCTTTGTGGGAAAACTGGAAGACCCAAAGAATTAGTGATTTCTGACACAGATCTATTGCAAGGTGAGCAGGTTTCTATGTCTATCTATAATATTGTTGCAGTTTGCCGTCAATGAGACTTCAATAGATATCAAGAAGCAACGTTATTTTGTTTAAGAATCAGTGCTCTTTTTCATAGCAATAACTGCCCTTAGAAGATTGGCGTGTGCCCACTGAAGCGGCAGGTGATCATTGGGAACATACATTTCGTTTTCTACAAAATAGGCCTCAGGAATGACAAGCCTTTGGTTGTTTTCCGGACATTCGACAAGCTGCAATAGGGCACGATTGAAATATTCGGTTTGCAGATCGAGAAAACTCTTATCGCCGGCAGTGAGATATCTCTTTCCGTAGGCACATGACATTACAGAATCGAAAATGCACCACTCTGCTTCTCTGCCTTCGACAGAAAATGCATCTCGTTGAATAATATCCTCACTCAAATCAATCGTGCGTTTTTCCGGAGGAATACTGCGATAATTCGGACCCCAATATGAGTCTTTTAAATATCGTTTGATTCCGTACTCGCCTTGGAGATGTTTTCTAATATTGGAAAGAATTTTGTCAGCCGTGTTTAAATGAACAATCTCATATGGGTCCGCAAGAAACAACAACGCAGCGTCGTGCTCTCGATATTTTAGCGTTTCTTGTTGAGCACACTCCAAAGGTAGGATTGTGTTCATAGCTTTAATACCTGTGTCCAAGAGAGTCTCAAGGTCATATTCTATTATCGATCTATCAGTTGCAAAACCGGGTAAGTCCAAAAGTTCGCGATATTTTGTAAGCCCTGCGTTAACTGCACCGATACTAGACGCAGATATCTTTCGCTGCTCTTCCCAATGTCCGCTGTCTTCATCTTTCCAAAATTCGATTGCCTGAAAATAATGCACAAAATTTCGCAGCATTTCACGTTGAGAAGACGTTACGGCAATTGCCTTATCAATGGCGAGAGAACAAAAGAAAAAGAGAAAAGCGCCGAGAGCGTCGTTTTGAGCATGCGGCCATTTTTCTGTGATTTCTGTTTCAATTTCACCGTCAAACCTAATATGCGGACGATTCATGGGGTTCAAAGCAATTTCTGGATTCTTGATGACATTGAGAATCCGCGTTTGTTGTTTGTTGGTTTCAAAAAAAGAAGAGAGCGCCGATGCATTTCGAATTGCCGCTGCGCGCAAAGCTTCGTCTTCGGTAACATAGTGAGCATAAGCAATATGGACATTGTCTCTTACCCAAACCGCACGATACCCGCTGGTCTGCTCTGTAACGCTTCCTCTGCCGACAGCGGGGAACAGACCGTTCGGAAACGCGTCGAATTGGAAGACACGAAATTGAGTAAGGGCTTTGTATAGCTTTTCGATTTCATCGCAGGAATAGGAGTTACGATAAAAGGCTGCAATAAAAGGGCTTATCCGATTTTTCATATGATCCTCGTTGAAGAAAGAAGTAGATTGTTAATCAACTGTATTCTATATTTTCCAAGGTGCTGTTATTGTCAACAAACGGAAGTGTTTACGTAATATTTTCTCGTTAGCCTTTTTATTACTAAGAATAGAAAACTTAACGAAGAATGGGTGGACCTTTCAGTTAAAATTGCTAAACTAATAAAAGTCGGTCGAAAAAAAATAAAACATTCGGCCGGTTAAACAGAATAGAACTTGCTAAGTTCAAGTTAATATTTGCTTTGTCGGTTTGTTGATCTTGACGTATGATAATGACGTAATTGATATGCAAGAAGAAAGTATTTACATAGAAGCTACTATTTTAGAACTGCAACCTTAAATGCAAGCAGCACCAGGACGGTTGGCTAGGAGAGAACATTGAGGCTGAACATATGAAACGACAACTGTCTCTCAAATGGAATCTCACCCTTAGCATGACCGGTATCTGGGTCATTATTATCTGTATTTTGTCGATTCTTTTTAACAGTATTGTTTCTAAAACAGATCAACAATACTTTGATTTACTGAAGCGAGAAGTCTCTACCGAGAGTATAGCCACAGCTACAGACATTGCGTTTGAAGCGGCGGCTAAGGACTTGTCCGGCTTGACTGGCAAGTTGGAAGCGCACGCCAAAAAACATCCGGAAACTATGGGTATAGGAGTGGTTGATACAAATCGAAATATTTTATCGAAGTCTAAAGAAGACGCAGAACTCGAAAAGTATTTAATTGTCGGCAGCGGTACGCCTCATGGTGGGACTTATGTTACAGACGATGTCATAATCGGAGCGGCTGTGATTGATCCGGAAGGCGGAACAGATGTCGGTATTGTGATTATTGTTAAAAGTATTAAAGCATACAAAAAACAAAAGACCGCCGGTTTTGTCATGTTACTGATTGCCGGTTTTATCGGTATTGTACTGGTAACGGCTTCCGCCTATTTTCTCGGTAGTCGATTGCTCAGGCCAATTAATTCACTTGTTGAGGCGTCCGAAAATATCGCTGACGGAAATTTGGAAAAAATAGAAATAGGAGCAATACAATTTCATGAGCTTAATCGTCTTGGAACTTCGGTGAAAAGAATGGCGGAAGCCATGCAATCTCAAGTAATCGCCATCAAGATGTTGATATCAAAGATTTCAAATATTTCCAAAGAGACCGAAGGCACGATGGCCAATCTGGCATCTTCCGCCACTCAACAGGCAGCTGCTGTCAACGAAACTGCTGCGACCGTAGAAGAAATGGAAAAGGGCGGACAGAGCTCAGCGATCAACGCAAAACATATTGTTGCTGCTGCCGAGAAAACATCTGAAGCGTCCAATCGCGGCAAGCAGACCATCGAAAAAACTTATGAGATCATCATGCAGATCAAGGATGAATCTCTCAATATCTCCGAAAAGAGCAAGAATCTGCTCAATGCGGTCGAAGAAGTAGGTAATATCATTCAATCTGTGAACTCCATTGCCGAACAGTCCAAAATTCTCGCGGTTAATGCTTCTATCGAGGCGGCAAAGGCCGGCGAGTTTGGTTCCGGTTTTGCTGTTGTAGCCCAGGAAGTAAAAGACCTGGCGCAGCAATCTAAAGATGCGACCCTACAAATAACAGGCACACTCACAGCCATAAGAGCGGCCATTGAAACAATGGTATCAACAGCGCAACAGGGTAAAGAGCGAACTGAGGAGGGCGTAAATACGATTGCCAATGCCGGCTTTGTAATGAATGATCTTAGTGAGGCTATTCGAGAGAACTCGGATTTTGCAAAATTGATCGCAACTAACATTCAACAACAGACCATAGGTTTGGCGCAAATAGCTGCTGCAATCGAAGAGATCAATACCACCGCACTTGAAAATCAGAGTATCAGTCGCAGTATTGTGGGAGGCAATAAACAATTGAGCCAAACCTTGGCGCAGCTCTCAGAGATGGTTGATATGTGGCGTACACCTGACAATACATAATCTTCAAAAATGGTTATTTGGGAATTACCAAAATAACCTTTACCACATTATCCGGTACATCTTTTCTAAACGCATAACTAACAGCGTTTTTTAATCGAAACACCGCCTTGGGTGTATTGAGCATCTCTGCGGGTTTTGCGATTTGGTTTCGAATTCGAACTGTTTCCCAGTGGGTCGCCTCTTCTACGGCAGTCATAGCGAGTACTGCTGTTCGAAATTGATTTCGCAAAGATGATCCCTCCGGAGCATTGATTGTTACGACGCTTTCTCCTGACGACCAAGAGGTTTTTTGTTTGAGAAAAAGCTGTTTGAGTTCATCAATACTAATGCTTTTCAGAGTGCCGGTCTGATGAACAAACACCACAATATCTTCAGGAGATTCAGCTGTGCTTATCGTAGGAAATAAGACAGAATAAATCATCCATATACCGATTGCTAATATTGTATGTCGGATAATTTTCATGGTTACCCTTTCTTTTTTTCCAAATTCAATAGGAAACCGCGAGTTGTGTTACAAGAACGCTCAAGTCGTTCGTCGGTATATTTTCTGTCTCATCAATATTAACGCGGTAGTACTCCAGTTTCCAAACAACAGCCGGAATTATTCGCCAGTTTAGACCGCCGCCGTACGTATGCCCGTAAGGATATCCGGACCAGTCAGGCGGATCCATATATTCGTAAAATAAATAAGGTCTAAGCTGGACTTTCTCAAACGGCAACATATATCCGAGAAGAGCATAGGCACCCTGTTCAACGTGATCAGGCGCATATTCTCTACCGATACCGTAGTCAACTGACGGTCGATGGCCGTTCTGATACTCTATCAGCGATCGCACATATTCCCCCTGAATGAGCAAGCCTTTCCATTCAAATTGTAAATGAAGTGAGAAGACTTTCTCTTTGTATTCTAGTGTAACGGTTTCTACAAAATCAACACCTTGAGTAGGCGGAGCGAGACTACGTTCTGTGTCCGTGCAGTCGCCCATATAAAGATATGTGCCTGCCCCGATTTTCACCGGTCCGTCGTAAGCGAGCCTATAGCTCAGTCCTAGACCCTTATTCTCATCCAGATCATATACCTCTACAGTCGGTCCGCGACCGTTGGAAACGGTAAATCCATAATCCATTGAAACCTTGTCTCCCGCAAATGCTCGACCGAAAAAGTAAAGACCGGTTTGTGCTTCCGGTAAATATCTAGTTGTATTCAAATAAGGCCGGTGCGCAGATATAACCACCGTTGAGGCATGGTTTTCGTTCCAAATGCCGTAAGGTGTTAGATAATGTCCCACCTTTACCCCAAAATAGTCGTTAAGTTTGTATTCGATAAATGCACGCTGTATGGCGATACCGCCCCAATTGAAATAGTAGGCATCAAGCCAATCCGTGGCTTTTGTATTTGCTCTTTCAAAGTTGCCGGACCCCATCCATCCGTCCGCCTCCTCTCCCAACGGCTGAAATAAAAAACGTACTTCACCAAGCACTCTAAAGTGCTCATTGAGGGGTTTTTCTAAAAACATGTTCCAATGTCCAAGAGCAAAGGAGGTTGATTTGGGAACCAATCCGTCGAGCAAACCGTCTTTGGGATAGAAGAACTTGCTGAATTGAACATCCATAAAGCCGTATACTTTTAGTTCTCGTTCTTTTTCAGTCATGCGAACAACATCGTTCTCTTCCTGCATATCAAGACGCATTTTCAAATCGGCAACCTCTTCTTCATCAACAGCAGCTTTTTCCTCAAGAGCCCGGACCCGAGCTTTTAACGCTTCGAACTCCAAATCACGTTTCGAATTTGACTCATCCTCCACAACCTCCTTGTCTGAAGACGTATGTGTGTCAGAAATATTCTCGGTTGACGTGCCGGTCGAACTATATTCTCTCTGTTTCTGTTCTAAATCGCTACGGTTCTCATTATCTGCCTTTAATTCTAACTGTTGTGCAGCAATGGAAGCAGACCATGTTAACAGACAAAAACAAACCAAAAACCCAACCCCCTTAGACGCTTTTAACGAAAACTGAAAATGCATCATTTATTACCCCCTTCAGGCGTGCAGACTGTAGGCAGGGAGCCGAGATATACCGACAAATCCATGCAGGAGTATCCGCTAGGGCAGTCATTTGGGTCTACGACACATCCTTGCAGCGTGCAAAATCCATTTAAATCTGGAAAACTGGGTTGCAAACAGTAGTCGGCCACACTGGAACAGTCTTTATGAGACGTACAATGGTCGTTCATTCCTTTAGGCAATCCTGAGCCTGCTGAATCAGCACCGTTGTCAGTATCTCCGGCATCTTCAACCGGATCTGAGTCCGTTTCGTTTCCTGCAATGTAGGTCTCTGTATCCATAAGAATGATACATCGTCCATTCGATTCCACCATTTCTTTCCCGCAGAGATTATTTCCAAGACAACCTGCAATCAATACGCACATAATCCATACAAGACAGTGAAGCACAAAAAGCAGCTTTACTTCTGTTTGCATCATTTCAGTCACCATTGCTCCTATTTGTAGTTAGTAATGTCCCGACGCAACAAAACTCAAAATTGATTTTACCACTCCAAACCCGGGAGACCACGTTAGAACTAAAAAAATACAACAAACACAATGTCATTTTTGGGTGATCTTAAATATTCAGTATCGCCGATATGAATGTATTTGACGAACAGAAATTGCCTAAATGCAGCATTCTAATTGTAATGTGAGATTTGTCGCTATTAAAACGTACAAACACAGGGACAATTATCTTCACCTAGAACTATATTGTCGATGAGTCTCGTTGAACCGAATTTGGCTGCGATTGCTATTAGTAGTTTTTTGCATTGTGCGTTTTCCGGTACAGGGGACAGGGTGTCAGGGTCTGCTGCAATTATGTAATGAACCTCGTCGGCTTCTTTTTCTATTTGGCTTTTAACTTCATACAGCACAAGGCCCGCTGTTATATCGGTCTCGGCAAAAAGCTTATGCGCTTTGCTTAGCGCTTTGGGAATACTAAGGGCTCTTTTTCTTTCCTCAGTTGACAAATAGGCATTTCTCGAACTCATTGCCAGACCGTCAATGTCTCGATGCGTTTTGGCTTCTATTATTGTTACGGGCAAATTGAGATCTTGCACCATTCGCTTGATGACCTGCAATTGCTGGTAATCCTTTCGTCCGAACACTGCTGAACACGGGCCTACAGCGCACAACAGCTTGGTAACAACCAGGGCTACTCCGTCAAAATGTCCCGGTCGATTTGCACCGCACAAGCCGGAGGTTAGGCCGGATACAGAAATGGATGTTGAAAATCCTTTTGGATACATGTCCTGAGCTGAAGGAGCATAGACCGCATCGACTTTTTCTTTCAGCTTTAATAGATCTGAATCAAGAGTTCTCGGATATTTTTCGTAATCTTCGTTAGGACCGAATTGAGTCGGATTGACAAAAATACTTACTACTATGAAATCCGAATAGGCTGACGCTGCATCCACAAGAGACAGGTGTCCGTCGTGAAGGGCTCCCATGGTGGGAACAAAGCCCACACGTCGATTTTGTTTTCTGACCTTTTCGCACAAGGCAAACAGCTCGTTTGGTTTTGTAATAACAACAGGTTTCATTTTTTTTAGTGGGTAATATGTTTGGAAGTTTCCAAGGAATCGCCGTCGGTTTTGATCTCACCTACTGACATGCAGTGTTCTTTATCGGGAAACACTCCTGAGCGCGTTTCCTGTACAAAATCCGATACGGCTCGGCGTACTGTTGCTCCTGTTTCGGCGTAGCGTTTTAAAAATTTTGGAGCAAAATCGTCGTTGAGGCCTATTAAGTCGTAAATAACCAATACCTGACCGTCACACTCAGGACCTGCCCCTATTCCTATGGTCGGCACATTTACCTTTTCGGTTATCATTGCAGCAAGTTCAGAAGGAATGCCCTCTAATACCAAGCAAAATGCTCCTGCCTCTACAACGGCCGAGGCGTCTTCCATAATTCGAACCTGGTCTGCTCGGCGTTTGCCCTGAATTCTATGACCTCCAATAGCGTGAATAGATTGAGGACAGAGCCCCACATGGCCCACTACGGGAATACCGGCACTTACCAGAGCATTGACAGCTGCTGCTGACTCAACTCCGCCTTCTAATTTAACCGATTCAGCCCGTCCATCCTGAATAAGTTTTCCGGCTGATTCGACGGTGCGCTCAATGGAAATTTTTGAAGTTAAAAAAGGCATGTCTGCTGTTAAATGTGCACGGGACAAACCTCTCGAAACAGCTCTGGTGTGATAAATTACGTCATTCAAGGTAACGGGCAGCGTGTTTTCGTGGCCCTGGATGACCATTCCCAAGGAATCGCCCACCAACACCATTTCTGCCCCGGCCTCATCTATCAGCCGCGCAAAGGTTGCATCATAGGCGGTTACCATAGTTATTTTTCGTTTTTTCTTTAGCGAAACAAGATAGGGAACAGTTATTTTTCGAAGTTCATTCATGGTCGCGCTTCCTCCTGTATTCTAAGAATGTGCGCCGTTTAGATACGTACGATCCTATGTTTTCCAAGCAAAATATCGGCTCTTAAATTAAAAAGTCCGACTTTTACGGTTTTTGATCTATTGCGTTTTAAATTTCTAATCAATGAAATTAATTAAATATTCATGTATTTACGATTGATTACAGCATGTTTCGCGTGAGACTTGCTATTTGGCTCTTACTAAGTACACTCCGGTTACTGTAAAATGATTAGCTGATAGGAGAATCATCATGAAATTAAAAGAACAAACAGTTTGGATTACGATATTGTTTTTTGTATTGATCGGATGCAAAGGAGCGGATGCCGCACAGTCGGATAACAAAAAGAATGCCGAACAAAAAGCAGATGTTAAAGGACCTTCGCCGGACAAATATGCTGTTAAGCTTATTACAACTAAGGGTGATATTATTATCGACGTTGAACGAGCATGGTCTCCCAACGGTGCGGATAGATTTTATACTTTGGTAAAAAGCGGATATTATACTGACATAGCTTTTTTTAGAGTAATCGACGGTTTTATGGCGCAAGCCGGCATCAGCGGCGATCCCAAAATCAACGAAAAATGGAGAGACGCCGGAATTCAGGATGATCCGGTGGTAAAAAGCAACACGCGAGGCATGGTAAGCTTTGCCATGTCCGGAAGACCCAACAGTCGAACCGTTCAGTTTTTCATCAACTATAAAAACAATGACAATTTGGACGGTATGCGTTTTGCTCCTTTCGGCAAGGTTAGAGATATGAAAACTGTCGACGCGCTTTACAAAGGATACGGAGAAGGCGCACCTAGAGGAGCAGGACCAAGTCAACCTAGAATTCAAAACGAAGGAAACACCTATTTAAAAAAGGACTTTCCGCTGCTGGACTACATAATCAAAGCTGAAATTGTAAAATAGCTGCACTATGTTTTCTTTAACCGACAAATCCCCTGTGTTCGTACCGGATAAACTTGAAGACCTGTTGGGGTTTTCAGCTCAATGTTCCTGCGGCATACAGCACAGCGTAGAGATGAAATATTCCTCTATTCGAGCCGATGCTCTTGATGATCTTCCTCAATTTGCAAAAGCTGCGGGAAACAATCTGAGAGTCATAGTTGTTGCGGATAATCGCACGCGAATTATTTTGGGTGACAAGGTTTCAAATCTGCTAAAGAAGGACGGTCATAGAACTGCTATTTATATCGTCGAGGACAGTACAGGCGGTCGTCCTCATGCTGATGATAATACTTTGGACTGCGTTGTAGGAGCAATGCGCGGTGCAGATTTGGCTGTGGCGGCGGGCAGCGGAACCATAAACGATTTGACCAAGGCGGCGTCTTTTCAGCTGGGGATTCCCTATATTGTTGCAGCTACTGCTCCTTCTATGAACGGCTATACCTCTTCTATTGCCGCCCTTATGATAAAGGGAATAAAACGAACCGTTCCCTGCGCCCAGCCCGTAGCGGTAGTTGCCGACCTCAATATTTTAAAAGATGCGCCGTTAGACCTTATCTCCTCGGGGCTTGCAGACCTGGAATCAAAGCCCACAGCTACTGCGGACTATCGATTGGGAGCTATTATTAGGGGGGACAACTATTGCAGTGCACCCGAAAAAGTAGTTCTAAAGGCAGAGTCAAAAGCCGCAGAAACCTCTGAGGGGCTTGTTTGTCGCGACATAGAATCTGTTGCCGCTCTAACCGAAGCTTTGATTTTGTCAGGCTTTTCAATGAAACTCGCAGGCTCATCCGGCCCCGCATCCGGCGGAGAGCACTTGATAAGCCATTTTTGGGACATGACCGCGCATGCCGATAATAGAGAAGAGGGACTGCACGGCGCACAGGTAGGAGTTGCGACTATTTTAACAGCAACGCTCTATGAGCATTTAAGAGACCTCGACCTCTGCAGCTTGGATATTGAAAAACTAATTAGAACAAAACCGACTCTGTCTGAAGAACGAGCACTTATAAAAAAAACTTACGGCAACTTAGCTAAAGAAGTTATTTTCGAATATGAGCAGAAGCGGCCGACGGATGACGAATTAAAAAAACGACTTGTGTTTTTACAAGAAAAACATTCAGCTGTCTTTGAAACCATGGCTGATGTGCTTCGTCCGGCTTCGGTTATTCGCTCAATACTTAAAAAAGGCAAAGCGCCGGTTACGGTTTTTGATCTAAAGCTTACACCGTCTCATCTAAAGAAAGCTTTTTTGTATTCTCGTTACATAAGAAACCGTTACACAGTGCTGGATTTGGCCTTTGACCTAGGTGTTCTTGAAAACGATGCAGATACAATACTAGAAAAGAGCGGCTGTTTGAAAGCTTGATAAGAAAAGGTTTGATCATATAGACTCATTGGGCGCTATAGAATCATTCATCTTTAATCGCAGAGTTATTCTCCACAAGATTCAACAATTCGGATATAGCTGAAACATGCATGATTGCCCACTTTCGGTTCAAAGTGAAATCTGTT
>CAYWLQ010000098.1:21126-22059 GCA_964458775.1 uncultured Myxococcales bacterium | reverse complement strand
CGATGTTATGAGAATTTTTAAAAAAAGAGAACCTAGAACTCTTGAAGCAGCGTTAAGATTTTACTGCAATAAAGAACATATCGGTTCCCATGCGGCACTTGCAGATGTCAATGCCACAGTGGATGTTTTAACAGCGCAAATTGAGCGTTACAAAGATCTACCTTCAGATCCTATAGGATTAGATATGGATTCTCGTCATCCGGAATCTGTAGACAGAAACGGAAAATTGAAATGGGTAAACAATGAAGTTACACTGACCTTCGGTATGCACAAAGGAAAAACGCTTCGATATCTTGCATCAGAAGAACCTGATTACATTCGTTGGATGGTGGAAAACAATGTAATTGAAGACGCAAGTCGTCTTCTAGGAGATGCTCTTCTAGGGCGTTTTCCTAAAAAAGGGTAAGGAGACGTATCGTTGATCAGACTAGTTATTAGCAAAATGCATTAGGATGGCAATAGTCTGTTTTTTTGAGAGAACGCAGTTGGTTTTCATGGGTCACCACTTAAAACAGTCCCTTGTTTCTTATCAAGAGCGGGTTTGCTTTCTGCGGCGCGTTTTACAGACCTAAGCATTACCATGTTTGACCCTATAAGAAATCCGTGTTCTAGGTACGGTTCGCGGCGCATGCTGGTTGCCAGAATATAGGTTGATTTGGGAATGTTAGCCCATCCATGATAGGCGACAATGCAACTGTTGTCACCGTCGGCCTGAACTTGCCATCGCCATTCCCCTCCTGCTAAATCACCTTCTAACCCGTCCCACTGCACTCCGTCTGACAGAATAGTAAATCGGCTTTTAGTTGTAAGACCGAATACGGACAAACCCAATGTCCAAGTAAACAAAACTGACTGTTCATCTCGTTCGTGCACTATAACTTTCGTAACTGCTTTAAGCATATCAGGATAGAATTCGGGAGTGGCAGCCGCAGC
>CAYWLQ010000098.1:0-21116 GCA_964458775.1 uncultured Myxococcales bacterium | reverse complement strand
GCAGCTACAAATTTAGAAACCGGTGCGTTTACTTTTTCAATAACTGTTGCTTGATCTAGTCTTCCCCCTTTTACTGAGGAAGACAAAACTACGCTGCCCCTTTCCAGCAAAGGCTTTAGAAGCTTAAAATCTGCCTCTGCAATAGTCCGTAAAGGACCTTTGCGATTTCCTTTTGTTCTATGATATGCAAGCGGTTTTTCTGCTGCAACAGTTTCTGCCATATATTTGGTGCCTTTTAAAACTACAAGGCCTATAGCGAAATTCATAGCATGCTTCATTGAAGGACTGTTTCCAACTAGAAAGCGTATCAACCATTCAGAGCTATCCACGTCAACATTACCGGATAATACAAATAAGGTTTTATCTTTTCCTTCTTCATACAAATGAAAAGTTACATTTCCTGAACCGATCGAACTTTTAGAAATAGATACATCAATTCGTCGTGGAGGAAACAGAGTAATGGTATTTGTTCCCACTACACTGAAAAGTTTATGTCTTGATGCCCAAGAATAGGCTTTTGAAGCATCATTTTCATCTAGAATTTTTGCTTCTTCAAACAAGCTGGATAAATAGTTAAATTTATGAGGGTCTTTAAAAATATCAAAGACAACACTCCTCGGTGCATTAATACGAATTGCAATAGTCATAGCAAGAGGAGAACTGTCCGGCAGGCTTTCTGATATGCCTACCAATTCATAACGGTCCAATAATTTGGAAATGTTTTTTAGTTCTTCAGAAGAAAACCCTCCCGTCGCATGTTGAGCATTAATACTTTTAGAAAATACAAAAAACAGCAAAAATAAAAAAACAGAACAATTTATACGCATTATGCATAACTCCCTAAAGAGAACCTTTTTTTAAAAGCCTTTTTTAGGACGATTAACCATTCGGATGTATTCAGTGACAACACGTCTCTCTGCCGCCTTTGCAGCAGACTATGAAATCTGCTGAAGCATCCTCTGCTGCACCTTCTTTTAAAAGAAGATTTCCTCGAACTTCTCGCATTTCCAAATCATCGGAATTGTAAAGAAGTACTACATCTAATAACGGCAGCAAATCCTGAGCCGATTCCGTTTTTGTACTTTTGAGTATATAAGTCCGCAATTCATCAGGATCATTCGGCAAGACCTTGTCTTCCGCAATTGTAGAAGGAACAACATCAAACAGCGGTACAATTTCCATTTCCTGGGTTTGCGAGGAGATTTTCGAATTGCGTGATTCTTCGATTGCTTCCACCCCTGTTCCTCCACAGGCAGAATTGCCGACGAGAATACAGATAAAAATCACAAATAAGCATATTCGTTCAGGTTTGGAGTGATGCAAAGCACTAAGAAATAGCTCTGTTTGAAAAACAAATGTTAGGGTAGGGGTAATAGAAATAGACATGCATTTTTCTCCGCTATCTCATTGAACTCACGTAGACTACCGAATAGCCCGACGCCGAAACCGCCGCTCTTCGGGTAATCTTTTCTTGGCCGGCGTTGCCCTTAAATATAACCTCAATTTCGTGCTCTCCTGCAGGCACCTGCATTCGTGTAATACGAACCGTTGCTGGAAGTGTTGTCCATGAACGAGTATCGGGAGTATCAAAAGCAGTCATGGTGCCTTGAACAGCTAAACCTGCCAGCAGGCCTCCAATCGCATTTCCGCTTGCTTTGGTTACCGCAGCTTCAGTTGCAAGACCGGCAATCATTCTTGTAACCATTCTTACTATGGCAGCAGCGATCAATTTGGGTTTTATTGATTCCCAAGCAGCTATGACTTTCTCTGTAATATTTGAAGCGTGTTCTGACGGTGACACCTTGCCGTTTATAGATATACTTGTATCCGAAAAAACGGTTTGCGGTACTTTCATGCTTGGAAAATTAATCCAAGTTACCAACCCTCGTGCAATCAAGCGGTTAAGGTCAGTGATATGCTCAGGCATCAGCAATGCTCCTGCAATTGCAACAGCGGCTCCGATAGGAATTCTAACTGCAGTTTTTCTTGGAACAAGACCCGAAGAAGCAGCAACTATCAATGTGCCCGTTCCTTCAGGCTGCGGTGTACACTGAGGAAAAGGTCCTCCATTATCTGCGATAAATTTTTCGATATTGTCATTTTTGTAACTGCTACATGAAGCTAAGCGCTTTATTGGTTCCACAAGACTGTCATAAGACCTGATGCCGACAGCATCTGCATAAAAAGACAAAGCATTTTCTGTTTGTCCGCCGGCTTCAAAGGCCAACCCGGCTAGGTAACTTCCCAAATCTAAAAGAGCAGCCTGTTCTGACTTTTCATCAGCCAAGTATTTTTGCATTATTCTAAGCCGTCTGGATTCGACTCTAGCCCCCTCCATATCCCCTATAGCCATATAATTGAGCATGTTAAAAGTATTTAACAGCAGCTTTTCATAAGCAGGTGCTTTATATTTGGTTGCATCATCCGAAAAGATAAACTGGCCGATATTGCTGAGGGTATCACTCTTTAGGTCCAGCAGTTCCAAATTGGTATCCGAAACCCGAAAATCCGAGGCTGACGATTTAAAACTCTCCATGCTTTGCTTGATCATGGCGCGTTCCAGCAGCAGCAGAGAGTTGTATCCTTTAAGCTTATCGGGGAGACTGTCGTTGTCTTTAACTTTAAGAGCTTTGTTTGACTTTTCCAAAGCGCGAATCTTGTCTCCCGATAACAGCGAGCTGTGCATGTCAGCAACTGCTCCCTCGTATCCGGCGCAGCCTAACACCGCAATTATTGCTACTCCCATTATAACAAAATGATAGGTTTTCGGTGAGATCATAGCTCTGTTACTTTACAAGTCCCTTGGTCAGATTAGCTTCGTTCTGCCACCTTATAACTCCAGTCTCAACTTCAACAATTTTCATAAAAAGAAAATACTGAACTCTGCGTTCTCTTCCTGTCTTTTCTGCTGAATCATATACTTTGCCGGTCAAAAAATATTTTGCACCCAACTGTCTTCCCACTTCTGCCGATTGCGCTTCATTAAAAGCACCGCCCTGCTGACGTCTTACCTCTTCGATCAGCTCATCTTGTCTTGCACGGTCTACCATTGTAACCAAACCGCCGTTAATAAGCTTTGTCTCCATTTTTGAAGCCAATGCGTCGAGCTGATCTCTAACATGTTCCGAAGTCTCGTTTGCAATGGGAAAAAGAGCAGCAACAGGAGCGTCAGCATCGGTTCTCCATTTGGACATTAAAGGAGAAGACATTAAGGCATTGTAATTTTCATCGAAAAGTTGCTCCAAATCCCTCTTGTCAAGACCGGTACTCATGACGCGATCATCAAGCTTGGCGTCTTCAGAACCTCTTACATACTTGGGTTTGCATGACATGCCGGATACAGCAAAAGCCGTTGCAAGAATTATAAATACAAAGTTAACTTTCATAAAATCCTCCAATTATATTCTTTCTAAATGCCAAAAACAATATAACGAGATTAACAATGAGATTCAACTTGGTTTAGTTTAGACATTCAAACCTCTTTTTTTCAAATTAGGCCGTTTAATAGAAAACCATTTAGATGTTTCAGGAATATTTCAAGTTAGAATCAAAACTGCTGACTCGTTCGGAACAAACTATGAAATTTTTATTAGCCGCAAGCATAACAAAACTCATTTGTTAGTTGAACTTGATGAAAAAGTTGAAGCGGCAGGGATATGAAGTATCAATCCCAAAACACCTCCCGCCAAAAGCCCACCGGATAGAAGGCCGGCTGCTTGACTGATGTAACCGAATATCAAACCGTACCACTGAGGACCGGCAAACCTGATAGCAAGGGTGTTTCCGACATAGAGAATTATGCTGAGTACGGAAGATACAACTATCGCAATACCGGCTTTTTCAAATCCTTTTTTAACTGCCAAAACTCCGGCAACGCAGATAATTATGGGCGGTATCATTGAGAGCAGTAAAGGTAAGAGGATTATGACTATACTGAATAGGCTTAAATCCAAATTGTCCATATTAAATAAAGCTCCTTCCAAGCAAATCAAAAAATATAAATCAAAGGATTACCAATCATAACGCTCTACTCTCGAATGCAACGAGCTTTTGCAGCAAAAAGGGTTGTCGGCATACATGCAACTTCACCTGTACCAAAATCAACAAGCCATGAAAACTCATAAGATTCGAACAATGGCGATGAGGTCCAATATAAATCGATATCATTGGGAAACATTATAGTGCAAACTTCTGATTGAGAGCACTGTGTGCAATTGCCCCTTTTTGCTTTGATTCGTACTGACTCTTCACAGTTTCCAAGAATATCTAATACCTCCTGCCGAGTCGGCAGGCGATATCCTTTGGGGCACACACGAAGGGCTTCAGTCCAATACATTGTAATCTTATCACCCACACAATTTCCCTCTTCATCCAACCATTGTCCCGCAGCACATTTTAACCAAAATCGTCCGCTGTGAGGATCCACAACTTCCCATGAGTCGGAATACTCGGAAAGTCCGACAAGTAAAGACTTGTGCTCGGTGTTTGGGTTCGAGCCTGCCTTTTTTAAATCTCGAACACAACGAAACCCAATCGAAGTTTCTCGGGTACGAGCAATTGCACTTTCCTGAACGGATGTTCTTAGCTTGTCAGCGCCGAAATCACTCCATGATCCACCGCGAATCACATAGGTTTCTTCATCTAAAGAGGAATAGAATCTGCCGTTGTAAATGTTTGATGTCCATTCACTAACATTGCCTGCCATGTCGCAGAGCCCTTGTTCGGTATTACCTGCAGGCTTCGAGCAAACAGGCCAGGTGTGATTCTCTCTGCAACCGAAACTTTCCTCAAACATTACAGCAACATTACAGCTTGGAGAAATGTCTCCCCATGGGTACAGTTTCTTGTTGTTGCCGCTTCTTGCTGCAAATTCCCATTCTGCTTCGGTGGGCAGCCTTCCCCCTATTGCCCGGCAGTATGAAGATGCGTTCACGAACTCGACGCAATTGATTGGATGCCGGCTCCTTTCTAAATTGTGAAAATTGCAGTCCGAAGAGTATTCCTTGTCAGGTATCAACGCACATATTCCTGCGTTCGAGCATGCCTCGTATTGTCGGACAGTAACTTCACTTCTCATTATTTCAAAGGATGGAACAAAGCGCCTTGCATGGGGCTTTTCACCCATCTTAAAAATGTCTCCTTTAATAAAAATCCATTCAATATCTCCCGTACCTTCAGTCAATCGCGCTTCTTTCATGGTAGCTGACACGCTGGTAAGCCGGCCCTCGGCTATGTCTATCCTGTGAGATACCGGATAATATCCTGGGGAACTCAGCTGCAAAGTTTTCTCGCCGAGTTGGTCGGTAAGGAAAGGTGCAAAAGTGTTAGACGAAAAGACGTTGCCTAGATAGTCATCATCTAGACTAGCTTCACTCTGTATATGTCTGCCTTCGTCGTCTACAGTAGAAATCAACAACATACCCATGCCCGAGCCAAGTACCATAGGCGATCCGATATCAACAACAATCTTCTTCTTCTCTGATGGAGCCGGATTGCTTTGGGTCGGTTTTTCGTCGCTTGGCAAGTACCGAGGTTCCGACAAACTGTTATTGATCGGTTTTGGGCTGCAATAAGTCATAAATATTACGACATGAAGTATGTAGGCGGCCTTTTGTGATCGATAGAAACTCATTCTTCGCAAAGAATAATTCTGCGGCGAAGTTTTTTCCCGGCTTTTAGAATTGTTTCGTTTTTTTCAAAATCAGCGAGGGTTATAACTTCGTTGTGATCTTTTAAACACCTTTCGCCGATAAATCCGCCTCCGCCTTTAAAGAGTTTTACCGCTTGGCCTTTTGATTCGCATAGTCCTGTTTCTACAAATAATTCGGCTGCCTTTAATCCTTGCTCAACCCTAGTTCTCGGCAAATTAGCGGTCGGCATATCATCAAGATTGCCTTCGCCCTTAAAGGCTGCCGCCGCTCCTTTTTGTGCTGCTTCCGCTGCTTCTTTTCCGTGGCATATCAGCGTTGTTTCGTATGCCAGAATTTGTTTAGCTTCCCTTATCTCCGCTCCTTCAAGACGTCCCAGCCTTTTAACTTCGTCCATAGGAACAAATGTAAAAATGCCCAAGAAACGCTCAACATCGCGGTCATCTACGTTTATCCAATATTGATAATAGTCATACGGTGAAGTTAATTCCGGATCGAGCCAAACCGCGCCCTTGGCAGTCTTGCCCATTTTGGCCCCCGAAGCGGTGGTCAAGAGAGGAAAGGTCAGTCCGTATGCTTCTTGTCCTTCAATTCTTCTTATTAAATCTGTTCCGGAAACAATGTTTCCCCACTGATCATCTCCTCCCATTTGGAGACGACAGCCGTACATTTGAAAAAGCCTTAAAAAATCATAGGCTTGCAATAGTTGATAGTTGAATTCGATAAAACTTAAACCTTTTTCCATTCGAAGTTTGTATGATTCGAATGACAGCATACGATTTACGGAAAAGTGTCGGCCGATATCTCTTAAAAACTCAACATAGTTAAGTCCTTCTATCCAATCTGCATTGTCAACCGAGATGGCTTTGCCCCCCTTGAAATCGAGAAAACGACCGAGTTGTGCGGAAATTGCTTCGTAGTTTTCGCGAAGCAGTTCTCTAGTAAGGAGTTGTCTTTGCTCGGTCTTTCCGGAAGGATCGCCGATCAGTCCTGTACCGCCGCCTACCACTGCCAACGGCCGATGGCCGGCTCGCTCCAAATGCATCAGAGCCATTATGGGAGTAAGACTTCCGACATGAAGACTTTTGGCTGTCGGATCGAAACCGATATACGCTGTAATTCCATTACCTTCAAAGAGTTTCTTAACAGCAACTTCGTCTGTGCATTGTTTAAAAAATCCACGCTCTTTAAAAACTTCAAACATATTAAAACTTGTCATAATCGTTCCGTCTGTTTTGCTGTTCGCATTGTTGCGAATCAGGCAAGCACTTTACATAAAACGGGAATGAAGATCAAAGTAGTAACGTTTTTACAGAGTTCGACTTGAATATTCTAAAATTGGATACAAAATAATTTTTGAAACTTGCGACTTGGCCTGACGTTGTTGCTTAACCTGTCGGTTTTTTTGAAAGGACAAGGGTATGGCGAAGATAGAATTTGAAAAGGGAACAAAAGAATCTATGATGAATTTGCAAAAAGGATTTCAACCAACTGAAGATACTCAAGGTTCGAAAGAAAGCATAGCCGAACTTAAGGCAACAATATTGGAACAAAGAGCAACCTTGGAGCAAATGAGCAAGGAACTTACAGAAACAAAGAGCTGTTTGGACAACGCTTTGGCCTACTCAAACAAAATGGCCGAAGAAGCGGAGTGTGCATCAAGGACCAAGCGACGATTTTTGCGGAACGTCAGTCATGAGCTCAGAACTCCCATGAATTCAATCATCGGGATGATTAGACTCTTAATGGAAACCGAACTCAATGAAGAACAAACAGAATTTGCTGAGGTAGCCCATGAAAGCGCCAAAGAACTTCTCAGAATTATAAACGATATTCTGGATTTGTCTAAAATTGAAGCTGACAGCATAGCTATCGTTGATGAGCCTTTTGATTTGGGCGACATCCTGGACAACGCAATTGAAACCGCTGCTTTTAACGTAAGAGGAAAGCTTTTGTATCTGGACATGGATTGCGACTCATCAGTTCCCACTAAGCTGATAGGAGATGCCGGACGTATTAGGCAGGTATTGAATAATCTACTTGGAAACGCAGTTAAATTTACAGAACGGGGACGTATAGATGTTCGTGTTACTGCTGACTCCGGCGTTAATGGTATGACAAATATAAGCTTTATTATTTCAGATACGGGAGTCGGGATTCCTGAAGGTGCGGATAAAATAATATTTGAATCCTTTGCAGTTGGAGACTCTTCTTCTGCCAGACGTCACGGAGGGACCGGTTTGGGATTGGCTATTTCAAGAGAGATAGTAAGGGCAATGAACGGAAAAATAGGAGGTCGCAACAAAGAGCAAGGCGGGGCTGAATTCTTTTTTACAATACCGTTTAGAGTTCAGGAGGATGAATTTGCCAAATGGAAAGAAATAAGGAATCTTTCTGAAAAGAAAGTAATTGTAAGCATTGATGAAATTGAATCATGTAAACATATTTGTAACCTCTTAGAATATGCAGATATGGAGGTTGTATGTGCCTGTTCTCCTGAAGAGTTTATCTCAAAATCAACAAATGCGGCAGCAATCGGCAACTGTTTTGATGCAGCTATTTTGTCTGCCAATATGATTGTGGAACTAAACGCCCTATATTCTAACGGTTTGGATAATCATCCTGCGTTTAAAAATGCACATTTTATCGGAGTTCATTCTCCCGGCCATCGTCCATCTACAGTGCCTACAAAACGCAAGCTATTCAGCGTATGCATTGATCGTCCTATCAAGCAGTTTTCTTTTTACAATGTAATCAATAATCTCTTATCAATACCAAATCCGGGAGATCGGCAAACCAGGCCGCTTTCTCGATCTTCGTCAGGAGGACCGCTCAGTATTTTACTTGTTGAAGATCATTTGTATTCAAGACTGGCAACAGCTGAGATTTTACAAAGAATGGGATATCAAGTAGCCACTGCTTCTAACGGACTTGAGGCGTTAGAAGCATTACGTGAAAACATGTTTGACCTTGTGTTAATGGATATACAAATGCCGGTAATGGACGGTCTTTCTGCCGCTAGAGCCATTCGTGCGGCTGATAGCGGAATAATAGATCCCGATGTGCCTATCATTGCGTTGACAGCTCACGTGTATGATGAAGATCGACAGTTATGTATTAAAGCCGGAATGAACGACTATTTGCAAAAACCGATTGAGTCTGCAGTTTTAAAATCAACCATTGATAGTCTTTTCGGCAGGGTAGGCAAAAAATCTATGGCACAATCATCACCATAAGAAAGCGCAGAGAATAAGACGTTTTTATGCCATTTTCGATCAGTCGTTAGAACCTTTGCTACATCGTTTGATTCTAATGCAATTGCTTTACCGGTAAACAGAAGCTCAAAAAAGAGTGTCAGCGCGTGACATGACAACTCCCTATTCTTATTATGATACGGATTGCTTTGCTCGATCGAACCGGTTATTATGCCTTTCATGCGAGTCTTACTTTGTACATGTCTTTTGGTTTCTGTTGTAATTGGTTTTGCGGCATTGCCTTCTGCTGAAGAGAAAGAAATAAAAACTTCTGATTCGGCAAAACCGGCAGATATTTCAAAAGCTGATGACGTTAAAACAGAAGAGAAATCTTCTGAGGAACAAGTCAGCACCGATAATGATACTGATACTGATCAAGACAGCAATTCATCTGCTGATACTGATACCGATTCTGCAGTCGATACCGATTCTGCAGTCGATACTGATTCTGCCGTTGATGACGTTTCAGAAAACGAAATAGATGCTGCTCCGGAAAATGTTGATTTGGCAGAAACAGCTGCTGTCGCTCCGCCGGCTATCCCGCAAACCGTTGAAGAAGAGGTTCCTTTGTCTTCGCTTTTGTATGGAAAGAAAACCATGGAAGCGTCTCTTGGGATTTCTCTTGGAGGCGACGGAAATGTCAACTACCTCGGTTTTTCGGCTAAATTTGCATATTATGTAATTGACCGATTGGCTCCCGGCGTGGATTTCCGCTACACCAATGTTCTTGGAGAAGAAAAACTTCCTTACGGCTATCCCGACACCATTACACTTCTGCCGTTTCTAAGATATATGCTTTCTCGTAAGCAAGTGGCTCCTTATGCATTTGTAACTGCCGGTTACGAATGGCAATGGGGAGCTAATTCTGCTGCTAACGCCTGGATTCTCGGATTAGGCGGCGGTGTTAACGTATCAGTTACCAAGCGAATAATGATAAACGTAGAGTTGTCTGCGCTTCATTACTGGTACATAAAGAAGAAAATCTATTGGTATAAAGATGACGAACTTCTGAGTATTGAGAACAATAAAGGTGCAAAAATTTACAAATCATCCTGCAGAGGCCAAGGATGCGGTCGTTTTGAAGGTTCTGACGAGGATTTACAATCTACTGACATAATCTTGGTAGATTCAGACAAAAATCGATATCTATGTACGGATACAAGTATTTGCGGCGAAAAGGCTACTTTTAAAGACAAGTCAGACAAAGACAGAGAATGGTTCTTTCCTCTAATATCTATTGGAGTAGCAGTAAGTTTCTAGCCTGGAAAACAAAAAAATTATGTCTCTAAAAATCGAAACAATACTCAACGGTCCCTTTCAGGAAAATTGTTATATCGTATATGACGAAATTACTGCCAAGGGAGTATTCATAGATCCCGGTGCTGAGCCTGAGAGACTAATGAAAGCGGCGTCTCGTTTGAAAATAGATATTATAGCTATTTACAATACACACGCTCACATCGATCATGCAGGCGGCGTCGAAACCATTAAGCGTGCTATGAAAATACCTTTTGCCATGAACACAGAGGACGATTTTCTTTTAAAAATTCTTCCGGATCAAGCACGAATGTTTGGTGTTCCTGTTGCAGATATTCCGACAGTGGACATTCCGCTCAAGCATAACGATTCTTTTGTTGTCGGAAACCTTAACGCAACAGTAATACACACACCGGGACACACACCAGGAGGAGTGTGCTTTCTTTTCGGTCGAGATCTTTTTTCCGGCGATACCTTGTTTGCAGGTTCTATAGGCAGAACCGATCTTCCGGGAGGATCTTCGAAAATGCTTATTGATTCAATTAACACAAGATTGTTGTGTTTGTCTGACGAAGTAAAAGTGTATCCCGGACACGGCCCGTCTACAACCATAGGTTTTGAAAAACGTAGAAATCCATTTCTAAATGGCAGTTACTGAGTTAAAGATCGTAATGTCTGAGGCAGATAAGCTGAGGTCATTCGTGTTTCTCATTACATTATTTTTTTGTTTGAGTAATGCTCTTTTAGTTGCGGCACAAGAAACAGCAACTCAAACTTCAGCTCTTTCAAATCCGATAGATATCTCTGCTGACAAGCTCTCAGTAAACCACAAAGATAAAACTGCGGTGTTTGAGGGTAATGTTACTGCATTATTTGCAGGTCTTCGAATAACCTGTGTGAGAATGCAGCTTGTATACAACGATAATGGAGAAGCTGTCAGCATTCAGATCGAGGGTAACATTACTGTCATTTCTGACGATACAAAAGCTACCGCCGGAAGGGCAACCCTTGATTCCAAAAGAGGCGTGCTTGTGCTTATCGGTAAACCTACACTTATAAGAGGTCCTCATAAGCTTGAAGGTTCGCGAATCGAAGTATTTATAAATTCCGGTCGTGTTGAGGTTACTGAGGCAAAGGGAACATTTCGTTTACGACCGGGAGCAATTCCTTGACCGATACGCTTCAGATAATTGATTTATGCAAATCGTTTAAAGATAGGATTGTCGCTGACAGCGTAAGCTTGACAGTTGCGCCGGGAGAAATAGCAGGGCTCTTGGGACCGAACGGAGCAGGTAAAACCACAGTATTTAAAATGATACTGGGTCTGCTGAAGCCTGATAGAGGAATAATAAGATTCGGTAATGAACTAAATGATTTACCAATGTATCGCAGATGTCTGATGGGCTTGGGCTATCTTCCGCAGGGACCGTCTGTGTTTCGAGGGTTGAGTGTACAAGAAAATTTAACGGCTGTTCTGGTTGAAAGAAGAATAAAAAATCCCCAAAAAAGATCAGACGAATTGTTAAAACAATTCAATCTACAATCACTTTCCAAACAAAAAGCATCTTTGCTATCAGGAGGCGAACGACGCAAACTGGAGTTGGCGAGAGCTTTATGTGCCGACCCGAAAATCCTTTTATGTGATGAGCCGTTTGCCGGTGTTGACCCTATCGCAACCGGTGAAATAGCGGAGTACTTAAAAATGTTGGCAAAAAGCGGCATCGGCTTGCTCATCACAGATCACAACGTTAGGGACGCAATGTCTATTTGTGATATCGTTCATATAATTGCCTGCGGACAAATTGTGGAGTCAGGGTCTTCTGAAAAGGTAATACAAAGCAATATTGCGCGACGATTGTATCTCGGTAATACGTTTTAGTTAGATAGGGAGATGTAATACTAAAAGTACAGAATCAAGTAACTATGTATTGTGATCACTTTTGTTCTTCCACCATGCTTTTACATTATCAATGTGTTGAAACTTGGGACAAGGAGCAAGAGAGCGAATAAACTTTTTGGCATATCCTTTGGTATAAAGCCGATTATCCAAGATAGCAGCAATACCGCAGTCTTTCTCAGTGCGAATTAGTCTTCCAAAACCTTGTTTGAGCAACAAAACAGCAGCAGGAATCTGATAATCAACAAAAGGCCGTCCGCCGTTTTCTTGTATTCTTGTAATTCTTGCCGATTCCAGAGGATCTCCCGGCGAGGCAAACGGAAGCTTGTCGATTACTACCAATCTGAGAGCATCCCCCGGAATGTCTACACCTTGCCAAAAACCGGCTGTAGCGACCAATGTGCTGTTTAGATGTTTAGAAAAGTCCGTTAGCAAGGTTCTTTTAGGAGCCATTCCTTGCACCATAATCGGACCGGGAACGCGATCCACCAGCAGATTATAGAGATTTGTCATTCTTTTGAGCGAAGTGCTTAACACTAACGCACCGCCGCAGGTTAGGGAGATAAGCTCTGCTATTTTGTCAGCCGCCTGTGAGGTAAAGCCTTCATCGTTTGGATCAACCATGTCCGAAGGAAGAAATATGCAAGCCTGTTCTCCGTAGTTGAAAGGTGAAGGAACGGTTATTTCGTCAACCTCAAAATCAATACCTACCCGACTCTTTAAAAACTGAAAATCACCGTCTACTGAGAGTGTTGCAGAAGTCATAATTACCGAAGGAACCTGAAAAAACACACCTTCTCTTAATGCTCCTGATACATCTATAGGAGAGCGACCTATTACTAAGGATCGACTTCTTCTATCCATCCAGCTTACATATCCTGAGGCCGATTCAGTTAAAAGCGCAGCTAAATCATTTCTAATTTCTTTTATGCAAAGAGCTGCATGATCTACGCTTTCATCTTGTCCTTCAAGACTGTTGAGTGACTGTTCAAAAGCATCTAATGCAGAATCTAACTTGTAATAGTCCTGGAAGTACTGTCTTGACAGGTTCATTGGATCAAAGCCAATTCGTCCCTCTTCGTTTTGTTGAATAAGTTTGGAAAAAAAATCTGCTGATGCTGATGTTGCATTTTTCGCCAACCTTTCTCGGTTGGAAGCAGAAGGATCTCGATCAAAAGCAGCAACGGTAATGCTTTTCATAGCATCTCTGACAAGTCTGTCGATTTGTTTTGAGGAAACCGAACGGCTAAAGAATTCAACTGCAATGTCCTCAATTCCGTGGGCCTCATCCAATACCAGTATATCGTGGCGAGGCAAAATTGAGCCGCCTTTTTGCCTTGTAACTGTGTCGGCAAAATAAAGATGATGATTGACAATCACTACAGTCGCAGCAGCCGCATTTTTTCTAGCCTTGGATACAAAACACTCATCATAAAAAGAACATTTTGAACCGATTCGAGTTTCGCGAGTCGAGCAAACCTCTTTCCAGATCGGATCGTCATCTGCCAGATTGCTGAGTTCTGAACGATCACCTATACTTGTTGTTTCTTGCCAAGTTTTTATATATTCCACTTCAGCTTTGGGATACATGAGAGAGGCGGGGCTTCTAAGAAACTCTCGACATCGACGTTTACATAAATAATTATCTTGCCCTTTTAGGTAAACAGCGTTGATCGGTCGACCAAAAACCTGTTCCAAAAACACAATGTCCTTAAAAAAGATCTGTTCCTGTAAATTTTTTGTTCCGGTAGAAATGATCGTTCGTTGTCCTGACATCAGTATAGGAACCAAGTATGCGAGAGTTTTTCCGGTCCCCGTTCCGGCTTCTGCAAGCAAAATACATTGTCGGCCAATACACCTCTCCACTGCACAAGCCATTTCAAGCTGTGATTTCCTAAACCGATATTTGTCATTCATAGCAGCTGCTATAGGACCGCTACACCCAAAAATTTTTTCTAAATCAGTCACATTGCAAACTTTAAAATAAGAAACAATAACACTGCACCGGTAAAAGCCAATGCTGCCACAGACATTCTATCCGTTGCCATTGATTGGGAAATGCTATCGAGCATTTCTATATCTTTTTTTGAAAGATTCTTTTCTTTTTTCAATAACACAAGCAATTCGCGTGCTTTCTTATAATCCCCTGCTTCGTAGAAGTTCTTAAGTTGTTTTAAACTGTTTACATTATCGGTTGTTGAGGAAGTGTTCATTGCAGGCAATCATAGCCTTCTCAAATAAGAGGGTCAATCCAGTTGATCCCAAGAGCAATTCTTGTTTTATTTTTAGATGCTTTTTTTAGAAGATAGCAGTTATTGCTTAACTTGTTCAATTGCAGAGATAGCGCTACGATAAATGTTGAGCTTCTTCCCTCTTATATCGAGAATTAACCAGTCAGGGTTTCCAGGATATTCCACCAATACCCCATTATATTTTATTGAGGATTTAGAAATGATACGTGTCAGTTTGCCGTACATTGATTTAGAAATGGGTTTGTCAGTTGCGACAGAATCAGTCTTATTACTTTTTTTCAAGAAATCAAAAACTGCATTGGTACCGTCAAGTTTGTCCCAATAAAAGAAGAGTTCTTCGGGGATGATCATTTCCCGCGCATTTCCCTGATAGCGTTGTATTGTTCCGTTTACAGGATTGGCCTTTTTGTCCAAAATGATAATAATTTCCTTTATCATGTCTAGATATGTCGGCGGCTCTGCAATTTTAGCCGTAATTGTTCCGTCGGAAGTTTCTTCTATATTCCAAATAGCTGCATTTTGGGCGAAAGCAGATAACGGAAACAGTGTGCAAAACAATAGTGAAATCGCAATTCTTTTCATTTGATCCATCCCTCTTCCTATAAAAGCACTAGTTTTTTCATTTCTTATTTTGAATCATAGAAAAATTTCGTCAAGAGATACCCCGCATTTGAGAACTATCTCATACGTTTTGCTATTTTTCGTGTACAAAAAGTAGATAATAAAACCGTTCAAGCATTGTAAATATTTTAAAAGTCGTATTGCAAGCGCAGACGACCGCTGATCATGTAATTGGAGTAAGGTTCGTTTTGGGAAAAACTTGGATCAAAATTGCCCATAGCCCAAGCTCCTACCGCTTTTATGTATAAACGGTCGAAAAGAAGATATTGCAATGCCGCAAATGTCTGAAGATGTCGAAATTCTCCGACGTCGCCGTTTTCATCTTCGTGAATATCCCATTTCTTGGTGAAATATGATCCCATGCCGAAAAGGAGGTTTTCAATGATTCGCACATTGACAAATCCGCCGTAAGACCAGGTATTGTAACTACCTGTTTCGCTAACATTACCGCGACTATCCATATAATCTACTATTGACCAACCTCCTCCGGTGCCGAATTCAACATAAGGATCTATAACAAACTGAACAGAACCGCCGACACCTCTTTCATCTCTCTTTTCAGGTCCGTCATTCTGTGACGTTTGTCTTTTATATTCACCTCCGCCTTTTAGTTTTATAAAACCGAAATCTAATATTCCGGCACCTCTAAAAGCACCGGTATTCATACCGCCTTGATTTCCCACTTGTCCCAGTAACTCTGTTCGAAAGAATTTGGTCGGATAAATATGAGCTGCTACATTTCCAAGTCCTGAGGGACGATAGTAGGTAGCGGTAACACCGTAAATATCGGGTACAACCAGACCTGAGGTGTCAAAGGCTCCCCTTCGCTCCAGTGTATTTAGGTCAAGTCCCATTCCCAAATGAAGCAATTCCCATGCTTCAAATCGCCCTACTTGAAGATCCCAGATATTCCACATGCCTATCCTGACCCATAGATCATCGGTGTCTGCCACTTGCGGCTGCACCACAGTTTGGTCTTTGTTAGCAACAAATTCTGCTTGACCTTGAATAAACCAACGCTTTCTTGAATATGTGGGAGTAACCCTAAGTACAAACCGACCTTCTTGGAGAATATACTTGGTATTCGGTTGGTTTGGATCTTCATCTCGGTCAATCTTTTCGTATCCGGTATCGATCCATACACTTCCGGAAATACCGATTCCTGAATTAGGCATATATGGCCATTGCAATCCGTGAAATGTCCTTGCAAGTGAACCGCTGTGAAGCCCCCTGATAATATAGGTTGGATATGCTTCTTCTGACAGATGTCTTATTCCTATCTTCGCGAAAAACTCTTCTGCTTCAGTTAAAAAGGATTCTTTGCTGTTGCTGTTTTCATTTTCTTTATTCTCTTCAACTGATTCTGTTTCTGAGGAATCACTCTGAACAGTGTCTTTTGAACCCGCATCTGAACCTGTTTGTTCTTTTTCAGTGTCAGTATCAGTTTGCTGTTCTTCAACATCTGCGTTTTCGTTCTCTTGAGCAGTTACGACGATGGATACAAGAAGTACAATTGCAAAAATAAAACTGACGAAAACTGACCTTGCGAATAATTGTGTAGTTTTTTTCATGATTTTTCTCTTAATAAGTTATTCTTATAAGGTTTGATACGCTTTTTCGTATACCAAAATACGAAGGTGTCCGGTACTTGTCCAGTGTAAATAAACTAAATGATCGCAATAAATAATTTTTTGCGGTTTTCAACAGAATTGCACTTTATGTAATGAAATGAGTGTTAATGTCGAAATGTTAGAATTTTACATTTTCTTTGTCGGTTGACCGATTCGATAATGTGTTCATGATATCATTAATGAGAAGTTTCGTTAAAAATATAGTTTCGGTTCTTTTCCTTCTTTCCTTTGCATATACGTCTACTTCCGAAGCAAAAGACCTTACAACTTCCCAATTCAATGAGGAGAATACTATTGTTGTTAATTCCGGTTATTGTCGGATAGAGCTTTTTGCTCACAATAGAGCTGCTGCGAAAGAGCTGGACAAATCCTGTAACAACAGCATTTTAGAAATTTTTGTCACATTAAATGGCAAGACAGACAAATCAATGTTTCCTGTGTCCGTCAAAATTGTAGCCGTTCCCGCCCAAATTGAAAAAGTTGCTCCTCAAGGTGTTTCAATTCCTAAATGGGCAGATGCTGTTGCATTACCAAATCATAATCTTATTGTTTTGTCCTTGCACAATCGTATGGGAAGCCCCATTCAGAATTTAGACACAGTATTTCTTCATGAATTGTCTCATTTGGCATTGCGAAGGGCGATTGGAGAAGCAAAAGTTCCGCGTTGGTTTTCAGAAGGTATTGCCATACGTCAATCTGAAGAATCCGTATTTCAAAGACATTGGTTAGTATGGAACGCAGCTCGTACTCGCAGCATTATGCAGTTGAGTCAAATAGAGGAATACCCCGAACAGCTCGGCAAGATCGATTTGTCATATGCTCAGGCAGCTGATTTCTTATCATTTTTGCTGCAAAATAAGGGATGGTTGGGTATTCGGAGTCTTATTAGGCGTACGGCCAAAGGAGAACCTTTTGACGATGCTTTTCAATATGTTTTTGGGCAAAGTCTCAACAATATGGAAGCATCCTGGCGTGTAAAGCTGTTTGATCGTTGGAAATGGCTTTCAATATTTACTTCTGACGGTTTTATTTGGGGTTTTATTTTGGTTTTGTTTTTTATTGCATATGCTGCAACCATGAGACGTAAGAAGAAGAAGCTTGCGCAGATGCAGCTTGAGGAAGATGCAGTAGCTAGAGTTATTGAAACTGTAGAAGCATTAGCTGCAACCAAACTGCCGTCTTCACCAAAAATTGCATCAATTCAAGCATGTCCGACAAAAATAAGAATTGATGACGATATTCATACACTGCATTGATATTTAACTATAAACATTTGCATGCTCAGCGATACTTGCCGGAATTCGTTAAAACGAATAAGAGAACCTTTGGCAATGTGGGTGTTTAAATGGCAAAATCGCGAAAACAAGATGACCCCGATATTAAAATAATTTGTCGCAATCGACGGGCTGAACACGATTATGAAATAGATGAAGAAATCGAGGCCGGTATAGTTCTTGAGGGTTCTGAAGTAAAATCCCTTAGAAACGGCAAAGCTGATCTTGTAGACGGTTATGCGACGATTAAGAATGGTGAGCTTTTTCTTATGAGTGTTCATATTGCACCTTACGATAAAGCCTTAAGATTCGGACACGAACCCAAAAGAATAAGAACGTTGCTTGTGCAAAAAAGAGTTATTCGCAGACTTGAGATTAAAATCAAAGAGCGCGGATTTACGCTGATTCCTTTGAAAATGTATTTTCGAAAGGGTTGGGCAAAGGTTTTGCTGGGGCTTGCAAAAGGAAGAAAGCAATACGATAAACGCGATGTTATCCGACGAGAAGAAGACCGTAGAGCAGCCCAAAGAGAGGACTGATAGCTTTGAATGAACCGTGCAAACTGCCCGTTTTAACCATAAAGCAGCCTGTTTTTTATGGTTATAAAGGTGACATGCTTACCGTTATTTCTGATACGCCAATTCCTCCCGGAAGCCGAATAGATTTTCCTCTTAATTTAAAATCAGCTGACAAAGCTATCCCTGTAAGAGGCAAGATTGTTGCTTCGGTTCCGATTGCCGGCGGTTTTCGGATTACAATTAGACTAAACAGTCTTAGTAGAGAAGATAGAAATTCTCTAACATCAGAAAGTCAGCAATGAATACCTTTGAGAGATATCTAGCTGCTGAGTATGATCTAAATCAAGGTCTAATTCGTTTGGAACGTTCAATGGCCGGTGAAGACGTTTTGCCTTTTGATCAAAACAAAAAAATGGAAACGATGAGAGAATTCCTGAATGTCGTAGGTAATCCGCAGAAAGGGATTCCGGCTGTGCATGTGGCAGGTACATCCGGCAAGGGAAGTGTTGCAGCTGCAGCAGCCGGGATTCTATCCAAAGCAGGTTTTCGTACCGGATTGCATGTATCGCCATATTTGCAAGCGGTAACAGAGAAAACCTGGATTAACGGACAATATGTATCGGCTGATGAATTTGTCGATGTAGTAAATGATATTATGCCTATAGCTAAAAGATTTCTAAATTCAAATACACCTGCATCTATTCATGGAATGGCATCTGTTGCAATAACACTTGAGCTTTTTCGTCGCAATAAAGTTGAAGTAATGGTTTTCGAAGCCGGTTGCGGCGGTCGCTTTGATCTTTCCTCGTTTGTGGACACTGTTGTATCTGTTGTTACTAATGTGGGTATGGATCACCTTAAAACCTTGGGACCGAGTATTGAGCAAATAGCGTGGCACAAGGCCGGTATTGCCAGACATAAAGTACCTTTGTTTACCGGGGCTTCAGGAGTCGCTCTTGATGTTATCAAAAAAGAGGCGGAAAAGATCGGTGCTCCGCTATCAATTGTTGAACGCACCAATGATGTTTTTTCACATAATAAACAGCTGGCTATACGCGCTGCTTTAAAAACTATTAATATTCTGGGTTGTGAGTTAGATTATGAAACAGCTGAAGAAAGTGCATTTTCGGTTGTTCTGCCGGGTCGTTCTGAACGAATGCCCTGCAACACAGCTGACGAATCATCTCCATTAATCATTTTGGACGGTGCTCATAATCAAGACAAGCTTGATGCTGCAGTTTATGCATTAATGAACTGTAAGCAAATGAGAGCAAATACTCCAAGAATATGTGTATTTGGTGCTCTCGGTGCCAAAGCAGGACTAAACCTCGCAAAACCTCTTATCAATCAATTTGATCTTATCATTGTTACAGAACCGCAAGTTTTCGGTAAGCCTCCGTCACCGGCATCTAATACCGCTTTATTGTTTAAGAAGGCAGGGTGCCCTGTAGAAATCATTCCAAATCCACAAGATGCACTTACAAGAGCAATAGCTTGTGCAGATTCGCACGGGACAGTTTTTGCAACAGGTTCATTCTATCTCATAGGAGATTTGAGAGAGCGATTCTATCCCACTGAACAGATTGTATTGCAAAGAACATCTTTCCCAAAACAGTTAAGAAATTAAAATATTGCAATATTATTTCAATTACCTGTTCTACTGTTCATATATTGGATTTATAAAACCTGACACGCTATTCTAAACATCTATTTATAAGAGATATCCATTTTTTACTTACTGATATCCTTTATGTGGAAAGTGAATGGCGGACTCATATCTTTTTTCAAATCGAATTGCCCTGATAGCACGGATGCTTTTTGAACTTTATAACCGCAATAAATTGCAAATAAAGCACTTCCGATTTTATTGTCGCTGAAAGCCTCATGTTATAAGGAAAATCTTTTTCTTTAAGTTGATTTTTTTCTTGACAGTCATTAGTGCTGAACATATGATTCATTATATTCGTAAATTGGGGAAAACTATTGAGTTTATTCCCAAAATCAATTGTCAACAAAATACAGAGGAGAAAGACAATGACAAAAGCAGAACTAATTGACGCCGTAGCCAAAACCAAAACCGTTCCGGAAGGACTTTCAAAGAAAGCCGTTCAAGCGGTAATCGATGCTACTTTTGAAGAAGTGAAAAAAGCTATCAAAAAAGAAGAGCGTTTTTCTTTCCCCGGCTTTGGAACCTTCAATAAAAAGAAACGCGCTGCTCGCACGGGTCGCAACCCTCAAACAGGCGAAAAAATTAAGATTAAAGCCCAAACCACTGTCGGTTTCAAACCTGCCCAGGCACTCAAAGATTTCATCGGCGGTTCCAGCGCAACAAAAAAAGCAGCAAAGAAATAGTTACTTGTTTTGTAGATAGTCAACAGATTTACAAACAAGAAACTTTTGTCCCTTTGGTCTGAAATCCGTTATAGTCTATCATTAAATTTTTTGAGCAATTTCAGTAGGCGATGTTGTATTTAATTATGCCCTACCTCCACTTTTGGAGAGCGAGGGTGAAAATCTGTGCACCGGATATCCTTCTCCAACTCGTCTTGTATTTCCGCCTTCCCGGATCGCAGAAAGGGTCTTTAACTAATTCATAATTACCTTGATAAATGGGTAACCCGGCAAAATGTAAAATTTACATTATTCGTTACAAAAATTGACCTGACAGGATTTTTTTGTTATCCTAGGAATAGCTTTTGATTCCGTAAGGTTAGCCCTCTTCGGAAAATTGTTCAAACGGGCCGGGGTAGATTATGCTGCCGAT
>CAYWLQ010000097.1:0-22210 GCA_964458775.1 uncultured Myxococcales bacterium | reverse complement strand
GAGATTGCTGCTTGTAAATCTGTAGCTACAGATCAGCAGATTGATCAAATGTGCGAAAAAAAACTCGAAATAACGGGAGTTCTACGCGGCACCTCTTATGAGGATGAATCCAAGCGTATAAGTGATGAATACCAAACCAAAGAGTCAAAGCTAAAAAACGAAATGGATCGGGATCTCCGGGGCCTTGATGATGTGCTGGCTCTAAAAATTAAAGACATGGGAGGAGACGCCGCGCCTGCTGCAAAAGTAAATGCTGCAAAAGAAGATATTGCCAAAAAGAAACAGGCAATCGTAGAGCAATTCGAACCGTTAATAGAAAAGCTTCAGCCGCAGAAATCTTATGCCTTAAAATCAGCCAAGGAATATACTGACAAACGCGCAGCTGAAGCACAAAAAGCAAAAGCTGACTGCTTGGAAGATTCCAAAAAGAACCGTATCAAAGAAGAGACAGCTCTATGCAGAATTCAGGCTGACAGTCCGGACAAATACAACAGCTGCCCGTAACGCTATCGAAAGGATTTACACATATGTCCAAACACGAAAGAGCCGGCCAACCGGCAATGCAAGAAAACCTCGTCAATATTTCGGAACTCAAAAAAGCTTTTTATTCTGTTGCTCCTGATCCATCGGTAAAATCTCAAAAGGTTGCCTTTGGAACCTCCGGACACAGAGGAGTGTCTTTTAATGCATCCTTTAATGAAAACCATATTTTAGCGGTGACCCAAGCGGTTTGCGAATATAGAAAATCCCAAGGTATTGACGGACCGATGTTTATAGGTGCAGACACCCATGCGCTTTCAGAACCGTCGAGAATTGTTGCTGTTGAGGTGTGTGCAGCCAACGGTGTAGAAGTGAGATACGAAGAAGGCTTTACACCCACTCCTGTTATTTCGCATGCAATTTTAACATACAATAAAGGACGCTCTGAACATATGGGAGACGGTATCGTTATTACGCCTTCGCATAATCCTCCTGATTCCGGCGGTTTTAAATACAATCCTCCAAACGGCGGTCCTGCGGATACCGATGCAACATCTTGGATTGAAAATCGCGCCAATGAATTGCTTGCTGATAAGCTAAAGGGCGTGAAGCGTACAGCTTTCGAACAGGCAAAAAATCAATCAAATGTTCAAATTCATGATTTTCTTAATCCTTACATAAATGATTTGGAAAATGTTATCGATATGAATGCGATAAAAGGGGCATCGCTAAAAATCGGTGCCGATCCAATGGGCGGAGCTTCCGTGGGATACTGGGAGCCGATAGCGGAAAAGTATAAATTAAATCTGCATCTAGTGAATCCGTCAGTTGATCCTACGTTTTCATTCATGACTCTAGATCACGACGGAAAGATAAGAATGGACTGCTCTTCTCCTTATGCAATGGCTTCGCTTATATCGCTAAAGGACCGATATGATATTGCTTTTGGCAATGATCCGGATTCTGATCGACACGGAATTGTTACATCGGACGGTCTGATGAATCCCAATCACTATTTGGCTGCTGCAATCGAATACCTGTTTACCCATCGTCCAAAATGGAGCAAATCCCTTCGTGTGGGTAAAACTCTTGTGACCTCCGCCATTGTTGACCGTATAGCTAAAGGTATTGAACGTGCACTCTACGAAGTGCCTGTGGGCTTTAAATGGTTTGTACAAGGATTGACAGAAGGTATTTTGGGATTCGGAGGCGAAGAAAGTGCGGGAGCCTCTTTTCTGAGAAAAGACGGTTCTGTTTGGACCACCGATAAAGACGGAATAATATTGAATTTGTTAGCAGCTGAAATGACCGCCGTTACAGGAAAAACACCGTCTCAAAATTATAAACGACTGACCGAACAATTCGGCGAATCTTTATATGAGAGAACAGATGCAGCGGCATCTTTAGAACAAAAAGAAATATTAAATAAACTGTCTCCTGCTCAGGTAAAAGCTTCAACTTTGGCCGGAGACAAAATTTTAGAAAAACTAACCGCAGCTCCGGGCAACGGTGCAGCTATCGGCGGTCTAAAAGTTGTAACGGATAGGGGTTGGTTTGCGGCCCGTCCTTCAGGAACTGAAAATATCTATAAAATATATGCTGAGAGCTTCGGCGGGACTGAGCATTTAAAGCAAATACAAGAAGAGGCAAAATGTATTGTAGATGAAGCTTTAAAATCCGGCTGATGTGAAACAACCCAATATATTTGGAATGAACTGCCCATTGTTAATCTCAAAACACCCTGCCTATTTTGGTGCGTTTTGAGATGGAAACAAAATAACTGTTTCAGCTGGACCGAAACTGATATTTTCGTTACTTTCTATTTAACATCCTGATTTCTAGGAGAATAATTTGATGTTATCTATATTTGTTCGATGGGGCTTTTTCTATGTCAGTTTCGGTATATTTATAGTTGCATTATGCGGATGTACTAACAATAGCGGGTGTGTTGCCGGCAGACAAAAGAGTTGTCCTTGTTCTAACGGAAACACGGGAGTTACCGTTTGTAACAATAACGGCAGCGGTTGGGGAATATGTAATTGTACAAACAATCAAGAGGACTATTGCGCTGATTCGGTAGATCTTATTGATTGTGTAGAGTGTTACTGTGAAGAGGAAATAGATATTTGTGAGAGCAATCCGCATTGTCTGGATCTTGACCAGTGTATTTTCGATTGTGCAGACAACGAGTGTATAGGTGATTGTGCATACGACTATCCTCTTGGGGTTGACGATTTTCTCGCCATTCTTGATTGCAGGGATGAAAATTGTTCGGATTATCAAGAGTTGGATTGCACTGAAGATACGGTTGATCTCAATTCATGCTGGGATTGCTATTGTGCAGAAGAAGACAGAATTTGTTATGACAATGATGATTGTTATTATCTTTATATGTGCATAGCTGATTGTGACTATGACGACGACGCCTGCTACAGTGAATGCGAGCTTGCTTATCCTGACGGTCTGGACGATTTGTTTGTTTTATTTGATTGTCTGGATTACAATTGCGCTCAATACTACAAATAGTATCAGCTATCCAGACAATTGAAGACTTCCGGCCATTTACGAAAAAGGGGGCCTTTACCCTGTTTGCTTTCAATACCTAAAAAACCAAAATCTAAGAGAGCTGCGCTTCCCAAATCGTGATCTTCGCGATCCCCTATTAATAAGAGTTCTGAAGGTTTATTTTTCCAAAGCTCTGCCAAGTAGAGATAGGGTTTTGCCGTGGGTTTCATTACTCCAAAATCCTCAGCAGCAAGCACTTCATCAAAACAGTCTCGAGGAATGCCCAAAGCTGACAGCCTTTCCTTTACACAACCGAAGTCTGATACGACTGCCAAACGGAGACCGTTTGCTCTGAGCTTGCTAAGTAGAGGCAATAAACCGTTTCTGAGTCTGCCGTGCTTAGATAAGACATTAATGAATCCTGCCATAAATTTCTTTTCATACCAGTCAATTGCATGCTGAGGTAACATGTTAATTCTACTGCCAAGCTTTGTTGCAAAATGCGCTTTAAAAATTTCCCGGTTCTCATAGTCTGTGCCGCGCATGTCAGTGCGGGTTTTAAATAGCGCCCTAAGTCTTATGGGTTCAAACGGCATTTCAAGCGCCATATAAAAATTTAAACCTGAAACTGTATAGAGAGTTCCGTCCAGATCAAAAACAATAGCTTTGAAATCAGAAGCTTTTATTATCGATTCAGGCATTAATTTTAGCAGACGGCAGAACTATTTTCACGCTGCATGTCATGTTCTATTAGTTTGCTTTCTATAAGTTGTCTGTATTTTTCAGCATCTTCTTTTGCGTTTTCCACCGGAGCTGCCTCTAGATACTCAACGCTCACATGAATCCTAAATCTTCCGAACAAATCCACCAATTGAGGAAATATCTTTCGGTTGACATCCCACTCAAGCAGCCGACGGTCCGGAAGATAGTCAATAATGCATGCCTGAACTTTTTTACCCAATCTTTCGGCCACAGCTAATGAACCCGGTGCAAAAGGTAAGCGCTGAGCTCCCGGCGTTCCTCGACCTTCGGGAAAAACGATAACGCGGTCTCCGTTTTTTAGTACTTTCATTAACTCTTTTCCTGCTGAACTTCTTGACGCATTATCTTCCCTTACAACAAAAATATGTCCCTGATCATGAAGTCTTTGACCGAAAAAGAAAATCCGGCCGAGTTCAACTTTTATTACAAAAACCGCCGGAAAGGATGCCAACAAAATAGGTATGTCTAAAAAACCCATATGGTTTGAAATTATCAAGTCTCCCATCGGGTCGGGCATTTTGTTTTTCTTATGTATTCGAATTCCCATAATCCACGAGAAGCCGGCCCCCCAAATGCTTAAAGCTTTCAAGAACCTTTTCTTTTTTGTCAGCAACTGAGGAATTCTAATAAAAAAATAGTGAATGAACAATGTCCAAATAAGAGCCGTAGGCATACGATACATCACTCTAATATAACGAAAGATTTTCATTTTGCCCTTTAGTGTTATGTCCGAGAAAATCAGTTTTCGGACTTATTCTGCCGTACAACCTGGGCGGCAAGTTTCGATGGGTATTTCTAGCATCATGGAATGGGTAATAAAAGCACCATTTTGCTATCTTTTGTACAAAGAAAAAATTATTCTTTTTGCTCTTCAATAATAGAACAACCTTAGATAGAGTCCGGTTGATTGGAGTGAACTAATTGTGAAAGAGCGTAAACAAAAAGTTGCTGTTGCTTCTCTGCTTGCAGACAGACAGGTAAAGAATCCTAAAAGGTTTTTAGCCGGTGCAGCATTATTTACTTTGGCGGCGTTTGCTGTTGCGGCGGGTATCAAATTTGATTCCAGCTACGAAGCGCTTTTGCCTGATGATTCAGCCGAAATTAACAATGCAAATGTTGTTAGAGACAAAACCGGCGGAACCAGGCAAGTTGTTGTTGCTATAGAAGGGAGCGATAAAGATCAGAGACGAGCTTTTGCCCGAAAAGTTACCGACCGTTTTAGACAGATAGAGGATATACGATACGCAGACTTTGAGTTTCCGATTGATTTTTTTAAAAAGCGCGCGTTGCGGCTAATGGATGAAACCTCTTTAGACGAGTTGACAGAGGCGCTTGAGGAAGCCGTCAGAGCAGCCAAGTGGAAGGCCAATCCGATGAATCTTCGGCTGGACGAAGAAAAGGACGAAGCCGATCTAAAGGCGGCATGGAAGCGCGTAGAAGATTTGGCGAAAAGCAAGAATCAAGACATGCCGTTCAATGAAATAATAGAAAGCAAGGACGGCAAATACACTTTTGTACTTGTAACACCGCGTATTAAATTTGAGGACATTGAGGTAGGTCGGCAATTGTATAACCGAATGAATCGGGAAATTGAAGATCTAAATCCCAAGTCTGCAGGCGTTGAAGTAACCTTGGCCGGAAATCTGAGCATTCTTCAGGAACAAAACCGAATAATGCTAAGTGATTTAAGGAATGCATCCTTTTTGGCTTTTATTGCAGGAATTATACTTATAGCTTTGGCTTTGAGACGACTCGGGGCTCCCTTTTTAATAGGTGCGGCGCTGCTTTGCGGAGTAACTTGGACCTTTGCCTTTGCTCGCATCGCAGTGGGTCATGTAAATATCATTACCGGATTTCTTGTATCCGTCATTATCGGATTAGGTATCGATTTTGGTATTCACCTTTTCATGCGTGTTCAGCAGGACATAAAATTTAAGGGATTAGCACCTGAGGATGCTGTAAGGGAAGCTGTTATCTCAACCTTTCCGCCCGCTCTAACAAGTGCACTGACTACTGCCGGTACCTTTTTGTCCTTTATGATTGCCGATTTCAGAGGTTTTTCCGAATTCGGTCTCATAGCCGGCATCGGTGTTTTGTTAACTCTTACCTCCAGTTTTCTTGTCCTTCCTCCTCTTCTTTTGGTATTCGGAAGCAAGCGACAATCTGTTGCATCTTCTCCTTCTACATTTTTTACTTCAGGACAATTGCATCCGGGTTTGGCCGGCGCAGCAGTATCGATTACTCTGGCATTGGTCATAGTTGGAATTACTAACGTTAACGATATTCCTTTTCGAAATAATTTTAGAGAACTAAGAGGCAAATCGCCTGCAACTGAATTTGCTGACTATGTGGATCGAAACATGGGCACCGGATTTAATCCTGCTGTCTTTATAGTTAAGAACACAGACGATGCAAAAAAAATCAAAGATTTGGCTCAAGCTCAACAAAAAAACGGCTTTAACGGAAGACCTTCCAGAATAGGAAAAATTCTTTCAGCATCTGATCTTTTACCGCAAAACCAGGCTGCGACTGAGTCGAAAATTGAGCATCTCAAGAAAATACTAAACGATCCAAAGCTGGATCGAGCAGAGGAAATAGACGGAGAAGCAGACAAAAAAGATAAAGAAGCAAGCAGCAAACAAGCCGAAGACTTAAGACAAGCAAGAGAGATGGCAAATATAGCGCCTTGGACTATGGCTGATTTGCCTGAGGTTTTTTCCAGAAGAGTAATTACTCAAAACGGAAAAGAATATATGGTGTATATTTGGCCGGAACAAAGAAATGACTCCGATATTCAAGCTGCATCTTGGGACGATGAGTTGAATTACTTGTCAAAAACTGCTGCTGAAGCAGGAATAGAAAACCAAAGCGCTGATGAAACCCTTGTTTTGGCTTGGATTTATAAGACCATTCTTAAAGACGGAGTACCTCTTCTTGTTATGGCAGCTGTTGTGGTTTTCATATTTTTGTTGATAGATTTTAGAAAGCTTAAACCGGCTCTTTTAATCGGATTTACGTTGGCTTGCGGGATGTCAGTTTTTGCGGGTCTTATTCATCTACTCAAAATGGAAATCAATATGTTCAACCTCATTGTGCTGCCCTCAGTTGTGGGTATAGGAGTTGACAATGCGGTGCATATTTACCACCGTTATATGGATGAGGGATTAGGTTCTCTAAAAAGAGTTTTACGAACCACAGGTGCTGCTGCTCTCATGGCTTCTTTGACTACCGCATTTGGTTTTGGAGCAGGCATAATCTCTCACAATGTCGGACTTCAGTCTTTGGGGTCACTTGCTGTAGTGGGAATTGCTTCAGTGTTTACCGCAACAACGATTTTTTTCCCGGGATTTTTATCGCTACTAGAAAGAATACATAAAAGCTGAAGAAGTTGCCTATTTGTTGTATGGTAAAAAACATGAAAGCTTATTTTACAATTAATCAAAAATTGTTAGTAACGTTATTGCTTGCAGCAATCATCTCAATATTTGTCGGATGCAGAAGTGAGTATTGCAGAGGAAATGAGTGCTATTGCGACAACCAAAATATCTGTAATGTGGACTGCGGTTCTGTAAAAGGATGCAACATTGACTGCGAGAGCGTTAGTTCCTGCAATAGCATATGTGATGTAGACTGTTCCATTGATTGTAAAGATATGACGAGATGCGAAGCTGACTGTTTGGATGGGTGCTTTGTTGATTGCTCCAGAACAAGTACGTGTGAAACTGTTTGCAGTCGCAATTGCGAAGTTAAATGCAACAATACCGGAACATGCCAAGCCAAAGTGGGTGACGGCAGTATTGTAACCTGTACGCAATTCGGCTCATGTACTGTTGACTGTGACGGCTCATGTACTGTTGAGTGTCCTCAGGGCGGATGTGATGTGTCTTGTCTCAATGCATCACCATTGTCATGCTCATCCGGGATCATTGTTTGCGGAACAGCCTGTCCGGGTTGACAATCAGTAAGACATCCTAATAGAAATAAATATAAAAAAGAGGTTAAAAACATGAAATACAAATGTATACCCTGCAATCACGAATTTGAAGCTGAAGACAATATAAAGCCGAGATGCCCGAGATGTCTTAAAATTAACGATGTTGAAAAAGTAGAATTGTCTGCCGATGTATCAAAAAAGAAGTTTCCGTATGTTCCTATAGCGGTACTGGCGGTAGTCGGTCTTGTGACAGCCTTTTACTTTTACACAAAAGAAAAAGGGGAAATACAACCCCAAACGGAATTAAAAGATACAAAGAGTCTTTTTGACGAGTTGGGAATTCCGAAAGAAGAAGCAATAAATCCGTGTGAGGCCGGCCCGAAGGTTTCAGCTTTTGCAAAAGAAGCAGCTTCGGGAAAGAAGGGTTCGGATGGATTGGAAGCGCTCTACAGAGGGCTTATCAAATTGAAAGAGCAAGGGAAATGGCGTCCGCACCATCAACGTGAAGCAGCTGCAAGCAGACCGCTTACCGCAGAAAAAATGTCAGAAGCCTTTCTTGGCGATAATAAAGAACCTTTGCAGGCAACAAGTTATGAATTGTCCTGTTTTCTCTATGCCGCTGCTTTGAGTTTGGATATCGACGTATCAATGGTAGAAATTTTATCTTTTAAAGGAGAAAAATCCCCTGCCGATCCAGAGGGAAAGCTCGGTCGTTTCGGTGTGGTTCCTGCTTCCGGTACTGAGGCTGCAAACGCTCCTGTATTCGACCCTTACGGAGCAAGAGCTAAAGATGCTGCTCAAGCTGACATAGCGGTTATGTCCCAAAGAGAAGCTATGGCGCCGTATTTTGCTATTAGCGCACTTTCGTTATTGAACAGCAATAATATGTCTGCTGCTGCAAATCTAAATGATATTGCAATTAAACTGGACCCCCAAAACCCCTATTACCGTGCCGGAAGAGGAATTATTTTTGGAAATACAGGAGTTGCATCAGAGGCACTAGTTGAATTTGAAAAAGCACTCAAAGCACGACCGGATGCGGTTCAGAAAGTAAATATTGCAGAGATCTTACTATTATCCAATCCTTTCGACAAACGTCCTGAAATCGAGGTGATGGCCGCTCTTTCTGTAATGCCGGACTATGCAAGAGCTCATGCGTTGATGGGTATGATTCATTTAATGCGTGACGAAAAAGCAGAAGCTGAAACTTCATTAAGTATTGCAGAGAGGCTTGATCCCAATTCGCCTTCAATAGCGATGTATTGGGCCAGATACTATGCAACCACAATGAATTCTGATGAAGCAGTCGAAAAAGCCAAGTTGGCGGTCACTCTATCCGACAGAAGTGTTTCAGCTTTGGTGGCACTTGCCGGCATATACCGAGGAACGGCCAGGTTTGATGAAATGCGCTCCACTCTTGACGAGGTATACAAAAAAATTGAATCCCCTTCTTTATTGGAACAAATCAAAACGATGTTCGGCTATAATCCGGTTTCGTCTGATAAAGAAGAAGACCTAGAAGTAACGGACAAATCGTCATCGACTGACGACAAAGACTCCAAATCCCCCGAATTTGAACTCAAGTTGGGAGAAGGCGGTTTGGGAAAGGCACCGTCACTTGGCGGAAACAAAGGCCTAACCCTTGACGGTGCCCCCAAGGACAACGAATCTCCGTCGTTGGATAGTAATCTAAAACTGGATCTTAACCTCAATCCTTAAAAATCATAATTAGATATTAATTGTTTTTGTAGGGCAGTGACTACTTACCAAGCAGAGCGTTCAATACCTGAGTATAGGTGTTTTTGGGTTGATTATTGGAGAACAGCAATGAACGGGAGTTGCCGCCGTTGCACATGGAGCCGCTCCATCCGTTTAGCCAGGAGCTTTCGTCATTGACTCCCCATACAGTAATAGCAGTGCATTTGGGACGTGCAACACAAGCAGCAGTAATGTCATGATATAGAGCAGCCTGCTGTGATTCGGACACTATTCCGCCGCACAAATTAATGTCCATCTCTGAAATCAACACTTCGAGCCCCAATCCGATATAAAAGTCCATATTGTTTGCAACATTTTGTGCTGTCGGAACGTTGTTGGGCGGACCTATGTGCATCTGAAATCCCAATCCGTCGATAGGAACACCGCGGCTTACCAAACCTTCAATCATTGTGCGGGCAAAGTTAGATTTGTCATTTTCGGCATCAATGCTGTAGTCGTTGTAATAGAGCTTCATATCGGTCCAACCGCGGCTGTCCGCATAATCTCGAGCGATTTGAAACGCAAGATCGATATAATCCGGTCCAATTTCGTTATAAAAAACCGTCGGTCTCATGCGTGCGTTGCCGGTACCTGTGTCGGTATCGGTCAGAATTGCTTCATTTACTACGTCCCATGAATGAACTTTGTTGCCGAAATGGCCCATTACTGTCTCAATATGTGTTTTCATTATGCCGAGAACTCTTTCTCGGCCTCTTGATTGCTCCACCCAAGAGGCCAGCTGGCTGTGCCACACCAAACAATGCCCCTTAACTTTAATACCGTTTTGTTGCGCCGCATTGACTATGGTATCTGCACCGCCAAAGGTAAAAGTACCTTCTCTAGCCTGTAGGTTTTGCCATTTCATTTCGTTTTCTGCTGTCCAGTAGTTGAAGTGTTGCACCGCATTGCCGCTCGCGTTGTTGCTGGATACCGCTGTACCCATCAAAATCGGAGGACTAATGCAAGCTCCGGCTGCCTTAATAGTAGAATGGGATTGTGAACAAGGCGCTCTGACATCAGTATCACCATCAGTATCAGTATCACTATCAGTATCACTATCACTATCCGCATCAGCGTCAGTGTCAGTGTCGGTGTCAGTGTCAGTGTCAGTATCAGTATCAGTATCAGTATCAGTATCAGCATCACCTCCTGTGTCTACTCCGCTCATATCACAACATCTCTGCTCACCAGGACATGTTCCTTCCATTTGAGTTCCGCCTATAGACATACAATGATCAAGACATTCATACTTACAAATAATATCTGAATCAGCATCGGTGTCAGTGTCGGTATCAGTGTCGGTATCAGTGTCAGTATCAGTGTCGGTATCAGTGTCGGTATCAGTGTCCGTGTCCGTATCTGTATCTGTATCGCTGTCAGAGTCAGCATCAGCATCAGCGTCAGAGTCAGCATCGGCATCGCTGTCGGCGTCTGTATCTGTGTCGGTGTCGGCGTCGCTGTCGGCGTCGCTGTCGGCATCGGCATCTGTGTCGGTGTCGCTGTCCGCATCGGCATCGGCGTCGGTGTCGCTGTCCGCATCGGCATCCGGTCCGTTATCGGTATTTATTTCAATGTCGCTTCCGTTATTGTCTTTAGTATTATCAGGATCAACACATCCTGCGCATAAAAACAAAATAAACCCAATAGCATATCTCTCAATTTCTTTCTTCATGTCTCTCTCCGTGTTTTTACCTTTTCCCTAAAAGGTCAATTTCAAATCAATAATTCAAGTAGAAATAGTCCCAAGAAAAAGCTCATTACTCCAAAGATGTAATTATTACCAAATCATATCTCATAGTGACAGTGGTGCCGACTGCGTCTTTTTGGGTGGAAGCCAAAACTTAATTATGAAAATCTAAAGTCGAATTTGGCAGAATTACATGTCTAAGGCGGAGATCATTAAGAGCCAGACACCAAAGCATTTCTGAATACATTTTTTTTAGAGATGAGCAATTGGGTGACGGAGCGTGCGGATTTTTGTACGTTGCGATTACTTCTCCTCGGCAATCACCGGCACACCATCGCCTAAACGCACAACGATTGCATGAAACAAACCTGTCGATATGATATCTATCCCTGATTGTTTGCATAGTTAGACATGACATAATCGCTTTCATATTTGAAGTGAGAATATTTCCTAGATTTAAATCAGGCATTACATGATTAGGACATGGGTAGAGGTCTCCGTCTGCGTCAATGAAAATTACCCTTCGACCTATGCCGCAGCTAATACGCGTAGCACAATTGCTGCACTGGGCGGCAGCGACGGAAAAAAAATCTCTTCCCAATAAAGAAGCGTATTGTGGGTAACGTTTCAATATATCGAGAAGCATGGAGAATCCGTGCATTGGATTTGGAATACTTTCTAAGATTTTAGAGTTTAAGGCCGCAGCACCTGTATTTCGCAAAGGAATAAACCTTGCTTCGTTGACCTGTAGGGAATTTGCGAGATGAAAAATACCTTCCATATGAGCTAGGGTTTGTTTTGTTACTACCATAGAAATGATAGTGTAAACTCCTGCTTTGACGAGTTGTTCTATTCCTTTTGATGCTCTCTCAAAAACACCATGTCCGCGACTTTTGTCATGGGCTTCCGGGTCATAACTGTCCAGCGAAACTTGAACCTCAACATTGGCGGCAGCTAGTTGAGATGCGATATCTGCTGTGATTTTTGTTCCATTGGTAGATATCATGGGCGGTCTGGAAAATATTCCTCTTACGCTCTCCAAGAACAAAAATAGTCTCTTCGGATCTAGAAGCGGCTCTCCTCCCAAGATTATTAATGACGAATCATTTGACAGTGTTTCTTTTGAGTTACGCAAGAACTCAGCAATTTTTAAAACATCTGCTTCTTGTCTATTTCTTGTTCCGTTGTAACAAAACGAACATTTAAGATTGCAATTGTTGGTTATATTTAAAGTTACATTGGCAATCGACAACGGCTCTTCGTTGACAGCTTTTAGGTGATCATTGGAATCATCAAGTATTTTGTGTTTTATCAGCTCAGTCAATATTGACAGACATTCCTTTTGAACCGACACAAAAGGTTTTTCCTGCTGTTTTGCGTGTTCGTTAAGCACTGTTTCGACGGTTTTTGTGCCGTCAAATTTTAACAACAGCTGTTTAAGCTCCTCATCAGCTGCGATCCATGTGCCCAAATCTCCCCAGACCAGTAGGTGTACATCACCTCTGGTTTCCTGTAAGTCCGGTAAAATAAATTTGTATAATGTATTATTCATGAGATTGGTTTATTACCGGTGATAAGAGCCTGTAATGTAATAATCGCCAGTCCCAAAATTGTAACTGCCGCAATAATTGTTCTGTCGTTTTCATTTGAGAGCTCACGCAGAATAACCAGACTGTTCCATCCGGAGTGAATTGCAACCGGCCACAACAAGGACTTGGTTTTAACAGTAATTGCCCCCAATGCAAGAGAAAGAACAAAAGCAGCAATAGAAGCACGAATGCCGTTTAATAAATGTAAGGCGCCGAATAAAAGGCTGAGAGATATCACCGCTATTGAAGACCGTTTAAAAAGCTTATGAAACCAAGAGAGCAAAACACCGCGAAAAAACAATTCCTCAGCAAAGGGAATAACAAGAAGCAAAGCAGCGCAGTTGATAATGGCGGGCCGGGACCATCCTTTAGGCCAAATTACAGTTACACAAATTATCGAACCTGCTGTTGCAAGAATTGACAAAACGCCTACCATGTTGCTTTGATTGCCGCGTAAAACCAAAAAGTTCAACTGAGACTTTTTGTAGTATTGCCACGATGCAAAAAGAAGCCAGATGTTGGGCAAGATAAATCCGGCAGGCTCTGAATATGATGGAAGGTAATAAGAAACAGTTCTTATCATAAAGTATAGCCCCAGTACGGCTGCGACTGTCGCTGCTTGAATAACATGATTTATTTTACAACCGCTTTCTTTAGTCACCTTTAACTCATATAAAAACTTGCAAGAGTACGGGAGAGTCGGAAAGATCGCTTTTTGCTGCGTTGTAGGCTTTTTCAATTTCCTGAATCTGGGTTTCGCTTAAATAGCTCCTTGGAAGAACATCGAACAAAGTTGAATCGGAAATCTTTTTGGCAGCTTCTTTATCATGATATTCAAACATTTTATTTTTCCAACGATGAAAAAGAACCTCAATGTTATCATTGTTCGATACAAGAAAAAATGCATTAGGCGGAGAGTATCCCCATGAACCGTTAACCGTCTGATTGAAAGTAGCCGAAATGTCATCCTCAGTGTTGAAGGTTTCGTCCGGTCCCGAACTGGTCACTGTATATATTGTATAGTCCTGTTTGTCTGACTTTTCGCTGTCAACAACAAACTGAAATTCGTTTCCCCATCCGTCGATTCCGTAGGTGTCCAAAGCATAACGCATTCCTTCGTTCGGGTTTTTTACAGGAAGGGCGACTTCGTTTTGGATATTTGCAGTTGTAGTAACCGTCTGTCCTATATTAGCGGCAGCCGGAGCGATAATGCCGAACAAAATGGCCCGGGTGGCAAGCTCAGGGTTTTCGTAAGCTTTAAGACTCATTCCTTCCCATGGCTTATCAACAGGCAAAGAGTTGTCGTCATTACAATAAAAAGTAAAAATCGAAATTACGGCGAACATTGCTGCAGCCGAGGCTGAAAACGATCGATAAGGAGAGCCGACAGTAAAACGGCGTAAGACAAGGTATAGCAACGCAACGGTTCCGGCAAAAGCAAGCACCGAAAACCATAGTCCGCTATGCGGTAGGCCTGCGGTTAGTCCGGCGGAAGCATCCAATAATCCCTGCGTGTTTTCAACGTTGTCTGACAGCCTAAATGCTTGGGTTAGATCAATTTGCTGAGAAGGCAACTGTGAAAACTCATTCGACCCTGGAGGATATGCGCCGGGCTCAAGCTGTCTTGGATAGGCGGACATATATCCGACGTGAAGAAAAGAATCCACGGTGTCGATTAAACCCGCACTGTTAAAAAGTTTCATGTGCTTCTCCTTTGCATTGAATACTCTATCATGCATGTGTAAGCAATATCAATGCCGTTTAACAAATAATAAGTAAACTGATCTAACCTCTTGATAATATTACAAGGCATACTGACAGACAAGCATTAGTATGTCTTAAAAAATAAACACATCAGATTGATAAAATATGCTCCAAGCGCAGTTACCCATGTCTTTTGATTGGCAAAAAAATTCAAAGGCGCGGTTCTCAACTTTACGGTTCTTAGACTTATAAAGAATAGAGTTAACCGGAAGTTGCTCGGCTCATTGTGAGTCGGACGAACTTCTGTAACAAGCCGAACGGAGATACAAATGAAAATACTGATGCAGATTCTAATGGGAATTTCAACAGCTGTGCTTATTGGATGTCAATCAACTGAAGCGGACACCGGATCAAGTGACACAGAGAACGCCTCAGATTCGCAATCGACCGATTCCGGCGAAGACAGATCGTCTGATGGAACAGACACTGACTTTTCCGGCGATTCGGAGATGAACACATCAAGCGAAACCGAAATGTTGGATTGGGATGACTTCGATGTCATATGTTACGCGGTGAACTGCGTCGATGACACATGTAGAGGCTTCGGGGCCGATGAATGCCCAAATTGTCCGGAGAAATCAAAAATTGCTGATGTCAACAAACTGGAGGATACAACCGGCTTTACAGACGCATATATCTGCTACTATCCGCCTGCTTGCGGCGGATCGATATGCACTCAAATGATTAGCGAAGAAGACGTTACCGGTTGGACCTGCGCTGTTCGGCCCTGCTAATACCACACGCCCCTAGAGTGAATGTTCAGTATCCCCGGAATCCAGATAAGCACCCAGATAACAGAATTTTTTCTTTGAAAAAGTGCTTATAAAAAGCGACTATTTAAAATAGTTAAGATGAAATACTCAAGATAAGGAGTTCTGAATTGAAGACCGTACAAGTAATTATAACACCTGCTGCCGGAAAGCGATTGATCGGAAAAGCGATTGCATCCCGTCGGGATATTTCTGACGTTCTTAAAAGCGGTACTCTGGTAATTATTGCCGGAACTACCAACGGATATATTGCCGAGGAGATTTTAGCTTCTATAAATCAAGCGGAGAGATTTAATAGAAAACGATTTTTTCGGGGGATTACCCTTCCTCCTTCTCTTCCTACGACTGAATTCGGACGGCTTCCCGATGAAAGTGATTTTCCCGGTGATGCGGTTATTGTTGACGGCCAATGGCAACGCGGAAAAACTGTTTTTGATGTTGTTGATGAATTAAGCAGCAAAGACATCATAATAAAAGGTGCCAATGCTGTTAATCTGTCTTCTAAGAGAGCCGGAATTTATATCGGACATCCTCACGCCGGCACTATTGGTGTATCTCTAAAAGCTGTGTTTGGAAGAAGAGTAAAATTGCTGTTGCCTGTTGGGTTGGAAAAGAGAATTAACACAGATCTTGATGAACTTGCCTTGTTGCTGAATTCTTCAGAATCAGAAGGACCTAGGTTGATGCCTGTTTTAGGAGAAGTATTTACAGAACTCGATGCACTTTCGTTACTGACCGGCGTTAAAGCTCAGCTTGTAGCGGGAGGAGGTGTCGGCGGAGCCGAAGGCAGTGTTTGGCTTGCGTTGAGCGGAACTGAGGAGCAAATTGAAAAGTCTCGTGTTTTGTTTGATAATATAAAAAAAGAACCTTTGTTTTCTTTGAATTAGTCTTATGGCTTAGCAATTTTGATGCAGCAAAAAACAGTGAGTGCTTATATTTGTTTTGCCGTGCACTGATAGAGCGAATGCTGTACACCCTCCGCGACAAATCCGGCCGAAGGTACATTTTGAGCACTCGCCGGACAGGCTTGATTCCTCAAATGCTCGGTTGTACGAAAATTTGTTTTGATCGTTCCATATTTTTTCTAACGGAGTTTCTCTTATGTTTCCTTCTATCATTTCGTCAGGCAGGGCCAAACATCCTTTTACAGAGCCGTCACTCATGATGCCTATGGCTCTAATTCCTGCGAAACAACCCATCCAGCATCTTTTAAAAATTCCCGGTGGAGTTCTCAGTTTCGGATCGTCTTTTGTAAAATATCCTATGTTATCTGTGATAATGGGGCGAAGTCCTCGTCGTCCAATAAGACGTCTGACGGTTTCCATAACTTTGGGCATGGCTTCGGCCGGCAGGGCAATATCAGCACATCCGGATGCTCGCCCTCGCGGCATTGTCAGCTGAAGCTGCCATCCCATTGCGCCGGCTTCTTGCAGTTTAGGGGCCAGCGATTCCAATGTCGGCAGCGTGCTTTGGTTTACTTGGGTGTTTATACCCACTTTTAAGCCGGCCTCATCAAGATAACGAACAGCATTTATAGCTTGTTGATAACCGTGCGGTATTCGCCGTTGTTTATCATGTATCTCTTCTGTACCGTCTATGCTTACGGTTACTGAGTTTACTCCTACATCATAAATTGTTTTTGCTAAGGTTCTATCTATTCCTATTCCGGAGGTAATAATTTCAACTGCCATGCCGACAGCGGCGGATTCTACGGCCACAGTCGCCCACTCTTTATAAAGAAGAGGTTCGCCGCCGAGCAGACCTATCCGTTTGCACCCAAGTTTTGAGAGTTCGCGAACAATTAATTTCCACTCATCAACGGTTAGCTCATTCTCCCGCTTTTTGCCGGCATTTGAACCGCAGGTTTCGCAATTACATGGGCACGCGAGAGTCAGCTCCAGTCCGGCAGTGTAGAGATTGATTAGGTGTTTCATTGTATTGTTCCTTGTCTTTTCATTTCACATAAACCTGTATCATTTTTGCGAACTGACGGTCGTGAGATACAATATGGATTACTGTAAATAGTGCCTGTGGTGTAGTAGGCCATTGACGTGCACCCCGCTCGACAGATCGCACCGTAGGAACAGCTTTTACAGTCTCCTTCGAGATTGTTTGGATCAAAGGCTGTGCTGTATCCGAAGCGTGAAGCGTCCTTCCATATGTCTTCAAGAGATTCAGTGTGAAGATCTCCTGCATTGAATTCAGGCGGTAACATGGAGCATCCGCGCACTTTTCCGTTAAACGTAATTGCTACAGCTCTTATGCCGGCCTGACATCCGAGCCACAAACCTTGTCCGCCAGTACGCTTTCTTAGAATCTTTTCTTTGTCTGTGTAGTAACCGACGGTATCGCTGGTATCTATAAACGGGATATCTCCTTGGTTTTGCTTATCTACAATGAAAGAAGTTAATTCGTTTAGTTGTTCCGGAGTAATTATAAGAGATGGTTTGTTTCTGAGAACACGTCCAGTGGGAACGGTGAGCTGGAGCTGCCATTTTTGTATCTTTAGTTTATTGAGCAAGCTGTAAAGTTCTTCGAGATGCGGCAAGTTCAATCGATTTATCTGCGTTATAACAGTAGTTTTAATATGTTCGTTAGCGAGTTTTAGGTTGTTCACGGTGATTTCATAAGGTGATTTGGTCAACGAGAAACGACTAGGGAGTTTTCTGATCATGTCATGGATAGGCTCAGGACCGTCCAAGGAAAAGGCTACGGTTTCGACTCCCGCGTCCAATGCGGCGCGTAGAGCATGTTCATTAAAAGAAAGGCCGTTGGTGATTAAAGCACATCTTATATTACTATCACTAAGACACTTTGCAAGCTCATGCCATTTAGGATGCATCAGGGGTTCGCCGCCTGTAATATCAACAACCTTGCAACCCAGTTGTTTAAGGCTCTTTACCACAGTCAACATCTCTTCAAAAGACAGCTCCTGCTTTCCCTTTGTCCCGCCGAAATTCTCGCAATGAATACATCGCAAGTTGCAAGCTCGTGTAATTTCCCAAATGCAGATAAAAGGTATGCGGGGAACCCGCATCAGAGGATGAGATATCATTCGAAATGAACTCCAAGATAAACAGGAATTGCACAGTTGTTAAGAAGAGCATCTACGTTGTATTCGCCTGCAGATTTAGGATCATCGCAGAAATTAACGGGATACTCGTTCATAAGACACATGTTGAGCCGATTTCTTATTACATTATCTTCTTCATTCTGAAATAGTTCTTCCAAACCGTCATGCCAAGAATCATGAAGACCTTCGATACAGGAAAGTATTTCTGCCTGACGGGTTGTATCAGAAATGACTTCTGCAACAATTTCCTCTAAAGTCCGGTATTGAGATGTATCTTCAGGCTCGCTTTGTGTATCTGTATTCGCTTCGGTATCTGAGCCTGTATTAGAATCAGTGTCGATATTGACATCTGTGCCTATACAGGTTTCCGTGTCGCAAAACACATCGGTTCCCGAGTTATCTGACAAGTTGTTATCCACGCATCCGATAGCGGCAACACTTCCCATCAAAAAAAGAAGAGAAGCTGCTTGGAGTGAAAGTTTGCCGATGCAGGATTTAAAGGAATCTTTTTCAACGGTTGCTAAAGAGGCGGCTTTGCGAATTTCGTCAAGCAAATCGTCATAGCGGTCTGAATTGAGAACTTCGTTATCAATAACTCTCTCTTTTAGAGAAAGGCGATATTTTAAGTCTTTTGCAATCTCGTTGAGCAGTAATTGCAGATCTTTCCAAAACACGTTATCATTTACACGACTAGATAAAAGCGACAAGAAAGTGTCGAGTGTTTCATCCGTTCCGGCCCAAGGTTTCGCTTTAAATCGCCCCTTGGTATTCATAAAACATCTAACTCGTTGAATCGATGACGGAATTAGGATAGGAAAATTGTCTGTCATGAAAGCCTCCTTTTATTAAACCATTATTTGCGCCCATACATTATAAGATCAATCGAGAACAAAATGAGAACTTAAAAAGATATACGGAAAATTTGCATTAAAAGATGCGATATTATTCGAAACGAACTCCTATATAAATAGGAACTACACAGTTGTTAAGAAGAGCGTCTACGTTGTATTCACCGGCGGATTCAGGATCGTTGCAGAAGTCAATCAGATAGTTCACCATCAAACACCTGTCGATCCGATTTTTTATTACGGCATCTTCTTCGTTCTGAAATAGTTCCTCCAATCCGTCATGCCAGGAGTCATTAAGACCTTCAATACATGACAGAACTTGTGCTCGATAGGGTTCATCAGAGATTACTTCTGTAACAATTTCCTCCAATGTACGGTATTGCGAAGTATCTTCAGTATCGCTTTGCGTATCTGTATTCGCCTCGGTATCTGAGCTTGTATCAGAATCAGTCTCTATAGTAACATCGGTGTTGATACTAGTGTCTGTACCTGTGTCTATAGCGGTTTCTGTATCGTAGGAAACTTCGGTTCCTGTTGTATCTGACGGATTTTTATCTGAACACCCAAGAGCAGCAACACCTCCCATTAGAAAAAGAAGAGAAGACGATTGGAGAGACAGTTTTCCGATGCAGGTCTTAAAAGCCCCTTTTTTGATAGTTGCTCCGGACACAGCCGCTCGAATTTCATCAAGAAGAACATCATAGCGATCTGAATTGAGCACTTCGTTGTCAATTGCTCTGTCTTTTAATGAAAGACGATATTTTACGTCCTTAGTAATGTCTTTGAGAAGCATTTGGAGGTTTTTCCAAAACGCGTCATCGTTTGCTCTATTAGATAAAAGCGCAAAAAAAGAGTCGAGTATTTCATCTGTTCCGGCCCACGGTTTAACCTTAAATCGTCCCTCTTTGTTCATAAAACATTTGACTCGCTGAATCGACGACGGAATCAATATCGAAGAATTGTCTGCCATGAAAGCCTCCTTTTATTACACTAGTATTCGTGTCCGTACATTATAAGATCAATGGATAACAAAATGAGAACCTAAAATAGACATTAATTTTTTTGCGGTTAATTCAGAATTTTTAATACAGTTGACTATTCCTATGCCGCCTAAAAAATTTCCCCTTATCAGCAAACCCGGAAGATGGTTTTCTGCTGCCGAAAATTTCTCGACCAGTTTTTCGTGACCGATATGATACTGGGGAATGGCTTTTGTATGTCTAAAAACATGAGATAAAACAGGTGTGACCTCTTCTTTTAAGCCGATTGCCGTCTTGAGGTCGTGACGAACTTCTTTGATAATATCAGGCTCATTCCATTCTGAAACCTGCGGTTCGGTCATTCCGCCTATCATAGTTCTAAACAAGACAAAATTATCCGGTGCGCGTCCTTGAAATATAGACGATGTCCACAACGAACCTAAAATTGTAAGTCCTTGATCTCTTGGTGCTAAAAATCCGAAACCGTTAAAATCGTGCAATACATCTTCTTTTTTAAATGCCAAACAAACAACATCGAGTGCAGGATAGGGAATCTGGGATAAGGCAAGAGCGGCATCATGATCTAACAAAGCCAAATATTTTGCGGCAGCGTAAGCCGGGGCTGCTGAAATAACTGCATCACAATCATCTTCAATTCCCTGCCGGGTTTTTACTGTAAACCTGTTTTTCAAAGCGTGTTCAACGACGGCAACCTCCATGTCGGTTTTTATGCGATTTCCAAGGGCAACAGTGAGAGCGTCTACGAGTTCGGATATTCCTGATTTCATAGAGGTAAGCCTGCCGGAAGGACCGGCGGTTATTTCGGACGGATTCTCTCCTAAAGCTTTCTTTTCTCTTTTTAGCGCAGCCATGCCTTTGATAAGGCTGCCGTATTTCTTTTCGAGAGCAAAAATTTTTGGAAAACACGAGCGAAGACTCATCTGATCAGGATCTCCGGCATATACGCCAGAGGCCATAGGACCTATTAACCATTTGGCAGCACCTTTACCGAGACGTCGTGTTGCAAAATCGGCGAGAGATTCATCGTCATCAGTTTTTTTTGAATGAATAAAAGGTTCAGCAGTAAGACGAAGCCTGGCACTCAAGGGCAAGGCAGAAGAAAACATAAATTTCAATGGATGCAAATGCAGCTCCCTAAGATGACCGGAACGAAAGATAAACCGCCTGGCTGAAGCTTCGTTGCTTGGTTGAACTCTATCCTCAATACCCAAAGAGCAAATAAGACGGTTTACAGCCGGCTCTTTATCCAACCAACCGTTAGACCCCGATTCCAAATAAAAACCGTCTTTTTGTAAGGTATACGCCTTGCCCCCAGTCCGACTTTCTGCTTCCCAAACCTCAACGTCCGATATTCCAAGAAGCGTTAACTGATAAGCAACAGACAGCCCGGAAATTCCGCCTCCTATTACTATTACTTTCGACAAATGTATTCTCCTAAATTGTTTTGCGAGTTCTAAGCCTACAAAAAAAGCTAAGCAAAAGTAAAGCCGCTATCGAGTAAAAGGATACAGTTCTCGGCTCGGACGGACTCTCCTCCTCCCCGTGGGTTATCCCATACTGGGTTATCCCATACTGGGTTATCCCATACTTATTATCCCATACTATTATCCCATACTCGGGTTGTTTATACCATTCAACTCGGGATTATCCCATACTATTATCCCGTATTTATTATCCCATACTCGGGTTGTTTATACCATTTTTATCCCCCACCCGGGTTGATTTTTTCCGAGCAACTTACCGGAATCATTGGACAGCAAATCACTTTTTAAAAAAAGTCATAAAAGTTGGAAAAATTTTAGACCTTTTTTCGATATAGGAGGTATGACATTGCCAAGAAGAATTATTCCTAATTCAACGTACCTCGTCACCAGACGGTGTACTCAACGATTATTTCTGCTGAAACCGTCAACCAGAACCTCAACTGTATTTGTATACTGTCTGGCCGTGGCGGCGCAGAAGACAGGGGTGCTCATTCATGCTATTGCGGTGCTTTCCAATCATTATCATTTGGTTTGTACTGATCCGGAGGGACGATT
>CAYWLQ010000096.1:7493-22292 GCA_964458775.1 uncultured Myxococcales bacterium | reverse complement strand
AGCAAAGGATCGTTTTGCGTGACGGCATCTTCGTTCAGCGCGGCATTGTAAGGGATTTCCTTGTTAGATGCATCATCAGGGTTTGGGGAACTAAATAATTCTATTATAGCTGATTTAATTTCTATGTTTGAAGTCCACAGAAAAATTATACCAAAAACGATAAAGTATAGCGATACAGAGACAAGCAGAAGAACGGCAAACTTTTTTTTATATGAACTCGGAGTCCCGGAGGAATTGATGTTGTTACTGCGGATCATGTTAACGAAAGACCGTTATAAAAAAATTTTTAGAAGCAGTAATGAAAGCATTTTAAACCATGTTGCCTTGTTTTTTTCTGATCTTGTTACATATACAAAGGAACAACCGTTGTTTGTGTCTTCAGGAGGATAGTAGTTGATTCCCGTATTTTGACAGTTTGTTGATGAGCAAGATAAATCCAACCCGCAATATGGATCTCGACAAATGCCCGGATTATCTTCAATAGGATATAGTTCACATACAGCGTCAATATCATCTTGTTCCAGCGTTCTTTTTTCTATTTCGCCGTAATTGGCGGTAGGAGTCATAGTGGCGCCTATAACATCAGAATGTTCAATGCCTAGCATGTGACCTATTTCGTGGGTTGCCGTATTTTGAATGTCTGTGTTCATAAACGAGTTGTCAGTTGAAAAGGTGAAGTATTCGGCATTGAATTCGATATTTGCATCCAGTATACGACCGGACAGATCATCCCATGAAATAGTTGTTAAAGCGATAGCTCCTGTTGAGTAGTTTGAGTTCCCTTCTATTTCCCACTCCGAATCGATAAACACGATGAGATTATTGTTACCGGCGTATTCTTGAAAAGCTATGTCTGTGCAAGATGCGTTCTCGGTTTCTTCAAAGTAAAAATAAGAACAATCAGCATCTTCCCATGCATCAAAAGAAAGTCTTATAGCTTGGGAGAGGTTTTCGAAATCAACGTTAGGAGCTCCTTTTTCGTGAACGGAATACTTAAAGCAACTTTCTTTCCATTTTACAAGATCACCGCCGGACGCATATCTTAACGCGTACGCTGGAGACTTGCCTGGAATGATTGACAGCGCAAACAAGGTGATTATTGAGAGAAAGACCTTTCGGAGACAAAATTTCATTTCAAACCTCTTGCGATTTTTCGTACCTGATTTGCTATATCATCAAGCGGTTTGTTTTCCTTGAGCCAAAAAGAAGATTCAACCAGTCGTCCGCTCTTTGTTTTGTCTCTCTCCAAAAGTCGAGGTAGGTTATCAGGCGGACGAATTGTTTTTGTTTTTGTCAAAGAATCAACTGTGATTGGATATGCTCCCTGTGACATACCTATAACGTAAGCAAAATCATTATTTCCTCTGTATTCTAAAAAAAATAGATATTCTTTGTCTTGCTCAAGTTCTGCCGCCCCTGATACTGCTTGGCGAATTCGTCCGAGCTTGCCTCCTTCTGTAATAACCTCCAGAATTTCTCCTGCTTGCAGGTTAGTAACAAGGGCGTCTAAAATCTCTATTCGATGTAGAGTCATTATTCGATTTGCTTTTGAAAAGAAAACAGAATCTATAACCCGACCCACAACAATATGATCAGCGTCTTTTACTAATCGTTCAAGGTCGAAAGCTTCGTGTGTGCTGCTGAATCCGTTAGATGAAATTAGGATTACTAAAACACTGACTAATAATGTGATCTTTCTTAAAGAAATATGCATCATTGTTTTCTCCTAAAAAGTATTGCCTAAGTCTAAGTTAATTCTCTCGCAAATAATGCGGCTCCTAAAGCTCCTACAATTTGAGGATGCGGAGGCAGCTCAACTTCTTGAGAAAGATATTTTGACAATAGACTTGCTATAAGCGGATGAAAGGCCGCCACACCTCCGGTCAGCACAATCTTTCCTTTATAGAGTACCATCTCGGATACTCTTTTTGCCATAGCCTCATATAATCCCATAATAATATTTTCAACTTTAGCGCCTTTTCGTGCCGCAGCTAAAACCTCTCCTGCGGCAAATACCGTACAAAAAGCTCCAATAGATTCAGGTGATTTCGACTTTAGGGCAAGGTTATTTAGTTTTTCAACCGGGATTTTCATTTGACTTGCTATATCTTCGAGAAAGGTTCCTGTACCGGATGCGCATCTTGTGTTCATAGAAAAATCTTCTACTTTTCCTCCAGGACTTATGCGAATAACCTTTGTATCTCTTCCTCCAATATCCACAACAACAACAGGTTCAGTGTAATGAAAACCTACCGCTTTTGCATGACAGGATATTTCGGTTTTAACAGCATCAGTAAATCTTACGTTATTTCTTCCGTAGCCGCATGATACGGTATTGATTATTTGTTCTCGTTTGATGGCAGCATTGTTAACAGCAAGTGAAATAGCCTGTTCGGCGGCATCAAAAAAATCAATTCCTGTCGGTATAACTCCAAAGCCAAGTATAGAAGCGTTGTTATCTGTGACAACAGCTTTGGCAAATCTGGAACCAAGATCTATTCCAGCGAAATATGCGGTCATTTCAAAGCCTCAATAAATGCCTCCAATTGAATAGCAATTCTCTCGCTGTCAAAAAGATTTGAGTCAGCATGATCGCTAAAAATTGTTGTTACAGGCAAGCCCCGTTTGCGGCTGAGGCTATGGGTAAGACCGTAACGGCTGTTGGAATTGTTGGGGCAAGTTTTTGCCTCATGAAAAACAACTCCGCATATATTAAAACGATCTGCCATTGAAATAAGGTATTGTTCCTTAATTTTGTCGGATCGTGTAATAAATAATTCCAGATAAGCTCGCGCCATGGATTCTATGGGATTTTGTTCATTCAGAGCTTCAAAAACCCATGAATTGCAATATGTAGACGCCACAATATTTGCATCAAGGTCAGAAAACAGTTTGTGTAGAGCTGAAAGTTTCCCCCAAATAGGCATGCCGTCCCAATAAAGTCTATGGGTTTCCTTTTTTATTGCATAAACATTGTTTGCTATTTGTTCGTCGAGTTCTTCGTTTAAAAACTTCATAAAAGCGACTGCTTTTTCAGTTCCTCTTGCGACAACAGCCGGTCCCATTAAAGTTAACGAGAGATAAAAAGATAAAGGACTTGGACAATGCCGGGCTTTGTCCAATGCCTGTTCCCATAATCGGCTGCATTCTTTTGACAAAAATGTTGCACGGCATATTTCGTCCATGTCGGATTTTTGTTGGGTTATGTTTTCCAAAGTCGGAATAAGAGACCTAATCTGTTTAGAAACATAGTTTATGTGTTCTTGTTCAATATTATCTAGTGCTCGCGGGCTGTCTATTCCTATACACAAAGCATTATGCTTTGCAGCATACCAAGAAAACCAATCTTTGATATCTCTGCATTGATTGGTATTATATACCAATACGTCCGGCCTTGGAGGTGCAACAATGGATGAATCGATGTTTGACAGAGGTGTTGTGTCTGCCAGAAATGCGCCGATATCACCTCGTAGATAAGAGCAGATATCAGAGGAAAATCCTTCACGCGCGGCTAAACTCGAAACCTCGCTGATTTTACGATAAGCACCCAACATAGCTGCATGATTTTCGGGAAAATAGACCAAAAACCCCATACCCCGAAGCAGTTCTGCAGGTCCTACACTTGAACACCATGCTATCTTACGGTCTTGTGACTTTGAGGCATTGTTAAGCTCGATATAGTGGTCGGCCATGAGTTTGGAAGCGAGCCCCTGCGATCGAAGTTTGCCCATGGGCAGACGTTTTTGGTCATTTTTTATGCTCTCAAACGGCTTATCAGCTGTGTGAGGTTCCGAAACTGTGTGTTTTGTATTTGGATTCGACATTATAGCTTGTAAATGTATAACATTTTATGACTGGTTTTTCTTTTGGAAAATGCGGGTTTCCGGTTTTAATTTAAACTTGGATTGTGGACAGTGGACAGTGGACAGTGGACAGGGAGTGGACATCGTGGACAGTGTGGACATAGTGGACAGAAGAAGTGGACATGAGTGAAAAAAAGTGAGGGTTGGTAGATTGGAAAATTACTGCTAAGGCGGTTTTTTCTTTTTGAATGCAATTTTCAGTTTGGGTATTCAAAAACGAAAAGTTTGTATATAAGACTGCATCGATCATGAGTATTCGTTTTTATAAGACCCTAATTTTCGTTATAGTGATTTACCCTTTGCAGTCAGGGGTAATTTCAGCTGAAGAACTACCATGGAATGCTCGAATCGGTCCCATTACTGTTGACCAGGAAACTGAAATAGAATTGTTCCGACACAATCTTGTATTGACGGATTTTAGAACTATTACAGTGGGAGAGAATCTCGTTAATGTCTTTGATGCTAAAGCAGAATTTGTTCTCAAAAACTCCAGTTCATCAAAAAAGAAACCGACAATTCGTTTTCCTCTTTGTAAAGTATTATCCGGTGAGCCTGAACCGCCTGCGTGCGATCCCAAAAAGATCGATTTGAAAATACTAACGGACGGAATACCGGTTTCGTCACTACAGGTTGTAAAGCATAATCAAATATTCTTTGTGCGTTTCACCGTTAAATTTGAGCCGAAACAGAAGAGACTGATAACTGCTAGCTATAAATTTTTCGAAAGACAGGCAGCTGTTCCGGAAATCAAAAAGAAACGCGTTTACACTGTATTTGACTACCATATGGAAGATGCGACCAAATGGAGAGGCAAAGTTGCATTTTCTGGATATTCTATAAAAATGCCATACAAAGCCACATTCTTCAATACTCATTTGTCAGGGGTTGATAAGCCGTTTCGTTATAAAAACCGTGTCGCTTATCTGGAGCAAAGACGCCTAACACCCGACAATGTAAAGACGATGTCTTTTTATATAGCATCTATGAATTATGTGGATAAAGTAAAACAAGTGGAAAGAAAAGTAAAGGCGCTGCCGAGTGTTATAAAACGACGATTAAAGTTGATTAGTCTGCTATTGGAGTATCCCGGTGCCTCATCTGATATAGCCAAACATGTTGATATTATACTTAGAAGTGAGGCAAAGGAGTGGGACGCAGCTAAGAGAAAACACACTATTGAGGTTTTTAACAACTATCTGGCAGAGGCGGCTCGATTTGAAGATGACGGTGTTAACTGTACGGAACTTATTTGTGTAGAAAAACAAAATATATTTCATATAACAAAAACAATTTGCGAAAATGATGTTTGTTTCAAAGAACAGTCAGAACGTTTTACCGCTTGCTGCGATAGATCGCCAACACGGTTGGATTCTGCCGATGAGACAAAAGACATCGTTGTCGAACAGTCGCCGTCAGCTGTTGACGATGCACAAAATGTTACCAAAGAAAACAAACAACCTCTTTTGTCTAGATATTTAGAATACTTGATTTCGCATTGGCCGATTTTTTTGGCGATACTGATTGTTACCGGCTGGATAGGTGTTTCCTCAAGAAACAAGAAGAAACCTCAAATGAAAGAGCTTGAATAGCAAACAATAAAAATCAAAGGGAGCTTTGATTTTTTGAGAAATACCAAAGATATATTCTATCAAAAAAAATTCATAGTCTGCATAAGTCGGTACATATTGTCTACTATTGTTATGTCTATGAATATACAAGGCATACAAAGCGGATTATCCATACGGAACATGTGCAGTTAACATGTGCACCATAAGTAACAAAAGAATATATAAGCAAAAAAGCCATAAAAAATACAAAAGCCGAAAATGGCAACTTTAAAGTTTTGAAAAACATCCAATAATTACGAGGTATTTTGTTTGAATAGTTAAGGCTGATAATTTGCTTTTTATTTTTCTTTTGACTACACTTGTATACATGAAAATTAATTTTCCACACAATATATATATTCACGTTTTTCCGATGTCTTTAACTCTAACAGTATGGGCTCAAGCTGATCCTTCGTATCAAACTGATTCAACAGAAAGACTTGTAACCCATCCGGTTCTTCACGGTGAGAAATTAGCTTCTAAAGAACCTCCAGGAAGCGAGATGACTCAAAGAGGTCGAAATATTAGGGGTGTTTATGTTCCGGTAAGCAAAGCTGCAAACTGGAAACCAAGGCAGCTGGCGCATTGGGTAAAAAAAATCGGCGCCGACGCTGTAATTTTGGATATTAAAGATGATCGCGGACGCGTAACCTTTACAAAAAAACTTCGTTATGCGTCGAAACCGCCTCATTCTATTGTTTCTCGCATGGAAAAAATTGTACATGCCCTTAAGGAAGAAGACATTTACGTTATAGGACGGCTTGTTTGTTTTAAAGACAATTTGTTTTACAAAGAAGTACCCGAAGCAGCTATACGAGACAGGCGCACAACTAAAGCATGGCGAGATGTATCGGGAGCTGTTTGGCTTGATCCCTATTCGTTGACGGCACATGAATATATTGCATCAATAGCTGCAGCTGCGGCTGATATTGGATTTGACGAAATTCAGTTGGATTATGTTAGATTTCCTGTTGACCCCGAATCCAGATATGCTACATATTCCAATAAAGAACCAGGCCTTGCGCGTCACGAAGCGATAGCCTTGTTATTGGCGCGAGTTGATTTTGTGCTTTCAATTCCTCTGTCCATTGATGTATTCGGTTTAACCTCTCATCGTCCCGGGGACTCTCAACGATTGGGGCAATCTTTGGAGCATCTTGCTCCCTATATTGATGCAATATCCCCGATGCTATATCTGGCAAACTGGCCCAAGGAAACCTGGGAAAACGCTTCACCCAAAACTCCTTATGAGATTGTTTTTAATTCTGTTAAGCGAATAAAAGCGCGATTGGGGTCAGACATTGTCGTTCGACCGTTGTTGCAGGGGTTTAAGTATCGAGCAGCCAATTTTGGGATAAGTTTCATGCAAACACAAATCGACGCAGCACTTCTAGCAGGGTCATCCGGATACTTATTTTGGAACCAAGCAGGAAGTTATTCAAAAGTAGCTGCTGCGTGGAGAAATACCAAACCGACCTCAAAAAGCGCGGAGACCGTTGAACCTGTGATTGCAGAGACAACTCCCGATACTGTTGATGACCAAAAACAAAAAACTGTTTTTTCTTCGGCTAGTCCGTAATCTTAGTGGATCGACGGCGTAGCTTCTTTTGCTTCAGCATACGTAATACAACAAACATCATTTGCATATTTTCCGTTGCTTGATATATTTAAATCAATTTACAACAAAGGCATAAATGTAGAGGAGGGAAAACATGGGGAACAACAATACATTACTTCAGTCTTTTCACTGGTATTCAAACGATGACGGCAGCTTTTGGCGTGCATTGTCTGCACGAATGAATTCTTTGGCTGATATAGGAATTACCTATATTTGGTTGCCCCCGGCTTTTAAAGCATCAGGCGGTGCAACAGATGTCGGTTACGGTATCTATGATCTCTATGATCTCGGCGAATTTGACCAAAAAGGAACAGTTCGAACCAAGTACGGCACCAAGGACGAGTATTTAGATCTTATTAAGACGGCGCATAACCACGGAATCCAGATTTTGGCAGATGTTGTATTCAATCATAAGGCCGGAGCAGATGATACAGAATGGGTTAAGGCGGTGGAGGTTGCGCCGGATAATAGAAATTATGTAATTACTGACGAGAGATGGGTTAGAGCCTGGACTGTTTTTAATTTTCCAGGTAGAGCCGGTAAATACTCTGATTTTAAATGGAAGTGGGAGCAATTTGACGGGGTTGATTGGGATCAATATAGAGAAAAAAGTGCTATATATAAATTTGTTGATCGAGGAAAAGACTGGGCAAAAATGGTATCCCAAAGCATGGGTAACTATGATTACCTAATGCATTCAGATATCGATATGAACGATTCTGATGTGCGAACGGAATTGTCCAGATGGGCTGAGTGGTATCTTGAATTCACCGGTGCTGACGGTTTTCGTTTGGATGCGGTAAAACATATTCAGTATTCATTTTTCAGGGATTGGTTGGGATACCTTAGAAAGACTACACAAAAACCGCTTTTCGCAGTCGGTGAATACTGGGAACCTTACAATGTTGAGGCTCTTCACAAATACATTCAATCTGTGGAGGGTTCTCTTTCGTTGTTTGATGCTCCGCTGCACAGAAATTTCTATGAGGCTTCTCGTTTTGGAGGCGGCTATGATATGCGAAGAATTCTAGACAATACACTTATGCAGCATCAGCCGACTCTTGCTGTAACTTTAGTCGATAATCACGATACTCAACCTTTACAGGCTTTAGAATCGTGGGTTGATTTTTGGTTTAAGCCTCTTGCCTATGCTCTAATTCTATTAAGGTCAGAAGGATTCCCGTGTGTTTTTGTTCCCGATCTTGATGGAGCATCATACATGGATAACTGTTGTGACATCTGCTTGACACCGGTACCGGGACTTTTTGAAATGCTACGTGCGCGTCGCGATTTGGCCTACGGAACCCAGCGAGACTGGTTTGACCATCCTGATATCATTGGGTGGACAAGGGAGGGCGACGATGAGCATTCTATGTCCGGACTGGCGGTAATAATGAGTGACGCAAAAGGAGGATCCAAGTGGATGGATATGGGGCGTCGCAATGCAAACAAAAAGCTGGTTGACCTTTTAAAGAATTCCGGCGGAACGGTGATAACAAACAACGACGGTTGGGGAGAGTTTTATTGTCAAGGAGGATCTGTTTCGGTGTGGGTAGATGAAACCATTGCCGGTTCATTGCGCAAAGTCTAGAACGGAAAAACAACGGGCAAAAGTACGGTACAGACTGCAAGCACAATCAGTAAAACCGGAAGACCGTTTTTTACATAGTCACTAAAGCGATAGTTTCCCGGACTCATTACCAATACCAAAGCGGGATGTGAAACAGGAGTCATAAAAGATGAAGCAACGGAGTAAGCTATTCCCATAGCAAAAGGGTAGGGAGATACACCCATCTCCATGGCTGTTGCAAGGGCAATAGGAGTCATTACTACTGCGTTTACTGCGCTCGGAATAAACTGATTTAATATCATGGTTAATGTCATGAGCCCGAATAAAGCAGCGGCAGGTCCATAAGGGCTTGTAAGGTTTATTACCGCACCGCCCAGCAAATATGCAGCGCCGGTTTTTTGCATTGCAGCACCTACAGGAAGCATTGCAGCTATGAGAAATACAACTTTCCACTCAATGCCGCGATAAGCCTCTTCCATGGTCAGACATCGAGTAAGGACCATCATTACTGCACCGCAAATGGCTGCTATATATATAGGCAGTAGGCCTAAAACAACTACACCTACCACTGCTGCCATAATGAGACCTGCTAGTGGAGCTTTCTTGATGCGTAGATCCTCATGAACATTTGATTCCAAAAGAACGAAATCCCGTTCGGCTGCCATTAATTCAAAGGATTCACGAGGACCGTAGCATAGAAAGGCATCTCCGAGACGAAGGGGAATATTTGCAAGGCCTGTTCGGTAAGGCCGGTCACCTCGCCATACGGCCAAAATGGAAATGCCGAACCTTTCACGAATTCTAAGGTCCTTTATAGTCTTTCCTGCTATCGAAGAATGTGGAGATAACATCACCTCTACAACACCCATGTGTCCGTCTTCGAGTTCGCGCAGATTGAGTTGTGCTTCTCTATCAACTTGTAGGTTTTGCAGACCTTTTAGAGCCGCTAAGTCCTCCGGTCTGCCCTCTATTACCAACTGATCGTTCTCTTTAAGCACTGTTTCGGGTAAAGGCATACAGTAATCGTGATCTTCGCTTCTTATGCTGATAACCGAAATTCCAAATGCCGAAGCGAGCCGTGTTTCTAGAAGAGTTCGACCGATAAGCGATGAGCCGATAGGGATTGTTGCAGTTATCAATCGTTCACTTAGCTGGTAGTCTGAAACTTCGGATTCGTCTAAGCGTACAAATCCAGGATGGTTGATAATTGAATCAATATAATTGAGATTGACTTGTGCCAATACCTTATCATCCGGTTGAAAAATAATATCTGCAAGACCGGTTCTACGAAGAATAGTTCCTCTGCGAATAGCCAATACATTCAAACCCATTGTTCTACGGGCGTCCAGCTGCCTCAGGTTTTTATTGTTGAATACTGATTTAGGTGTTATTTCCAGTTCAACCAAGCCTATGGAATTTGAGAATAATCTAGATACAGAAGGTTGACCGTTTTCGATATGCAACATAGGGCGAGAAGCGAGTTCCTCGAGAGCTTCAATACGGCCTAAAACGAGAAGTCGATCACCCTCTTCGATAATTAATTCGGGAACGGGAACAACTCTTGTACCTTCGAGTCTTTGAACGCGAAGTATATTTAATCCCAAAGCAGGTCCAAAACGGCTCTCTGAAAGCGTTTTTCCAATTAGCAAACTGTCTTCCTGGATAGTTATAACTGCGAGTCGTTCTCTAATTCCATAGAGCTCTGCTGTGGGTATACGTATTCGTCCGTCCTCTGAAGAAGGTTGAGGCCGGCGTTTAACCGGCAGCATACGGTGACCCAAAGTTGACATATATAGTATTACAATTGCGACAATCGTTAGGCCTATAGGAGTAAAATCAAACAATTTGAGAGGTGTTAAGTTAAAACTTCTTACAAAATCGGCCACCACCAAATTTGAAGCTGTTCCAATCATGGTCAGCATTCCGCCGACAAGACATCCGTACGCCATAGGAAGCATAAGTCGGGAGGCCGGTCGACCTGTTTTTCTGGAAATATTTGAGGTAACAGGCAAAAAAACAGCCGTCACTCCTGCACTGTAAATAAAACCGGAGATAGACGCTGAAATACTCATTAGAACTGCCAAGAGACGAGGCTCTGTTTTTCCTGCTAGTCGAAGCACTTGCCGTCCTAACCATGGGGAGACTCCTGTTCGCGACAAACCCGTTGATAGAATAAATACCGCCCATGTGGTAACCACAGCCGGATTGGAGAAGCCGGCAATGCTTTCTTCCGGAGAGACCAATCCGGTAAGTACCAATGCTGAAAGCAGCATCAAGGCTGTGAGATCCGGACGAATCCACTCTCCCACAAAGAGCACAATCGCTGCACCTAGGATTGCAAGAGTCAATATGATGTCTAGTGTCATTTAGGCTGCTGCTTCTCCAAAAGAGAGATCTTGGCACCCGGAAGAGATTCAATATGTATTGTTTGTGTCGGGAATGCAAAAGAAAGACCCATATTATGAACTGTTCTCATGATTTTTAACATTAACTCCTGTTTGGCCTGGAGAAACTCTCCCCAAATTGTCGAAACTGTAAAGCAGTAGATAAAAATATCAAGACCGGACGGTCCGAAGTTGTCGAAATTTACCAGATAGAAATCGTTGTGAATCTTTTCGTCCTCTACAATAATCTGACGGATTTTGTTGACTAAGTTGTCGAGTTTTTCCGGTTCTGTGCTATAAGTTACGCCTATTGTCATCTTGATGCGTCTTTTTTTCATTCGAGACCAGTTATTGATAGAAGTCGAGGTGAACAGCATGTTAGGCACAGTTATTAAACTGTTCGCAAAGGTTCGTATTCTGGTGGTGCGAAGTCCAACTTCTTCAACAGTTCCCTCCACGCCGTTCATTTCAATCCAATCGCCTATTTGAAACGGCTTATCCAAAAACACCACCAATGATCCGAATAGATTGGCCATGGTGTCCTTGGCAGCCATTGCCACGGCCAGTCCGCCGATTCCAAGTCCCGCAAGCAGGCTTCCCACTGAATATCCCATGTTTTGAAGCACTAATACAACTCCGACTATTATCAAGAAGACTTTGGAGCTTCGTTGCACAATCGGTACAAGCTGGTCATCCAGTTTTGTTTCTGTTAAAGCTGCTTTTCTTTTCCAAACCTCGGCCAGTCCGTCAACCATTCGAACAGCAAACCAAATTACAACTGCAACTGCTGCTCCGTTTCTTAGCGCATCAACGAACTGTTTGATATCAATGGGCTTAGTAGGTAACGGTAAAATGCTGAGCGCCAAGAAGATACCGAAAAGCATTACCCCCCACTCGGCCGGTTTTATTACGGCTTTTAAAATTACTTCATCCATTGAAAACCGTGTCTTTTCAGCGGCTTTAATGAATCTACTCAATACAAATCCAATAATTTTTTTAGCCACAAATCCAATAAAGACGGCGCCAAAAGAAGCAGCGTAAACCCAGATCGCAATTCCCCAGATTTCTGTAGAAGCAAAGGCAGTTATTTGTCCCAAGTTAATCCTCCTAACATCTATGACATAACAAAGACATCACTAGATGACTACCCCACGTTTTTTAAAGGACTCTAAGAAATATACGCTGAGTATAGACTTTGTCAGGAAAACATGTTGGGTGCGTCAGAGACTGTTTCACGAATAGAAAGTATTTCTTCTTTAGAAATCTGATTCCAAGCGATTACGATATCAGGATCAAACTGCGTGCCGGACATAGTGTTTATTTCCTGACATGCTATTTCGTGAGACAGTGCTTTTCTGTAAGGTCGGTCGGAGGTCATAGCATCGTAGGTGTCTATTGCGGCGAAAATCCTGGCTCCGATATAGATTTCAGAACCTTTTAGTCCCTTCGGATAGCCGTTTCCGTCCCATCGTTCGTGATGTTGTAAAACCAGTGTACGTGCATCTCCTAAAAAGGATATATTTTCGAGAATTTGATATCCAAATTCCGAGTGTTTTTGCATTTCAATCCAGTCTTCTTTTGTCAGTTTGGTAGGTTTTAACAAAATAGTATCTGAAACCCCTATTTTTCCGACATCGTGAAGAAGCGAACCCCTTTCAACAGCAAGAAGCTCTTCACCTTCTATTCCCAATTGTTTTGCCAACCTTGCTGCATAGACAGCAACCCTTCGCGAATGCCACTGGGTTTCTGTATCTCGTAAGTCGAGAGCACTTATCATCGCCAGCAAGAAATTGGTTGTTCGGTTGTGAACTTCGTCTTCTAAAACTTTTGTCAACTGAGACAGTTCATCGCATTTGGTGCCCAAAAGAAAACTCAAACGTCTGTTTTCTAGAGATATTGAATGGTGCTCAATGGCCCTTCTAATAATATCTCTAAGGGTGTAAGGGTCCCACGGTTTTGGAATGAAGTTAAACAGGCCGACTCGGTTAATTACTTCTATAGCCATATTAAAATCGGCTCTTCCGGAAGTTAGAATTCTTATTGCATGAGGTTTTTTTCGTGCAACTTCTTCCAAAAAAGCAATTCCGTCGATTCCCGGCATCTGAAAGTCGGCGATTACTATGCTGAAATCTTTATCGGATAGTAAGTTAATTCCTTCGCTTGCTGAATGTGCAAGGGTAATGGATACATTGGGATTTCTAAGATCTCGCGAAAAAGCTCGCAACACCAAAGGATCATCATCCACAAACAAGATTGCAGCCGGCTCTTTGGGACCTATGAGGCTTACAACCTGAGGATGAAGCTCGTAGGTTGATTTATCTGCGTTTTCACTCATTGTTTATATACAAACCTCAAATTAATGTAAGTTTAATCCGATTAGCCTCATTTACAGTAAAGTGATCGACCTTTAACTATATTACTTAATAGATCTTTTACAATCTTTGGTAATGAGATGCAATGTTGTATATTATTTAAATATATTTCCATGTTTGCGGCATAAACTCCATTTGATTACAGGTTTCTTCTGAAAAAATCGAATAGACCAATTCTTTTATCACTGACATACTGGGATTCATGACAAACGGAATGATTACTCCAAAACGTAAAACTTCAATTTCCAAATTGGTGCTTCCTCTGATAACGCTTGGTATCTTGGCTATTTTATGTCGTTATAATCTGAAATGGGGAACCTTACCGATTATAGTAATACTGTTGTTTTATTATTTTGTAATGCCCAAAATATCAAAGGCCGTTACTGATCGCTTTAGCCGTAGGGCAATAATGCTTCTTACCGGAGGCAAAGTTTCGGAGTTAATCGATTTAATTAAACGCGGTTTCTTTTATCAACTGTTTGTTCCAAAAGAAGTTCTGGATTCTAAAGCAGCCTTAGCATATCTTGAATGCGAACTCTTTTCAGAGGCTCTTCAATGTCTTGAACGGGCAATACCTTACTCTGACTCTCGAGAGCTCACAACTCTTCAGATCGGCCTGGTCAAGGCATTATTCGCTACAGGAGATTTTAAAAGAGCAGAGCTGGAAGGAAAAAATCTTATTCGCAATGTTGTGAAGCTTCCTGAACTGCTGGCCTTTACGGCCGGAGCAGGCATAGCTCTGGGAAAATCAGATGATGAAACAATGCGTATGCTTGACGAAGCAGAAAAGCTTTCTCCATGTGATGATGTGAAGTTGATGATAATGCTTTCAAGAATTGAAGCTGCCCTGTTGCAAGGAAGAAAACTGCCTGATTTAGAAAACTCAGCGGATTCCTCAAGAAAGTTTCTTAGAGCATGGATTCATTTGGTAAGAGGAAAATTACGTGAGCACAGAGGTGATTCTGAAAAAGCTGTTCAGAGTTTTGAAAAAGCTATAGCAGCCTTGCCCAATTGTTTTGTCGCAGCAGAAGCTAAAAGGCATCTTAAAACACTCAATGATATAGCGAGTGCGTCATTACAATCGCAAAGACAAGATAATAGTATTACTAAAGATTCTACGAAGAAGAAGAAAAGGAAGAGACGCTAATTTTAGGGTTTTGCGCAGATTCCTTGTTTGCAAATCAAATCGTCGTCACAGTCCAGATCCGTCTTGCATCCATTTGCGGTTGAGGCAGTCTTTTGCGTATTAGTCTCGGCCTTGGGTGTTGTTATTGTTGCAGGCGGCTGAGGAGCCGGCTCTGCTGTAGGTTTTGCAGTTACAGGCGGCGGGGGAGGAGGAGCAACCGGCTCTGCTGTAGGTTTTGCAGTTACAGGAGGAGGAGGAG
>CAYWLQ010000096.1:0-7393 GCA_964458775.1 uncultured Myxococcales bacterium | reverse complement strand
GGAGGAGGAGCAACCGGCTCTGCTGTAGGTTTTGCAGTTACAGGAGGAGGAGGAGGAGCAACCGGCTCTGCTGTAGGTTCCATAGTTACCGGGGGCGGCGGTGATTCTATTTCGGCTTTATCAATAAGGTTCTTTTCCTTTGAATTTTTTAACGTTTCTGCGATTTGTTCGGCTATTTTGACGGCGTTTAAATTGATTGCTTCTGCAATGGATCGCTCAGAAGCTCTGTTGTGAATGTTTTGAACAATCATCATTGGTGCCCAAACAAAAGCAGGAAAAGTAGCCAGAAAAAAAGGAATATACCAGGCAAGATGGGCCATATTCATTTTTGTTTCAGAAAAGCCTTCAGAGGTCTGCATGTTCTCTGCATTTAAAGATGACAAGGTTCTTTTTTTTCCAAACGCCAAAGCAAACGTTAAATCTTGTTGTACGACAATTGCATCGGCGTTGCCACTCGGTTTATCTGTCAAACGAACCTGTACCTTTTCGAAATACTGTTCCAATGCTTTCTGCAGAGAATCTTGCAGAACAGTTCCTGTATTATAACCGATAAAGCCGGACTTGAATTTCTTGGCTGTTTCCTGTGCGTAGAGTTGCTTCCATTCTTCTTTCGGATTTACTCCCGCAATGGGTTTAAAACGGCATACATTTTTGGCCATCTTTGCCTGTTCTTCGGCATCGGTTGTAGTTATCATCACACATGCCGAATTTTCATTTGTTATAAGCTCAATAACCACGGAGTCTTGCTTATGTCCGGAACGGCTTTCTTTCTTAATATCCAGGGCATTGTAGGCGTTCTGAACATTCAGTTTGTTAATTGAATAGCATCCGGAAAGAAGGATGACGGTTCCGCAAACGAACAAATTCGATATCATTCCATTTCTATTTCTCATGTTATTACCTCTCATTTGTCTGTCAGTTTATACAGTCTAAACTGAAAAAATTTTTAGGTCAAAATAGCATTAGCTGCAAACCGACTGAAATTTCAGGTCGGATGCGCCAATATTCATCAAACAGTCGAGGACCGTCTTTTACTTCAAATTCTACTGTTTGTGTCAGCACCTGAGCTGCTGCCGATATAAAAAATCCCAAATTTTTTTTAAGTAGTATTTCCAGTGAAAATGAAAATTCTATTCCGGGTAATGAAATCCAGTTCGGCGGTTCCATGTTTGCATCATCACGATTGGTATAACTACTTACTTTTATAGCATTTAATATCAATGCCGAGCCTCCTCCAAAGTGAAGTTTTTTCTTTGTAAACATAACGCTTAAACCCAGACGTATAGGCAAGTAAAAAGCTGAGACTTTGATCTGTGATTCACTGCTCTCAAACGGAGTTCCCATCCCTAAACCGAGATTTATACGCAATACATCAAATACACGAAACGCAATATGCAAACGACCTCCGTGAGATACATTCGGTGTGCTTGAACCTAGTACAAAAACATACCCCAAACCGGTGTAAAACTTAGGAATATTGGGTTGCGACCTCTCATTATCAAGATTTGTTGACTTGGGTTTTTGCGGCACAGTTGTCGAAGCAGGAGTGCTGAATTGTTGGGTTTCCAGCAGAAATTCCACCGTTGAGTAAGTTATTATAGCAACGGTGTCTTCAAGGCTTAACTTTCCTGAACCGGCCAAGGTTCTCACCATCTTTTTAGGTTCATCATCGGTTTTTACGTAATAGAAAACCTGCTGCTCTTTTTCCAATTCAAAGAAAAACACAAGGCTGACGTTGCTTTCCCGCAATGCTCTTATTGCTGTTTCGTGCTTATCTGATGAATTGTTCAAGTCTTGATGAACTACTACATTAAATACAACCGGCAGGTCATTCATCATATATTCAATATTATCAGCTGCTCGGCGGTTTGCGGGATTTTCCGGGGAGAACAAAAGAAGGTGTATTTTGGGTAGAACCTCTTCAGCTTGGGTTACAGACGGCAAGGTCAAATAAAAAAGAGTTGCCCATAGAATCTGAACAACTAATTTTGAACAAAACATTTTCGATATATTAGTCAATTCGTCTGCTTCTCAAAACTTAATTCCTTAGATAGAAATAACATTGAATTTTTAATAGTTAACAGCAAAATTTTCATAGAAAAAGCTAGGATGCTAAAAACAGGAACTGCTTGTTTATGCGGCCTGGACATAAAGATCTATCTTGTGATATGAGAGAGCGCTTCCCGTCAAAGCGCTCGGCGATTTTGTATATCTGAATTTATACAGATGTAACTATGAGGATAAAAACGATATGTTTGAGACACTTACTTCAGGATTTCGCAAAGCAAAAGATAGGTTTAAGGGATTAGTAGAAATAGATGAAAAAATTGTAGATGAGGCTATTCGAGATATTAGGCTTTCTCTTCTTGAAGCGGATGTAGATCTCTCTCTTACAAAATTGTTTTTGGCAAGGGTTCGTGAAAAAGCCCTGGGGGAAGTGGTTCGTACTACAGCGGAAGCCAAAGGTAAGAAGATTAAGATTTCTCCCACGGATGCATTTGTAAAAATATGTCAAGATGAGCTGACCTCTATGATGGGACCGGTGGACACCAAGTTGGCTCTTGCCGGAAAGGGAACTCCAACCGGTGTAATGATGGTGGGGCTTAATGGTGTCGGAAAAACAACCACTACAGCCAAGCTGGCTCGATTCCTTGAAAAGAAAGGAATGAAGCCGCTGCTGGTTGCTGCTGACGTTTATAGACCGGCTGCGATTGAACAACTTCAAGTATTGGCAGGGCGTTTGAATATGCCGATATACTTTGATTTCGAAGAAAAGAACCCTGTTAAAATTTGTGAAGAAGGCATGCGAGAAGCCCGCAAGCAGCGTTGTGATGTGGTGTTGTTTGATACTGCGGGACGCCAAACTGTGGATGAGCTTCTAATGCAGGAACTGTTTGACATCAAGAAAACAGTTAAACCAAAGAATATCTTTTTGGTAGCCGACGCGATGATAGGTCAGGATGCTGTTAGAACAGCAGGAGAATTTCACCGCAAGTTGGAGCTTTCCGGTGTAATACTGACCAAGCTGGACGGTGATGCAAGGGGAGGTGCGGCTCTATCTATAAAGGAAACCACCGGTGCTCCGATTAAGTTCCTTGGAATGGGAGAGTCCCTTGAAAAATTGGAGGAGTTCCGTCCCGAAGGATTGGCTTCGCGTATTTTGGGTATGGGTGATGTGGTCGGTTTGGTCAAAGATTTTGAAGAGGTCATGGACGCTGAAAAAGCGGAGAAAGATGCTCGCAGGATGCTTCGCGGTCAGTTTACAATGACGGACTTTGTTGAGCAGATTAGGGCAATTAAAAAGATCGGTTCTCTTGGCGATCTGATGGAAAAGCTGCCGTTTTTTCAGGACGGAATGCCCGAGGGTATGAATGTTGATGATCGTGAATTAATAAAGGTTGAGGCAATCATTCAATCAATGACAAAAGCTGAGCGATTGGATGTTTCGCTTTTTGACAAGCAGCCTAGTCGTGCCGAACGAGTGGCTAAGGGGTCCGGTCGTGCGACCAAAGAAGTTAAAGATCTTATTCAGCGTTTTAAAATGATGCGGGATATGATGGGCAATATCGGTCAGCAGGCAGGTGTCTTATCTAAAATTCCAGGGATGAAGCAACTTGCTATGGCCCGAAAGCTTAAAGATGCAATGGGATCAGGCGGTATTCCGGGAATGCCCGGAATGCCCGGATTGCCCGGAATGCCAGGGTTACCGGGGGGCTTGGGCCAAGAAATGCTTCAGGCTGCTGTAGCTGATCAAATTGGCGCTCCGGGTAGTCGTAAGATTAGATCTGAATCTGAAAAGAAGAAGATAAAGGCGAAGAGACAACAGGCTAAGAAGTCGCGAAAGAAAAGTCGCAAGTAGCTTGGTTGATGTTTTTTTTAAGGAGATAATTAATAATGACAAAAGTAATATTTTTAATAAGTTCATTGGTGATTACTTTGTCGGGATGTATTGAGAATCCCGCTTATGTTACGCAAGAGAGAAGCGATAAGGTTGCTGAATATATTCTTAAAGACGTTCCTAATATTCAGCATTCTTCTAACGTTGTTTTGGACGGTAAGGTTGAGTTGTTGGGATATGATATCCAAGCTGACAAACCGAAGCCGGGTAGTAAGGTGGAGATTACTTGGTATTGGAAGGTAAAACAAGATCCCGGCCCGGGTTGGCGTTTGTTTACACATTCAATAGGTTCTCACAACAATGAGCAGTTTAATCGAGATATGACCGGTCCGGTAAGACAGAGCTTTCAACCTGAACATTGGAAAAGCGGTATGATTATTAAAGACTATCAATCTTTTAATCTTCCTAAAGATTGGGTTTCTGAATCGGTGGAATTTCGTGTCGGAATATGGAAGGGACCTGATCGCATGAGCGGAAACAAGAATATGGATGATGCAAATCGGATTAAAGGTCCAAGTTTGAAGGTTTCTGTTAAACCTCCCGCACCTCCGAAACCTCCGACTTCTATTGCTTATGCTTCTTCAACTCCAAAAATTGACGGTAAGTTTCAAGATGAAGCTGCATGGGCTTCTGCAACTGCACTTTCGGCATTTACCAACACAATGAAGGGAACAGCTGTTAAGGAGAAAACTGACGTTAAAATAATGTGGGACGAAAAAAACCTTTACGTTGCATTTTTTGCCCAGGATACAAATTTAAAAAGCAGCTTTGCTGAGCATGATGATGAATTATGGAGAGAGGATGCTTTTGAGGTTTTTGTTGATCCTCAAGGCAACAAGAAAGATTATTACGAAATACAGGTTAGCCCTAAAGGAATAGTTTTTGATTCGTATTTGCCAAAATATCGAAAAAACCAAAATGATTGGTCCAGTAATACTGTTGTTTCTGTTGTAGCAAAGGGAACAGTTAACAATGATGCTGATACTGATGAAGGATGGTATGGAGAAATGGCTATTCCCTTTGAGTCGATGAAATACGGTTCAGGTATTCCTCCCAAAGAAGGCGATGTTTGGGCTTTGAATTTCTTTAGAGTAAACAATGACGGCGACAAAACCTCATATAGTGCTTGGTCTCCGCCGATGCGAGGAGACTTTCATACACTCAACAAATTCGGCCCGGTTGTTTTCAGTAAAAAGAACTCTGTTGAAGAATCTGCAAAAACTGAAAAAACAGATAAAGGCGCATCTTCAGTTGAGAACAAATCTTCTGCGTTAGATCAAAAAGCACAGAAGACCGCTCCTTCAAAAGACGAATAAGCCGTTCATGTATGATGAACTTTCCCATATTGTTTTTGTCGGTTTAGGTAGTAATCTCAAAGACAGAAAGACAAACATATACAACGCTATTAAATGGCTGGAATCTCGGAATGATATTAAAATTATTGCCCATTCAGAGCTAATAGAAACAAAACCTTGGGGAGTAGAGGAGCAGCCTTGTTTTATCAATGCGGTTGTTAAAATTAAGACATCGCTTTTACCGCATGATCTATTATCAGTTTTAAAAACAGGTGAAACACAGCTGGGAAGAGAGCCCGGCGGTTTAAGGTGGGGACCCAGAATAATTGATATGGATATACTGTTGTATGATGATGCGGTTATTGATTCGGATAATTTGACTGTTCCTCATCCTAGACTTACGGAACGACGTTTTGTAATGGAACAAATTGTCGAATTGGATAATTCCGCCTATCATCCGCAACTGCGGCGAACCATTTTGTCGTTGCTTTCTGTTGCCGTGTTTTTGATTATTCTTTCCTGCGGAAGGGCTAACACGGCTGTCATCGGTGATTCTGATACCAAAGGGTCGATTAGTACTAGTTCTGACTATTCAACAGAACAAACTTCGGACAATGTTTTGGGTGATTCTGAAACAGAAAGCACTGTGGAAACTGATCTTTTTGACACACTCAATACTGATGAGTTTGTAGATACAGAGTCGGACAGTGTGAATATTGATGACATTATAGTAGATTGCAACGGCCCAATAGTGTTTCCAGATGACAAATTGGATGCAGCGGTTAGGTCACAGACTGGTATTGTTTTGGGTGACCTAATGCCTGAGGACTTACAATCACTGGTTATGCTTAATGCGGAAAATATGGATATTGGGAGTATTAACGGAATTCAGTGCCTTACCGGACTAAAGTTTCTTAATTTAAAGAAAAATAATATACAAGATATTTCACCGCTGAACGAATTAACATTGCTTCAAAGACTTGATCTGGGAATGAACAGAATTGAAAATCTATCAGCCCTATCGCACATGAACAACTTAGAAATATTAGACCTGTCTGATAATATGGTTGTTGATTTGTCTGATGTTGCTGCAATGTCCAAACTGACTTTTTTGGATTTAACTTTTAATAGCGTGAAGGAGCTTTCTCCTCTTTCGTCTATGACACAGCTGACACACCTGTATCTTTACGATAACAAAATTGAGGATATTTCGCCGATTTCAGCTCTTGTTGACCTTGTGCATCTAACTCTTTCAACCAACCGAATCAGTGATATTTCGCCGATTGCAAATTTAAATAAACTTACAGTTCTTACCCTTTCTTTTAATCCGATTAAAGATGTCAGCTATGTTAAAAATCTAATAGAGCTTAGGGTGCTGAGACTTGAAGATACGAATATTAGTGACATATCATGGCTTGCCAATTTTCGGGAACTAATAGATCTAAACCTCTCAAAAAACAAGCTTGGTAATATCAATCTCATAAAAGATATGAAAAAGCTGGATAAACTCTATCTCACAAACAATATGATTACTGACATCGCTCCTATTGCAGACAACTTGGATCTTACAGAAAACAACATCGTGAGAATAGACAACAACAAGTTAGATTGCCTAAATTCCATAGTCATCGAACAAATTGCAGAAATAAAATCTAGAGGCGTTATGCTAGTGCATGACTGTGATTGAACTCGGAACTCATTCTGACGAGTTCAGAACCGTGCCGTAATAGAACGTTTTGTAACTGACTGTATTTGTACATAAAAGGTATAAGGATGGATGTCTTGATGAGGATGCAAAATAGCTATTATTTGCTAGAATTTTTATTGAATAAGTTGGAAAGAGCTATTTAAGAATTTGCTTTTATGCTATCAAGTCATGGAGATTTTTAAGAGTTTTAAATTGGCGGCAAGTAGAGAGGTTGGAGTACTAAAGCTTTACCTGAGTTTGGTAAAGCGGCCTATTGAAAGGAATTATTGAGTTTTGCAATCAGAAAATATCAATATGTCAAACAAATTATCTATCAAGGAAAAGATCGGTTATGCGCTGGGAGACGGTGCTGCAAACATAGCATGGAGAGGGGTGTCAACCTTTCTATTTATTTTCTATACGGATGTTTTCGGCCTTCAACCTGCTGCTGTCGGTTTGCTGATGTTGATAGCTCGTTTCGGCGATGGGGTAAGCGATATCGCAATGGGAGTG
>CAYWLQ010000095.1:5447-22588 GCA_964458775.1 uncultured Myxococcales bacterium | reverse complement strand
CATGCACTTGGCAACCAACTTGTTCAGGTGACACATAAACTCAGGCAATCGTCCCTCCGGATCAGTACAAACCAAATGATAATGATTGGAAAGCACCGCAACAGCATGAATGAGCACCCCTGTCTTTTGTGCTGCCACGGCCAGACAGTATACAAATGCAGTTGAGGTTCTGGTTGACGGTTTCAGCAGAAATAATCGTTGAGTACACCGTCTGGTGACGAGGTACGTTGAATTAGGAATAATTCTTCTTGGCAATGTCATACCTCCTATATCGAAAAAAGGTCTAAAATTTTTCCAACTTTTATGACTTTTTTTAAAAAGTGATTTGCTGTCCAATGATTCCGGTAAGTTGCTCGGAAAAAATCAACCCGGGTGCGGGCTTGACCCGGGTGCGGGCTTGACCCGGTGCGGGCTTGACCCGGGTGCGGGCTTGACCGGGCTTGACGGGCTTGATCCGGGTGCAGGCTTGATCAGGAATGGCAACCGCGGTAATAGGAGGTCTAGTTACCGCGACACTACTCACCACTAATAGTGGTGCCGGTAATGTACACGATATTTGCAAAAAAGACCGTTGAGGTTGTTGAAGTTTGAACCGATGAAATTCGCCGAAAACTATCCCTTTTTCATCTTGTAATCATATGCTATCTTGGTTCCTATGAGCGACACAATTGAGTCCCTTATTCGAGAAATACTTTCTTGTACGACTGAAGGACGAGAGTCTGTTAAACAACGAAACAACTTATATCTCGCAGTACGAAACCGTTTTATTCATTATTTGACATCTTATTACAAATGCAATGAACACCTTGCTGAAGATCTTGCTCAGGATAAAGTTGTTTCACTTGTAAACTATTTGATTGATAACAACCATCCCAATCCAAATGCTGTAATAAGAATGGCAGCAATACAAAAATTTAATGACGAACATAGAAAAAATAGACGTAGCAAAGCAAACTATCATGAATCAATTGATAAGACCGATTGTGATTCTGATAATAAATATAGTCCGGCCTTAAAACAACTAGACCGTTTTCAATTTATTGAATGGGAATGGGGTCAGCGCACCTCAGAGTATATTGCCAATTTACGACATCAAATTGAGCGTTGCTTAGAAAAAATTAGCGATGCTGATCGAGAATTATTAATAGAAATATATTTCAAGAACAGAAGCATCGAAGAACTTTCAGAAGAAGACTTAATAAAACAACCGGTTGTACAAAAAGGCTTACGGGCTGGAAATAGGAGAACAATATCAGAAGCCCGCAATGCAATAGATCAGAGATTGACACGTGCCAGAGTGCAACTGAAAAGAGCTATTGAAACTCAGGAGAATGATCAATGACCTCCTGTTTGATATTGATTGATTTGGAAAACCTACGTTATCACAATAAACCTAAATGGTCGTGGCTTCCTCCTGCTCCGGAACAGTTGAAAAAAAACTGTCTTTGTACCATTGATAGTGCAAGGTTGATATTTGCACTCGGCACAGATACTGCCTGTCTTTCCGACTTTCATTCACACGATTTTTTCTTGTCTATGTCCAAAGACTGTTTGTCCGCATTAGACATTCCAAGTATTAAACACACAATCGAAATAGTGTTGGTTCTGTCGGTACCTGAAGCAGCAGATCGCGCCTTGATCATAGCAAGCAAGGTTTCACCTGATAATTGCGGATGCGGACCGTTTTCTCATGTTGTATTGCTCAGCAATGACTCCGGATTACGTCAGCAGCTTGAAAAAAATATTGGAGTTCGATTTGCACAAAACAAAAAGAAACAATTTCAGAATGTTTTTTGCTGGCATTTCAGTTCGAAAAACAACAAAGATCTCCGACGAACGCCTCCGGATTCTCCAATAGAATGCAAAGCTATAATCCCACAGTTGCCCGGACCTACTATTTTTATAGATAATGACAGTTTAGCCTCGTGGGCAGCGGTTCAGCCTGTGCAATTGAGCGGCAATCTTTCCAACATAGCTGTTTCGGTTGAAAGAAATCCTTCATTGCTTACGCAAATTTCAATAACATGTCCGTTAGGCAGCAAACCTTCGGCTCGGGGAGTGGAGCGCCTGAGTAGGATGTTGAGTGCTTCTGCGAAATCATCATCATTCCGTTTGGGCGAATGTACCGGTAACGAAGGCCTTGAAGTTTCAGTAAATGGTCCAACTATACCCATACATAGTGTTGTAAAAAAGATTTCGCCCTCACCGTTGGGCCCAGGAGCTATTCGTGTTTGTTTCGAAGCCGACAATCAAATTAATTATGCCTCTATGCGCACGCATCTGCCTTACTGCGCTGTTAAGATGTTAGAAGGACAATGTCTTCCCGCTGACACGTCATCTTTAAGCATTAATGATTTTAGAGTTTTAAAAATAATACCTACTATTATCAAATACTATACAGTACAATTGACAAAGGGAAACAGCAGTAGATCTGACTATTGCGACATGTCACAAAATACTGGCTTTCAGGCATGGTGGTATTGGCGCAATTACAATAACCATACCATTAAGAGTGCCAAATTTGATCTTCCTAATCCTATTACTTTGCCTGCGGATCAAATTGAGGTTATGTGCGTTCCTGTTATTATAAATAACCCTTATGATTATCCAGGCATTGGTTGGCAGCTTGCGTTAAAAAATGAATCCGGCAAAGCAAATGTGCATTCAGCTATTGCAGCCGGAAAAACGGGACTTGCAACCGTTTGCGATTACAGGGGATGCTCAATAGAAATACCTTTTTTGGCTTTGAAAGATACAAGAGCAGGAAATACTATTTCAATTCGTCCTATGCATAGTGTTTTATGGAGCGAAGTAAAACAAAAACCGGCCTTTTCTACAATGGACGAGTGGAGTTGGTATGAGCTGAGGCTTGCTCCGCTTGTTGCGGCAGAACCATGTTAATAGTGTTAAAAATGATGATAACATCAATAATTTCGACATTATTATTATGTCGATGTCAGATAACAAAAGAAAATGTCGTTATTTACAGGGCGGCTCTTTGCCGAAATTGCTAAGACAATGACAAATATAAATGATAAAATGATATTAAATATATATTCCGGAATGGAACTTGTATCAGCACTTGCTGAATATGCCCTTGTATCTCTACAGCATGGCGATACAGAAATGATTTCCTTTGAAGGAGTAGACAATACAATTGTATTAGCTGCTATTGAAGATGCAAAACTGTATTGTTCTGAAACCGTGCCTGACGAAAATGACTATGACAATGTAAGCCGATGGCTAAACGCGATTGAAACCTTAGCCCTTACGGAATTCGCTGCCTCAATCCTTCACCAGTATACTTGGGCAACAAAGCTTTCTGCCTCGTTGAAACAACTTCTTGCAGTTAGGGTTACGGCAATAGAAAACAAAGATGAACTGTGGAGATTCGGTGCTCTTGCAGATGAAAAACGTAATAAAGGGTTGGGCTCTTTTGTACCTTGGAATAAGATAGAAAATTTCTTTGCTGCAGACAGAACAGAAATAACTCCTAAAATATATGACATCATAGTTGAATCATGGATTAGAAAAGAGCTATCAGCTTTTGATGCTGAAGAGCTTAAAAAACGCATCGTAGATATTGCACCGTTGCGAAAGCTCTATAAAGATACTTTACTCGATCACAATGAAAAAATAAGTATTTTAACCGTGCCCGCAAACCTGCGTACTCAACCGTCTGTTTCTATACCTATTCCGCATGTTGGACGCGATGCTAATTTCGAAGTATATATAGCCGAAAATGGGCTTTCTTTAAATTTCCCCGGCATTGATAGCATTACAAAAAACTGGTCCGAGCTTGGATTTATCGAATACATTGTTAACGACGCAATTATTGGTGATTGTATTTTTAAATTTCAAAAAATCGAAAGCGACCTTTTTTCCGATACCTCAGAAGCTGTATCTAAACTTACAGAAATAGAAACTGATCCGGATTATCCTGCAGACAAAGCAATACTTGCTGCAAATGCGGCAATTGGTCTGCTGGAAAATCCAAAAGGGTGGTTCGGTTGTCTAGTAGAAATAGCAAAAAAATTTAATAACGAAGAGATTGTCGAGCAGGATGAGCTCATATTTGTAGAACGCGCACTGCAGGTAAGAGCAAGCCTTGATGCAATATTTTATAGATATTTAGATCCAAAGCTGCATACTCTCTTAAACAAATTGGACATTTGCCTAGCTGAAGTAAAGGATGCCGTTCTGGCGGTTGGAGAAGAGCGTTATTACAGCATTCTTGAGTTTGCAGAACCTGAACCAGGTACTTGGTGGGCTGCTCGCATGGATTTAGATCGAGATGTTCCAGATGAGTTGTTGTCAGAAGCGATCAAAACTTATGTTGAGGCTGACAGTCAATCTGTACCCAACAAGCTTTCTGTTTTGGTACAAAACGTATGGGACAAGATTCGCACCGAAATCCAAGACAGGAAACCGTTACCGGCTTACAGTCTACTCTCTGATCTATTGCCTAGTCCTAGTGTGTTTCCCATTGGTTTGGGTATTATGGCTGCCGCTACCGTTGTACCAAAAATTAAGAATCCATTACACTATCGATCAATGGACGAAAATTGGAGTGCGGTTGTTTCCTATGTACCCAGAGACAAAACCGTTTCTGTTCGAGTAGCTCAAAACGATACTGTTATTCCATCCGATACTAAAATATGGCTAAGGGGGATTGTTGCCGAACTTTTACCGAAAGACGACCCGCACAGAGCTTTATTTGATTTAGAATCTATTGCAAAAATGCAAAACGAGAACGGTCCGGAATTGGCAGTTATTTTGCCGGACAACACTGTAATAATAATGCTACATGATTAGGATTGGCTATGTATCGTATTACCGAAAAAAGCATTCATGACCATTTGCTTCGTAAAGACTTAGACTTTTATCGCACAGCGGAAGCTTTTTCTGAAATATTCGGGTCCTTGGCTCCATGGATGATGACACAAACCGCAAGAGAATATGTCAAACTGCCAAAACCCAAACCTCCTGACGCAAAAGGCTCCGCTTGGGTACTTTTGGTTTATAAAACGGAAACCATCGTTCAATATATAGATATGGCAGTTGTAGCACCGGCCTTTGTATTTCCGTTACAATGGAAAATGGGACTATCGGATTCAAAGTATCTGCCGAAAGGCTTTGTTGAAATTGCCGAAAAGGTTCGAACGACTACAAAAATTGACGGTTGGGGATTGTCACTATCAGAATGCATCGAAGACTTAGACTTATCGGAACTTAACTTTACCGCAGAGTCAGCCTGGGCTCCTCTTTCGGCTTCGCTAATTGTTGCAGACGAAGGCGGTTGTGTTATGCCGAATGTGTTTGCAACCGGGGCATGGAGTTCGACAGGAGGCGTAATCGCAGTAGAAGGCATAGAGCAAAAGCTTCAAGCAGTAATCGATTTGGAAATTCCTAATTCAAAATTATTCGTACCGTCATCAAACCAACGCGAAGTATTAGAAGCGCAAGAAACCCTCAAGAATAATCATGTTGAAATAAAATATTATGCGGCCGGAGTACTAAATGTTAGGGAGTCTCTTAAGGAGCATCTTGAAATATTGGACAAACCGCCTCATCGAGAGGACGGTGACAGTTTTGAATCGAGAGTAGCCTATCTAAACCGCGGCCGTATGAATTCTAAACAATCAAACGAGTATCAAGCGAAAGAAATCTCTGATGACCTAGCTATCAAGATTAGGCAAAAAATGCCGAAAGAGCTGTTAAGTATTCAAAAACTCGCTATGTTTGTCAGCAGGAACTGGGCGCTTGCGGTGTTGATTCTAAAAACTCTAAGGCCCGGAGAAGTATGCTTGGTAGTCAGCGAAGAAAGCAAGAAACTTGTAGATAATATAAAAAAATACTGGGATGGAATAATAAACGAACACCAACCTGTTTGGTCTGCTAAGGAATACAAGGAAACAGCATGTTTAAATGAAATTGAAACATGGCTGCTCAGAGACCGAGAAAATAATTCTGCAGCAGTTGAAATAACCGGAGGAACAAAAACTGCTACGGCTATTCTTATTGCTGCAGCAAAAAGAACAAATTCAAAGATTGTCTATCTTGATAACGACGTACCGCAAACATACGGCAAAAAAGAAGAAATAAGAGAAATCAAATACCTGGCCGACCTATAAACCTGCTAAGACAGACGTAATCTGTCTGCAGTCCTGACATACCTTCCTAAGATATAAATAGCATAGGTTGTTCGCTGCTCTTTAGTATTCCTTACCTTTTGATTGCGCACTGCCAAAAAAAAGACCAATTTTTTGAATAAGTCTGTCAGAAACAATGATTATCCGTCGTTTAAGCACATAAGGAACAGTAATGCTGCGTTAAGAAATTCAGCATGCAAGATAAGGAGAATACTTCAATGACAACCGCTATTACCCCAATACCTGCAACTCTTGTTTTAACAATCGCCGGCAAAGCTGCACTAGCAGCAGCCGGAGGGCCTGCTGTTATTATAGCAGTGGGAATCGGAGCAGCGCTGATTGGCGGAACCTGCATTGCAACCAAAATAATTGCTGCAAAAAAGGTAACACAAATCACAGGAACAAATTGATCAGCTTTATAAGCAAATAAGGATAGTTTTAGCAAATAAACAAAGATTTGTTTTCTGAAATATCAATTCGAGTCAGATGGAGATGCAATACCTAGACAATCAACTATCAAACCCTCAATAGTTGCGATCACATTATCTATATTGTCTACAATATCTTTATTGCAAAAACGCAGCACAGTCAATCCGTAATCTGTCAAAGCAAGATCTCGAATATCGTCCTTGCGCTTTTGTTCTGCGTTAAGATGTATGTCGCCGTCAACTTCAATAACAAGAGAGGCTTCGCGGCAAAAGAAATCAGCAATATAAGGTCCGATAGGATGTTGCCTACGAAATTTAACTCCCAAGATGCTTTTGTTTCGAAGGCGCTCCCATAGAAGCTTTTCGCAGTAAGTCATGTTTTTTCTAAGAAAACGAGAGAACAACATGGTCTCTTTGCCGGATGTACGATGAGTTCTGACACAGCGATTTTTTAAAGGTTTTGAAATATGATTCGTGTTCGACATCTGATTTCTTTGGCCCCCTCCCAAACCCTCCCCCGCAAGGGGAAAACAGCCCCCTCCCAAACCCTCCCCCGCAAGGGGAGGGCTTATTTCTCTTTTTACATATATATCATTTAATATACTCTCTCCACTTTACAAACTTAAAAACCGCAGAACGATTGACCGACCCGTCCGGGTTAGAGGTTTCAACAGTTTCCCTTGCAGTTGTTGCGGCAAAACACCTAATGCCTTTTGATGTCAACAAAGAAACGAGCGCATAAGAAAGAGTGGGTTCACCGGCGACAAAAGCTCCTTTAACATTCAAAGTTAAAACACGGTCAAAAATTTCTTTTGCCATTATTGAGACTTCTTCAGGAGATATGTCAGGAGAAACTATAGGCATGCCTCCAGGTAGATCGGTCGGTTGTCCTAGGTTTAGGTTTTGTGCCTCCTGTCGTTGCTTATTTGACCAAGAATCAATTAGATGATTAGAAAGATTTATAAATATGTAATCCGATTTTGTATCCTGATTTTGACGGTCTTTAACTGAAAAATCGCTCTTTGATATAAAATCGACAATATCCGTTAAATCTACAATAGCCTTGTTTAGTTTTTGTATAACATCATTCATTGAACTGCGATTAAAATTCTCTGCCTCTTTGCCATGCCAACAATGGTCTAACCTGTTTCTAACTTCCGTAATCCTACTAACAGCAGATTTATATTTGTTTTTAAAATCAATGTTTTCTGCAAGCCACTGTTCGCAAACATAAACAAGTTGCTCAGAGTGTTTTAAAATCAATAGTCTTTTCTTCGTCGGATTATCTTCGCATAAGTCTTGCAGTACAAATTCAGCTGATCTTCTATAATTTTCACTTGTAACAGGTTCGTCACCAAAGGACAAATTGAGATGATGTACTATAGAAGCAGTGCAAGAGGTCATTATTTCTCGAACCATAGAAACGCTTTCAACAACTCGACCGTGTTCTGCATGCCATTTGGCAATTGATACTTGATTGAACAAATACTCATGGCTTAGTATTTTTAAATTTTTATCGCTGCCAACAGATAAAGGCTCGACGTTTTCTATGAGGTTATCTAAGGCGGCATCGAGTGGTGATAAACGATCAATGTTTCGTATGTGTTCTTTGGCATTGTTTGCAATTATAATAAAATCTCTTGCGCTTTCAGCAATTTTGTCGTGTCGCAACAGTGACAATGAATCATCCAACAACTTGAGCTTTTCAGGAAGCGCTGACAATTCACGAGGTGTATTATTTTTTAACTCCCTTTGAATGATTGAAATATAAGGTTTTGACAATTCCAGCAATCTAGCCGACCGCCCTGTCCGATCCCATTCCGTGGCTGCTTCGGCCCATGATGACAACTCCAACATTGATGTCAAATCCAAGATAGGAGCAGTGTATTGTTCCCTCTCCTGTCCAGAAAGCTCGTTTAGATATTTTGTAATATTAGTACCAAGTATAGAAGGCTTGTCTCCGTTTTTGTCCACAAGCGCCTCAAAAGCTCCATAGAGTACCCGTTCTATTTTAACCTTGTATAAGTGACGGTAAAAACTCAAAGCCAAGATTCCCACAGTAGGAAGAGATCTAAAACCGTGAGTAACATCAACAATTAGCGAAGTTGTCTCATCAGTTGTATTCTGAGATGACAATGCCTCACCGATGTTATTAAAAATGGTCCAAAGTTCTTTTTCGGAACGCCCGTCTGGAATAGAAATTATTTCTACCTCTGCTTTAGACTCTTTAGCAATCTCGTCTTTGATATCTCTTTCATGTTTTTGTCTTGCACCATTTGTACAAAGCAACAAGACCTTATCAATATGTTGTTCTAAGATTTCAATCGAAGCGGTTTGAACATATTTGCGCATCTTTTTTGTGCGACATCTATCCAATTGGTAGTTAACAGGCTGGTAGTCACTAGCACCGAGAAAGCTTAAAAATATGGTTGCCATTTTAGACCCTTTGTTATGACGGTCATGATATTCCAACAATTATGGTTTTATTGCCAGGTCATTCCGCTTCAGCAGCATCCATGACTTCTTTTACCCAGGGTTTGTCCTTTCTGTCTTTTAACCATTTTCGGGAAAGTTTCCGGATAATAGCTAATGCTAATTCCTTCTTAAACTGAGGGGACGCTTTGCTCATAATATTGGGAACATCATTCGCAGCGGTTCCACGTTTCAACTGTTCAACTGACCCCAGTAACTCTTTTATAATGTTCAAGTTTTTAGACTCGACATCAGCAACGATTTCTGCAATGGATTGATAATCTAGATGCATACGCCCATATCCGCCGGCAGTTTTCGCGCCGATACCATGTTGTTTGAGACCGCGTTTCAGAAGTTGAAAAGCTGCGTCAACCCAGGCTTCGGGGCCTTCCAGCATTATTTCGAATTTTCCCGTAACAGAAAGGAATGGAATCGGAATCGGGCTGTCCATGTCCGACGGAGGTGTATCATCAGTTCTTTGATAGTAGTCCGGATGATGTACGGTCATGATGTCGAGATGAAGCGGCTTAGCTGTCCCTTCCGGTTTCCACCACGCGTCGTGAAAACAGACTGCACCTTTTTCATCGTTGTCGCCGAACAATGCCTTATAACTCTCACCATTCTTATGCCAGGCGACATCCACACTGCTTCTTGCCGCCACAGCGGCGATGCCTTTTAGAGAGGAACCGGGTATGACTGGAACTCCCCACGTTCGTTCGAGAGTCATCCCCGCTTCAACAACACCTTTCTGACCCAAACCAACCGCCATTCTTCCGAGCGTTTCGGCCGGAACGGCTTTGCAGACTCTACCGTCATCATTTGCTGAAAATGTCAGCATTTCCATTCGACGATTAAAGGCTTCTCGGTATCCCTCTGGAAGTGTAATCTTATCCTGTACTTCTTTGAAATGATCGCTTTTGCTTCCGTCATTGTCCTGTTTACGAAGAAATTTGTCTATCCAGAGACCGGCATGAGTATGCGCTAAACAATCGATTTTCGACAGGTCGGATCTTCGACAATTCATGTTATTCCTCCTTAATGTCCTTCATTTCAATTTGCACAAATCGCCGAATCCAAGTACTGACTTCGATAATATCTCGCGACATAGCGAGGTATTCTGGAAGCAGTGCTTTCTGAGTGACATCGATTAATTGCCGTCCGCTTTCAGACCCGTACACAGAAGCGACCGCATCGACAAAGAACTCGCCAAACAACCGTTCACCACTTCTTCGCGTCTGAACAAATACCAGCGCTTGTATCAGTCCGCTCTGTTGGATTAGCCCCGGCATCTTCATCCCAAGAGTCTTCAGTTTTGCTCTATCTTGGTTATGTGCAAGTTCAATTACTTTTTCGTGAGCGCGAGTTGCCCACTGTTGCTGCCTTGTCATGACGCACCTCCGGTAAGTACCAACCGGCATCTTCCTCGACCTACGGTGGCCTTGCCTCCGAGTTGAATGGAACCCTCCGTAAGGACTCTTACTGCATCAAACACGTCCTTTGAATTTGTCCCTTTCACTGATTGAACATACAACAGACTCGATAGAACAGTCTCAGAGGGAAGGCTCTCCTCGGTCCATAGCTGCCCTTCTTCAGCGGTACCTGTATAGGCATTTATGTGTACTCGTGTGACGATATCCGTGGCGTGCTTGGCCAGAAACGACATTACATTATCGTGGATGATACAAAATTTTTTCGAGAATAGCGACTTCCAATCCTGATCGTTTTCATACAACTTGCCGCTCAAATACGAAGCCCATGATTCCGCGACCTGATTTAAATTCCCCTGTGGTTCTAAATCAAGGTCCTCAAAAACTACCTTTTGTACGTTTCCATTGATTGCGGTTTTCAATGCTGAATTGCTTGTGATAGCGCAGTGTTTCACATTATTGACTGACGGAAGCGCAGGAATGCCTGTCAATCCTGCTTCCTTTGCATCCCTGGAAAAACAAGCGAGAAGCCATGGGCTGGTTGCCCAAGCAAATGTTCCTGACACTGATCGTACCGGAAGCAATAGCAGCTTTGCATCGCCGACTGCCAAGGATCCTGCATAATCCGATGCGTGATTGGTGTCGGGTCCGAAAACTTTCTCAGTATCAGCGCGTTTTAATTCAACCGATTTACCCCTCAAGCTCCCTTTCAAGCCGCTTCCGGGAAGATAGGGAAACCCGGTAGCTCTGTCACGGGCAGTCGGAAGATCCACAGCTCCGACAGATTGGCCGGTACCGGCATGTAGGGGGGACAGTGCATGGACTAATAATATTTTTGTATTCATTGGTTACCTTCCTTTTTTAAAAATTCCAGAAATGCTTTTAGAGGGTCCTGTTCACCGGACAATGGTGAACCTTGCCAATCGGCCTCACTTTTTTCCAGAAACAGTCGAACTCGATGTTTTTCTTTGTTGTTTTTTTCCGTTAATGTTCCGACTTGCTGCTTTCTACCGGGATCCGACAATACGAACGCAAACGCAAACACCTCCTTGGTTGTTGGGTGTTTCCACGGTCTGAGAATAAGAGGTGATGCCATTCTTTCAAATCCTTCGGGAATCAAAGTCGTATCTGCCGGATCTCCTTGGTTGGGCTGAAAGTGAAAGATAATCGGCATTCCAAATTGCCCCCTTGGAAAAGCCTGAACTATGTGAGAAGGAGAATGATTTGTTGCATGATGTTGCATAATTCGACGAATCATATCCGGTTCAGGCCAGCGACTCCTTCCTGGTCTATTTTGCTTTCCCTGATTGCGACCGATACCTACCCCTTGCCGAAACGACTTGAGTTTTCCCAATAAATATTTGTGGGCGTCATCACTACTCTCAAAGCTGACCTTTTTAAAGAGAGCCCCGGTCAAACTGGGAACACCGGGGAGAGTTGGGCCGTCTCCTACTTTTAATATTCTTTCAATATCCCATTCTCCGCCGCTAAGCGCACCAAATCCTCGCCTCGTCCTGCCGCCGAGTCCACCGAATGCGAGCCAGGTTTCCACTGTGCGTTTTATCTCTTCTTCGGTGTCTGAGGTCACTGTTACCCAAAGCTGGAAGGTTCCTTTAACTTTAGTTAGCCGTCCGTTAGCATCATGGACTCCTTGATCAGGTCTTAGCGGAAAGATTCCATAGTCCAACGCGGCAGGTGCATCAATAGGTTCAATCACGGGCTGATTATCCCGTATTGATATTTCCACTTTGGCGCGATTCCCTGCGTTGCCGAACAACGCTGTTTCCCGTTCGCGCATTTCTTTTATGCTTGATAGCTTAGAACCGATGGCAGCTCTCCACCAGAATCTCAGCTGGCCCTTAATTGATGACACTCGTATTGGAGTAATAGGGTCAGGCCTTTTACGGTGCCGGTATTTTTGATCTGTTGTCACCCCACCTCCGAACATTGGAGTCAGGAAGCCGATTGTCCATTTAAGTTCAACTTTGTCTTTCAAGTCTCCGGCAGTCGGTGCCGGAGTTGTATTCTTCCATCGTGCCATCAGTTCACCCCCACAAGGCATATTCCGAATCCGTCTCTTCGAGACTGTTCGTCATCGCAAAGGCTCTGCATCCACCATTTTTGAGCAAATTTTTGAGCATCAACGCCTGCATTCAATTCAACCCAGTACACGCTGCCTGCGGGTGCCATTCGTTTACTTTCCTTGGGCCTATTCTCCGCGTAGTCCCACCCGGAAATTCCCTGCGGTCGCCCGACAGCAGCGGCAATCATTCGGCCTTCTCCTCCTAACATTTCATCACTCGGAATGAATCCCTTGTTGAACACCCCCGGCGTGATTAGAACCATACGTAATCGTCGCGCATCAGAGGGAATGGAAACACATTTCGGCACCATTGTGTCATCACCTTTTTTAAGGTATCCGAGGCGACGCTCACCGCCTAGATGTGCGGTGCCTAGCTTGGATTCCAATCGCGTATCATCGCATGCGAATACAAGTGCAAAGCGACGCGATCCGCGCTCATCGTGTAAAACAAACGTAAGACCTTCAGTGGAAAACAGGTTTCCTTCTTTTGCGGCACCTGTGTTCTCATCAATGTTAACATGTGTTCTGGTATCTACAGGCAATGACTCCAATCCATGCTCGGAATTCCATTTAGCACACTTCTCAGGTTTCATAAGCCAGTAGGAATAGGCAGACCACGAAATAAAAGCAGGTCCGGACGCAGCCTTTCCGGCAGGAAGATCGACAGCGGGCATCACCAATTCCAATCCTTTAGGTAGATCAGTCAAACATCCTTCCTCAACGGTCATCGGTGTCAACTGATAGCGGTTCAGATTGGATGGTTGCCCTGTGTCAAGGCAATGCCAAAGAGAGTCTACAGGTGTGGGAAGATAGATCTGTACCATTTTGTCGTCACGGCTGATTTCCACAAGCCACGGGCCTAGAACCGGAACGCTCATCAATTTCTTAGCTTCATCTTTGTTTAAGGAAAAACGTCCATCACTGTCCTGTCCGAGTCTGGTTCGAACCATGCCGGTTATGCTCGACGGCCAAGGAAATTGCAAGGTCCGCATCGGAGATCCTTCAGCGGCCATGCGGCCATCACGCAACGCGAGGGGGTCACGCGGTTCATAAAAATAAGTCTTCATTGCGGTAGCTCCTTTTCTGTCTTGAGGATAAATGCGTCTTCGAAAGCTCCCAAAAACAAACGTGCAACTTGAATCTCTTCCGACAAACGCGCAATCGCCTTTTTGCAGAAGCTGCCATCCGGATCTCTTTTGCTGAGATAACTTCCAATCTCATCGCAAACCTCTTCGGATGCTTGCTTTCGAGCTAGAATTCCTCTCGCCAGGGACTGAACAATCTGCGAAAAATCCTGATGATCGACTGAATCCGCTCCCTTTATATCGAAAGGTGCCAGCATTTGTTCAAGATCGAATGCGAATCCATGGGGCAAATACTTATTGTGAAGCCATTTGCATAACTTGATGAGCCACTTATCCAATGCAGAATCATCGTCTGACCACTTTCTCGATACTTCAATCTTTCCGCCCGATCTTTTTTCCACTACAATCGCCAGCGCGTTGCGCCCCGAATCTTTGGCTGCTCGTTCTGCTTGTTTGGCAAGCGCTCTGGCACGATCCATAGGTTCCATATGATGAGATATTCCGAGGCCGACCGAAAGAGTCGGCAATATAAAGCTTTTATCGATTTGTTTTACTGATGTTTCATCTGGAATAGCCTTGGCCATGCATTCATTGAATCTGTCCCGCAACGAGCGTGCAAGGTGCAACACTGTATGCAGCGGACACAACGCAAGCACATCATCGCCGCCTGCATAAATCAGACTTCCGCCTGATTTTTCCACGAGTTCAAGGCAACTTCCCGAAAACTCATCGAGCGCTTTCCCTAAATCTCGATGTCTCCGGATGCCGTTATCTTGCTTTGCCAGCACATCTATTGCTTTTCCCATGGAATCTCCGTCCGCAAGCACGTAGGCATAGTACGCTGTATGGTTATCTTTAAGACCGATTTTCCGACGAAAAGTTCTCTGTGCTTCGGTCAGCTTTCTTACTTTTGTCTCGTCGTTCTCATCCGAAGACTTACAGTAGTCTGAAATCAATTCTGGAATTCGACTTTCGAACAGCAGATAGCCGTCGTATCCTCTTTTTTGAGTTTGAGACTGACAATATGTACGCGGCACATCAATGAGCGCAGAGTCGTTGTCCAACGGATTTGTAATCTCTGCCCTTTCATGATCTCCTGAGGAGATACGGAAACGCTCCAAATCAACACCGGCTGATTTCAGCTCATTCAAATAGTTTTGATATTCGCTCACGCCTGTACCTTGCAGTTTCATCCTAGATAGAATCGGCTGACTTGCCACATGAGATGTACTGTGGAAAGCAGGCTTTTTCATGAATATCTTACTGTTGTCTGAATCCGTAGGCGGTTCAGCGCCAAGGCGTTTCAGCAAACCGACGCCACAAAGACGTTCGCCCTTTTTTACCTGATACTCTCGGCGTAATTTTTCAGGTGTTTTTCTGTAGACATCATAAGCTTTCTCATCAATAACAGACTCCCTTAATCCATCTAAGGAAGATTTCGGTACACCTTTTCCTGCAAGCTTATGCCATGGAACAGCTGTCCAATTCCGAGTGTTTTTTCGCGCAGCCATTAATCTTTCTGCCTTGTCTCGTGCAGCTTCATAGTTGTCAGCAAACGGCACGGACACCCACTGGAATTCAATCAGGTCTTTTAGCTGGGCTTCGGCCAGCTCTCGGTTGAAGTACTCCTTAGTCATGCTGAGAAACGCCCAATCAGAGATCTCCTTAAGTCGCGCCATCATGGCCAAACGAGCTCTGTTTGCAATCTCAGCAGACTCTTTAGAAAGTTTGATCACAGCTAAAATCTTGTTCGCTACAGCAGGCTTTTTCTCTACATCAAGATCCGCTGGGAAAATCAACGGACTTTCCTCTTCGGCACAAGAGGATTGTAACGAGTTAGCTGTTGCTCTGGCCAAGTCAGAAAGCAACCAAGAGCCGAACCACAAATCCTGACAACGGCGTGCCGAAGCAATAAAATCCTGCACCGGCCCGAGGCTGATCAATAGAAGGTGTGATGTCATGGTTCTGTCCTTTCAGGATCTTGTATCCGCCACCACGGACAAAGCATTGTCTTGCACGGTACTGGCCATAAAACCGCATTCTGATCCGCCCCGCCTAAAAAAGCCGGTGTTACAAACTCTACGGTCAGATCAAGCTTTTCTGTGTTGTGATATCTAGTAACAATCACCTTTTCCTCCTTACATTATCCGGCTTTTCCGGATGTCATAATTTCACTCCTCAACCCCAAACCGACCCATTCCGAACACTGTCCCCTTCCCTACGTGAATAATCTCACCCATTCGCAAGAGCGGCATTAGCGGTGCTATTGCTTCTCCTTGATAGGATATCTCTCCTGTCAGGCCCCACATTTCTATTTTTTGGTTTTGTCTGTTGCTCCACCTTTTTAGATCTGTCGGTTTTAGTTTGTGGTCTATTATCTCTATTGTTTCTGCATATTGCAGTATTGCCTTTGCATCTATATTTAATTCCAAACCGCAATGAAAGTTTGCTGCTGCTGTTACTCTTGACAGCAGGGCTTTTATTAGGGTTTTAAATTCTATAGGGGAGCTTACCTTACCTTCGGTTAAAATTCTTGTCGGTGTTTCAAACCTCACGGTCAGTTTTGTTTTGTCTCGATCTTTCGGTATCGAAACCATAAAGTCTCCCTTTGCCGGTGTTATCGCTTTCTTGGTCGGCCAAAGAGATTTTGTTTCGCCTTTTGATATGCACAGCACTTCTTTTAGAGAAAACGGATATCTGTCTTTTCCCAATCCCATTTTTGCTGTTAGATCTGCTGCGGCTATTAGATAGGGCTGATACTCTATAGCTTTTCCTATCAGTATCAGATTAAAGACGACATCTCTGTCTTGTTCTTCTTCTTTAACCGTGTACTCTTTAGGTTCTATTACTATCGGTCTCGGAATCGAGTCGTAGCTTCTCAATGTCTTTGCGTCTGAAGGCAGCGGGGTTTCAAACAAATAGGAATAGGCGCATCGCTCTTTTAAAATGCATTCTTCGCAGGTTTTTAATTTTAGAGCACAAACGGTCTTTTTTAGGGCCGAAGCCAAGGCTCCCCTAATCGTTGATCCCAAATAAACCGGCAACTTTATGCGGTCCTTTTCGGCTTTGAGCGTTATTTGTAACTTCAGCGTCTCAATTTGTTCGCAAATTTGCACAATACTGTACATTTCTTTGAAATCCTCAATAGGGACAGCATAGCTGCGCAGTGTTTCACCCATATGCTTACCTCTCAAAATACTACCTAATTGTCAGAACGTAATATTGAACCAATATCTGACAGTGGCCAATGCTTTTTTTTATTTTTTTTCAAAATGCTTTTTACATTTATGTTTTCCGGCATAAAAAAACTAAAAAGTCCAAAAAGCACACTCAGTCCCAAGCCCCCCGGGCTTAACGACGCAGTCGTTCATCCTGACCGCGTCCCTTGTGGGCGCGGATGATTGGAACAGCAAGTTTTTCGGATCACTCACTCCCAAGCCCCCCGGGCTTAACGACGCAGTCGTTCATCCTGACCGCGTCCCTCGTGGGCGCGG
>CAYWLQ010000095.1:0-5347 GCA_964458775.1 uncultured Myxococcales bacterium | reverse complement strand
CACTCAGTCCCAAGCCCCCCGGGCTTAACGACGCAGTCGTTCATCCTGACCGCGTCCCTCGTGGGCGCGGCTGATTGGTTGACCGGTCGCAACGGTTCAAACTACCGTAATTTTTTGTTCCTCTATTACGTGATTGCCCACTCCCATGGTTTCTGTTGCGGTTTTGCAGGCTTTGCAGATTCTGTAGAAGCGCAGGTTGTCTTCTTCGTGGTTTGCCAGGTATTTTATCTCTTCTTTCATTTGTTGATATCTTTTCTCGTCCAAATCGGCCTCAAACACGCTTTCTTGAACTCTTTTTCCGTATTGCTTTAGAGCCTTTTCTATTTTTCGCCTTCTTTTGTTGTCGGCAATATCGTAACAAATGCAAAACAGCACCTCGGTTACTCCGGCGAAAGATACGGTTTGTAATTAGACTTTTCGGCAATATGATCTGCCAGTATATATACCTGCGCTCTTATGATATCTCTTAGCGTCATGGTTTGTCCTCTCGGCTCGAAAAAAGAAGACTCATCCAACCTGCGTTCCAGCTGCGCTATCCACTTTCTTATACCGGAACGCTTGAACGTGATTTCCTGAACGGGTTTGGGTTCTTCTTGTTCTTGGTTTCGGTCATATTCTTCTCTCGGATAAACAATTTCTTCTTCTTTTTTTATTTTTACTTCTTCAAAGTCATCTAAGGTTACAATCTTGGTGTTTATCGCTCTTATAACAGAAGCATCCACAACTACCGGCCTAAACTCTTCTATTAGGTCCAATACCAAAGAAGGCCGTCCGTAGCGCGGGGTATGCAAAGCTCCCAGATAAGGGTCTAACCCCGAAGCATCGACCATAGAATGAATTAGATTTCCGAGTACGGTATAACCGAAACTTAAGAGAATATTGACAGGATCCGGCGGCGGTCTTCTTATGCGTTTTGTAAAAACAATATCATCCGAAATCAGCAAATCTTTCCAACACGAAAAATATATAGATGCGGCATGTCCTTCCATGCCTCTCAAAGTGTCGGCTGTCGATGCCGATTGCACTTCTTGTATTGCATGTCTCAATTGTACCGCCGCCTTTGCCAGGTCAGGGCTCGGTCGTCTCTTCTGATATCTTTTGAGCAATCGTCGTTGGTTTTCTATTTTACCGTTAACACATCGTTTAGAAAGCTCCAAAGCTGCTTTTTCGTCGCTTAAAAACTTATATTGATGCATTCTAATAATACCGTTTTTTGAGAGTCCCGATGACAGCCTCCCCAAAAATCTTCCTCTTTGAGAAAGAAATACAACGTCTACTCCTTCTTTCAGCAGAGAGCGAACGGCAGGGGTTGAAATTCCTACATTGCCCAAAAGCACACACTGAGAAAGCTCAGAAAAGCGCACGGAATGTTTTTCTATATCTCCCACTTTTACACACAACCTGCCTTCCTTTTTAAACACGGATGCTCCCTGTTCTGTGATAAAAAGCGAGGCCACGTTGTTACTCTTTTGCTACGACATTTAACATAACAGCTTGCGGCTCAACCTTTGCCGGTCCCTTAATTTCGCTTGTCATATCGTTTGCAGCTATTGATTGCGCCAATATCGCTTTTAACTCTGTTGCTCTGTTTTGTGCGTTTTCCAAAAGCTTTTCCAACTGACTAAGCTCTTGTCTAATTGCATCTACATTGGCTTCTGTGTGAGCGATTGATTCTGCTTTGTTTTTTTTGAGCGCCTTAAAAAGCGCCAGATGAAGCAGCGGATGGGCATACTCTCCCAAGGTCTCGTCAAACTCGCAGTCACATTCTTTTTCTCCCGTCATAATACCGAGTCTTGAACGTATTTTGGAACACCCTGTCGGATGCCCTCTCAGTCTGGACCTCAGCGGATTTTGATTTTGACCGGTAAGATTCAATAAATGGTTAACCGCTTTGTTGCCCATCGGCAAATGTCCGGCTGTGTAAGTTACTACAGCAATCTCATTGGAGGTTAACAACTGTCCTCGCATAGCAGTATCGACAATATCCTTAAGAGGTCTGCATTTTGACATCAAGAACAACAGCTCACCGTCTTCATCAAGACGATATTCGTCGAGCGGGTTTAACTGAGGACGCACAATATCTGTCCGGTTCTCTTCGTCTTGCACAGAAATAATTCCTGTTGAGTTTATTTCCGCTTCGTCCATACTTTCATTTGCGCTGACCGTTGTCAGCATTTGTTCCAAATTTTCAAGGGATGTTCTTTTTTGCCGTCTCAATCTGCCGTAAGGGTCACTGAGAATTCGTCCGTCGCGGTCCAGCAATTTGCTGAATCGGTCGCTTTTTAAATGAAGACCGAGAGGCAGCTTTATGAGATTTCCTAAACCGTTTTTTTCGACCTGCGCCTGAGCCGGAAATACTTCCACAGAGATATTATCGGGACAGTCCACATTTGCAGCAACCCCTCTAAACAGCTTGCGCGCTTTCCATGCAGGCCAGGGTTCCTCAAAAAAGATCCATAGGTGATAACCTTTAGCGCCGCTATCCTCAATAAGAGGTTCGACTCCAAATTGTTCCAGATTTAAGGCAAGAGATAGCGTTGTCTTAAGAGCATTTTTTAACAACTCTTCGGTGTTGCAGTTATCAGTAAATTTAGCATCAATATCCAATGCGGCAAAAGCGCAGGTGTTGTTTTTCTTTACAACATATACACCGATAGTGGTTGACCCCAAAAGATGCTGATGCACGATACCCGGAGTTAATTGTTGATAGACGGGACTGTATCCGCATCGTCCGTCCCTTGATTTCCATTGCCGGGAGTGAACACCCTCGCGTCCGTTGAAGAGTTCGGCAAAGAGAAATAAATCTGCATCACAGGGAACAGCAGGCAGGTTTTTTGAGATGTCATCTGTTTTATCCGTATCGATAGGTTTTGCCAAAAACGACCGAGCCGTTTCGTCTCCCAATTCAATTAGTTTGTGAGCAATTTCTTGGGCTTTTGTTTCTTCGCCCATGTCTTTGTAAAGCTCAAACAATGATCTATTGGTTTCTTGTCTATTAGGCTCAATTTCCAATATCTGCAGATAAGCGGCAACTGCCTGTTCCAACTCGCCGGCTTTTTCAAACTCCAGGGCTGCTTGATGCATCTTATAAAGGGTTTCTTCATTTAAACATGATAGGTTTGTCATTGGGTTTCCTCCTTTTTTGTCCCCCCAAAAGAAAAAACGCCGATTGCAAAAAAGATCTGACAGCACATGTCAGAATTTTTTAATTTTTGCGTTTTTAGTAGCAGGAGGCAAAAATGAATATCGCACATGAATTAAAAGAAATGGAAAAAAAGGCGGCGGAGCTGGAAAAGTCTGACCCGAAAGAATCTATGGATATATATAGACAAGCTGCCGAAAAGTGGAAAAAAATGGGAGCAAACGCTTTTTGCAGCTCGGGATATCTAAGATGTCAAAGAAAAGCCGGACAGGACAGAGCCAAGCTGGTAGTAACAGCAAAAGAGCTTGTAGTAAAATTCGAAAAAGATCCGTGGATAGCGTCAACCTACGGATGGATTTGTCATGATTCTGCAAAAGAAGCGGCAAGAGCAGCAAGCGTCGAAGAATGTTTATTGTATATAAAAGAAGCCGTGAAAATGGTTTGCATCATAAAAGACCCGTCTTTGTTATGTGAGCGTCTTTTAACAATACTTTCGAGTTGCGCCAAAAATCTAAAAGAAAAATCGCCAAGAGAACAAGAAATGGGTTTTGAGCTTTTAAGAAACTTTATAAAAAGTCAATTCGACAATGCGGTTGAGCATTTGAGAGACGACGGGGATAGTAATAATCAACCGCCTTTAAAGCTCTATTATTATCTGGTGAGAAAACTGTTTACATATAGTAAAGATTTTGAGGCGATAGAGTATTTTATGGAACAAGCCGTAAACAAATATCCGGACGATCCATGGTTTACGGAATCAAAAATAACAACGGCAACGGCGTTGGGAAAACTAGAAAAAGCAGAACAATACGCAAAAGAGGCAATGGAAAGACTTCCCGAAGCATGGGCGCCGGCAGCAGCTTATGCTGATATGCTAATCCAAGAAGGAAGGACAAAACAGGCAATTAGAGTATTGAAAAATGCCTGCGAAACAAACAAGCAGCCGTGGCCGTGGCAGAGATTGGCTGTAATGCTTAAAGAAGAAGGCCGAAACGATGAAGCAGATTTGGCGCTAAAGATAGCCCTGTCGTACATAAGACAAAACGAGTTCGCTATCAGCTGGAAAATGCATCATCAAAGAGCCGAAATAGCAGCATTGCAAAACAACAAAGAAGAAACAGCAATAGAAACCTATCTGGCCCAAGAAGCAAGAAAAGCAGGAGGCTGGGGTTTAAGCAAAGAACAGAGACGCTTTTTAGGAGAGTATCAATCAAAAATAGAAAGCGAAATTAGAAGGTTAAAAGACCAAGATTATAAAACCGTGCTTAAGCAAATGTATCCCAAGTATTTAAATGCAAAAAAGGAATGGATGGAAAAAACCGCTGTGCCGGCTGTGGTAATAAATATAGAAAAAGAAAACCGCTACGGCTTTGCAAAAGATCAAAACGGAAGAAGTATCTACATAGGAAGAGAGCTGTTGACCGGAAACATAGAAAAAGGAAAACAAATAAAAATTGCAGTTGTGCAGACCATAGACAAGAAAAAAGGAAAAAAAGCCTGGAAGGCAGTATGGATAGGTTGTGAACAAAACAAATAAAACAGAAAAATTCTAATATTAGACTTGAAGGAGACAAAGCCCCCAAATAGTATTAAGCTTATCAGCAGGTAATCGGATTTAGAAAAAGGATCCGAGAAAGAAAAGAAAAGAAAAAAATGAGGCGAACAGCCCAAAAACTCTTTGAAAACAGAATAATAAGAACAAAAAGGAGATATACCAAAAAAGGATGGAGGATCCTGAAAGAAAATACAATTATATCAGAAACATATGGTTTCAAAGGGGAGTGGGTAATAATAACCCCACCGGCAAAAAATAGAAAAGGATCCAAAGAAGGCAAATTTTTAATGAAAAAACAAACAGATAAAACCCCCGCAGAAGAAATCAGAGCCCCGATTTAAAGGGGATTGAGACCTATAATGCCGTCAAACTTAATCGTTCCTTTTGGAAGAAATCAGAGCCCCGATTTAAAGGGGATTGAGACTCAATGATTTGGCTTGTTATTTTATCATATAGGTTTGTCAGAAGAAATCAGAGCCCCGATTTAAAGGGGATTGAGACGAAGTATGTATACTCGCCCTTTGTACCGGGGCTCAACAGAAGAAATCAGAGCCCCGATTTAAAGGGGATTGAGACGCTGCCAGCCCCCCGAGGAGTACCGCCACACCTGCAGCAGGAAGAAATCAGAGCCCCGATTTAAAGGGGATTGA
>CAYWLQ010000094.1:0-22746 GCA_964458775.1 uncultured Myxococcales bacterium | reverse complement strand
CAGTATCCGGGTGATTGTTTATGGGATGAACCGGCAGAAAACCAGCCCGGAGAGACATATCCTATTTTGCCGCCTTACTCTGACTAGTTCTAATTTCATAGGTCCTGTTTAGAGCAAATCGGAATATTGCCGAGGAGTTAATCACATCGGAAAAATCAATGACGGCATGCATTTGCGGCATAGGAGAAACCAATCTCCCACATCAATTTGCCTAATTTGATGTATCTTGAGATACGGAACCGAAATTCTTTTCATATAACCTAATAAATACTCCCTTTAAAAGCCATACCCATTATTTACAATAGCTCCGTCGGTTATTCGCATTTTCTGCTCTCACATCAAAAATGATTTTTTGTGTTCTAACGTTCACTTTTATAATGCATTGTCATACAATAGCCTCGTCGGAATCTCATAAGGTATCGACGAATTGCAGTGTGCATTTGGAATTAAAAACCAACAGGCACTGCAAGATTGCGATAGTAAGGAAATACTGATGATTCTTTATAGAACAATAGAAGAGCAACGCAATACATTAAGAGCTCTTGCAACAATCATATTGTTATCAACGCTTTCAATAGCCGCACTTGGATGTGTCAGCAAAAAATGTTACGAAAATTTGGACTGCCCTCAGCAGATGTTTTGTAACGCAACGGGTGCATGTGTTTATGAGTGCACAAAAGACTCGGATTGCGGCGACGGATTTCAATGTGATAATCACAAATGTAAACTCAAAGATGTCAGTACCGAAATAACATGCCCCAAGGACATGACGAAAATTGCTGATATGTTCTGCATGGATAGATACGAGGCTTCTCGACTCGATGCTACCGCTACATCTGCAGGAACAGATTCATCAAAGGCTCAGAGCCTAGAAGGTGTAATCCCCTGGCAGGTTTCTGACAATAATGCAGCTCAAGTTGCATGCGAGGCTGCCGGTAAAAGACTCTGCACTCCCAGCGAATGGGAGTATGCCTGCAAAGGAACAAATAACAGCGTATATGCCTACGGCAATTCTTATGACCCTTCAATTTGTAACGGCATCGATGCCTTCGGTCGTTCCAATTTTCATTTAATGCCTACCGGTTCGTTTCCCAATTGTGTTAACGAATGGGGCGTTTTTGATATCAACGGCAATCTTTGGGAACATACCGCACAAGGCAGCGACATGACTATTCGAGGAGGAGCGTATAACTGCGGAGATTCGGCTGCTCTTCACAGATGTGACTATATTCCCGGTACATGGACTCCATCTGCAAGAGGTTTCAGATGTTGTTCTACACCCAAGAACAGCGGTACAGTTTCAACAGACAGTGACCCGGAAGACACAGATTCAGATAGATCTACCGACAGCTTTGGATGCATTCCGGATGATAGTGAAACTACAACCGAAGGTGAAACTGATACCGACACGGATTCTTATACCGACACGGACGCAGATACAGACACTGATACGGATACCGATACGGATACAAACACCGATACAAATTGTCCGCCTGACATGGTTCCTCAAGGTGCTTCTTATTGCATGGACCGCTATGAAGCATCCAAACCGGACGCTACTGCTGTGTCTTCAGGAGCTGATGAGAGCATCGCAGTCAGTAAAGCCGGAGTTTTGCCTTGGTATGTAAATCCAATGAGCACCTCTGCTTTAGAAATATTCGAAGCCGCTTGTCAGGCTGCCGGAAAAAGGCTTTGCAGTGCCGAAGAATGGGGTAATGCATGCGGCGGCCCCAATCAGACAGAGTATTTTTTTGGAAACACATGGGACCCTTTAATTTGCAACAGCGTTGATACCTATTGCCAAGAGTGCTGTGATATACTCGGCATTGATTCCTGTCCCACATATGAGAACTGCGGATACTCGTCTCTGCTATCTTCGTCATATACTCCTGAAACTTGTTTTATAAACGAAGATTACGGTTTGGAAACCTGTCATGTTTGTTTTCACGTTATGCCGACAGGTGCTTTTCCTGATTGTAAAAACGACCTCGGACTTTACGATGTAAACGGGAATGTATGGGAGATAGTTCCGGTATCGACGGACATCGACAGTCGAGGATATCAAGTTCGTGGAGGTGCCTTTAACTGCGGCGGTCCATCTACTCGATTTAAATGCGATTTTAATGCTAACTGGACTGCTTTGTATGCAGGCTTTAGATGTTGTAAGGATATGGTTCAGTGATGAAGCAGATAGAACATGTCACTTTGGGCCTAGTTATTTTTCTCGCGTCAGTCTTTGATACAGCCGTATCTAGCGCAAACGAAGAGGAAGAAATAGACCGAACCTTGTGCACTGAAACACCTACCAAAGAGTGTTATACCGCTAACGGGCGATTACAACTAAACAACGGCCGGGTGCACAACGCAATTGAGCTTCTTAAAAAGGGTATAGAAAAATATCCTGAGAGCGGTGAAATAGCCATGCTCTTGGCATCGGCCTATCTCAGCGACGGCAATGACATGTGGGCCATGAGGATCCTTATCGGTTATCTCAACCTTCGTCCTGATGATTGCGAGGCAACCTCTCAACTTGCCTGGCTTCATATCAAACAAGGAGCTTTCGACGACGCTGAAGAGTTGATGAAACCTTCTGTCTGCTGGGAGCTTTTACCCATGGAGGCCAGAAGGCATCTGCTTCTATTTTTGTCGGCCAAATATGCAGAGGACAAAGAACGAGAATATCTGCATTTCAAAAAAGCATATCGCGCCGAATTTGCCTTTCCTGAGGATCGCCGGCTTATCAGCAATATGATTTCTTCAGATCCCGGTTATATTTTTCCCGTTACAGGACGATTAGATCTCGCACTTGGATTTGCATCCAATGCACTTGCCGGGTCGCCGACCGATTCGCCTGAAGCCGGCAACAAAGAACCGGGGCCGCTGGGACAAGCAGGAGCATTGCTGCGTTTTACAGCTCCTACCGGACGAATATTTCGACCGTCTGCAGAACTCGATGTTCGAGGACTAGGTTATGTTTCCGATACAGCAAGAAAGCTGTCTTATGTTATGCTGGGAGGTCGCCCCGGCGTTGTGGTCGGTTGGTATCCGAATGTACTGCTATCATATCGTTTTGAAAGCCTGATGCTGGCCGGAGGTGATCGCTATGAAGCAGGTCCGCTTTGGTTTTACAACGCCCATCGAGGTGAATTTGAGGTTACACTGCCCATATCCCTTATGCTGTTTGGAGGGGCAGGCAGACGCGAATTTAGAGAATCAGGAAGAAGCCGTGTTGAGTTGGACGGAGGTATCGGAGGCGACATTAGTTTTGCGAAAAATTTTCGATTAATGGGCGTGCTGAGCGGAAGAAAACACTGGGCCGACAAAGAACCGTATGACCTCGCCGGAGGCTCAGCGTTGATTAATCTCGACTATCGTCTGCCTAAACAATGGATGCTAAGGGCTGCCGTGCTGACGGGATTGGACTACTATATGAGATCAAAAGGCTACTTTGATGCAGCGTTACCTGAAACCAAGAGATTTGATGTTTTAATGAAACTGTCTTTAGGCGGTTTCAGTCCGTCATTGAAAAACGGACTACGCTTTGCGCTAACCTATGACTATTCACAACGCTTCAGCACAACTGATTATTACGACTATCACGACCACAGAGTGCTGCTTAGACTGCAATGGAGTTTTTCTGTCAATCCATGGCTGCCTCGATCCTTTGATGTTTCACGGCATGTACCTATAGATTACGGCTTAGCAACCGCTGACGAAACCAAAGAAAGAGTGCAAGACCTTCTCCGTCAGGATGAAGCCGCACAAAGGAGTTCGACATGCGTAAACTGACAGGTTCAGACCAATCCAGTTTGCTATCCGAAGCCCATGTTACTACAATTCCCCGTTCCGTTTTCGAAGCTGCAATAATAGTCGCTGTATGCAGCATCGGTGCCTTGGCTTTTAATGCGATTAGAGAAAACGGCATCGACTTTATTCAAAAAACACCCTATCAGATACTTGTTCCGTGTCCTGAAATAATGGGAGAGGCGGATGAGCTTATGCCCTTAGTGTTATCAGAGGATACTTCTAAATCCCTGATCATTGATGCACGAGATCCTGAAAAGTTTAAATCTTGGCAGGTTCCTCAAAGTATAAACGTTCCTTTTGATTATCTGGAATCAGTATCACAGGACAATCTAAACAAAATCGCATCTTCCGGAGCACAACGCGTTATTGTCTACGGAGATGGATACGAACCGGACAGCGGCGAACAACTGGCCAAAGAAATAGCGGGAAAGGGTATTAAAAATGTAGGTTTCATCAAAGGCGGTGCACCTGCTTTACAAACAAAGCAGGGAGGTGAAAACTTATGATAAATGATATGATGAAAAAAATAATTGAATGGCGCGGGCACTCTTTTGCGGCCCTTCCCGTTAGATGGTATTTGGGAATAGTATTTATCGCAGCTTGCTACCACAAGATCGTAAGCCCCGCAGACTTTGCCGTTGATATTGCCACATATCAAATTCTTCCTACTGTTTTCATCAACCCCATGGCAATTATAATGCCGTGGATAGAGTTGGTTGCCGGCTTAATGATTATATTGTCTTTCAGGACCAGAGCCGCAGCGCTTCTAATAGCAGGAATGATGTTTATGTTTACAGTAGCGGTTGCCATTGCTGTATCAAAAGGATTGGATATGTCATGCGGCTGCTTTGCTTCCCAAGGTGCTGTTGACGATCCTATTTCATGGAAAACCGTGCTCCGCGATTTGGGATGGCTTGCCATGGCTGTTTATGTTTTTGTTTTTGACAGACGCCCTCTGGGATTAGATAGGGTTTTGCGTTTCGGCAAAAGCAAAGCAGCTTTATAACTTCTATTAGGGGGTAGAATGTAACATATTTGGCAGCATGCATATCGTGTCAGATAGGAAGGACAATTGCATTATCGCGAAAGGCTGTAAGCACGCGGCGGTTGACATCGCTTACAAAGTCTTTTTCTCGTCTGGTATCAAAAACGTAAGCCTTAGCCCTAAGTTCAACAAGTAGTCTTCCATATTCTGAAAGTTTGGTGTTAACAAGAACATTAAACGGCTTTCCGAGATAAAGATATTTAGATGAAACAACAGCATCCATTACAATACGCCTTGCTCTTTCGTGATCGCTCTCCGGTGATATGTAGAAATCCATAACTACCATGCAATCCAAAGCACCTGCATTAGCACTGGCCACAGGGTCGGTTAAAAACTTATTGGAAGGTACAGTAACGAGATTATCGTCCAATGTTACAAGTCTTACTGTGCGGAGTCCAATTTCTAATACCTCACCGTAGTATCCGCCAAAACTTATACGGTCACCGACCTGAAAAGGTTTGGATATTAAGATCGTAATACCGGCAAGAAATGATGCCGCTACATCTTTTAGTGCAAATCCGATAGTCACTGCCAGTGTGCCGGATAAAGCAAAAATCATTTCAGAAGAAAGGTGAAACAGGCTATTAAATGCAAGTATAAAAGCAGCTGCATAGGCACCAAAACCGATAAGAGTACCAAGCTGCTTTAGGAGAAGACGCCGGGAAGTAAATTTTTCACTAATAGATTGTAATAAATGTGTAAGCAATCGGATAAATACCGCAGCACCGACGATCCATAATAAAGCAATTGGAATGGCACCGGGGTCAAATGCTTGAATAAGACCATTCGGTTCTGTTACTTGCGGCATGTGTTAATTCTCCAAATACAACAGGTTCCTATCCCGAAGAACTCGTAGAACCTGATGGTAAAAGCGCGGTGACAAAGTCATGCGCTTGGGATCACTGTGTTTGGGTTCTAGTATTCCGTTTTCGAGAAGATATCTCACAGCTTGAGCCGCATCTTCATATGAGATGTTAAGGGTTTGATGCAGTTCATTAATAGACAGATTTTCGTGTTGTGCCATAGATGCAAGTCCGAACAACATTTCCCCGTCTATTTTTGACAGTAATTCAGCAGATTCTTCTCGAATTAGTCCTGCCCTTAGCCGTTTATCAGAAATTCTAGTTAAAGACCGGAGCCATAGAAAAGTGGCGGTTCTCGGATTACCTCGACTGGTTTCGTATAATAATCTAAAAAATCCTTCTGCGCTGTTGATGAGTTCAAAACTGTCATTAGAGTCTGTGTTATCATCGAGTAAAACTTCGTCGAATTCTACCGTAATACCTGAACGTCGGTTTCGCGCAGCTACCAGTTCTTGTAACTCTGCTTGAGACCAAGAAGGTAGATGATGTTGCTTTCTAAAAGAGAGTACTCTTCGATCGGCCTTTGTCAGAAACGACCACGAATATCTGTTGAATACCAGTACCCAGAATATTTTTTCGGAAGTTAAATCGACCAAATTAACCAGAGTGTCTACCGGCTCAAAGCCATCTACAATGCGAAGAAACACATTATGCGCTTCGTCAAGCAGTATTACCTGCTCCGGACCTTCGTTTAAAAACTTTGCAAGCGCATCAACGTTTTGAGGGACTTCTAAACCAAAAGCTGAACCCAGGTTATCAATTAACATTTTGGCTGAACGCATCTTTCTTTTGAGGGTGTGACGTTTAACGGGAATATCTACTATCTCTTTTTCCAACAATGCCAAAAATGTTGTTTTACCCATGCCCTTTTCGCCGATAAGCACCAAAGAACCGTCTTGTTTGGTTTCTTGCCAACGATTGACTTGTCCTATCGCGACAGTTGTAGAGGCTCGTCTCGGTAGCAACACCTCTCCTTCTTCGCCTTGCAGTGGGTAGAGAGGAAAGCTGCAAATATAAGGCTTTGGCAAATCAGATGAAACAGGTCTTGGAGCTTCAGATTGTGACCTTCTGGATATGCGTCTAAGGGTTCGTGCTCTAAAGTAACTTAACAAGCCGCCCTCTGCGAGCAGTTTCTTCATAGTTTTGTGCAAAGCAGAAGGAACACGCCATGCAAGCAGTATCGGCGTTGCAAATACTCCAACTCGGTGAGTTCCAATCCATTTTGAAAAAACAAGGCGACGACTGTTTTCAGGTGATATTTGCTCGCATGAAACTGCTAAAGGTTTACGCCAAGCGAATAATGCCCAAACAGTCCAGCCGCCAAGCCAGACATAGGACATTAGCCTGACTACCATGCTTAGCGATCCGGTTCCCAGCCATTCCGTAGTCCATTCATGTACTGCAGACATCAATATTAAAAAGAGACCAAGACGCGCATAGGTTTTGGACAACAACAGCGCGTTGCTCGGCTGCATTTCGATTAAAGGAGGACGACCTCGGCGTTCGCGCTGAGTAAGACCGTATATAATTTGGCGCAAAACGAAGTAAAGGATAGTCCACCGCAGAGCCACCTCAAGAATACGTATCTCCGGATAATCAAAACCGATTAATGCAAGAAGCGCATATCCGAAGATAGCAGTTAGCAGTGTCGGCACCAAAGCGGTCCAAAAAACAGCAACTCGCACCAAAGTACCGGCTTTGCCTCGAAAAGCTTGATGTCTCGCCAATCGAACTAACAGAATAGAAATCTTTGATTTAACGTAATGCCGAATTGCCAATAGTAGAAAGATTAGAAATATGCCGCTAAAAATACGCACAATGCGAAGTCTACCGTTTGGAGAGCGAAGTGCCTCGGGAATATCTTTCAGTGCACTTGTGCGTGCTTCAAACCACATCGAAAGATCGCTTTGAATCATATGCAAATCCGAAGCAAAATCATCAAGCAATGAGGCTGACAAAGAATATGCGCGAGACTTGGCTTCATCGGAAGCTAAAGCGCTATAAACCGTGACTAATTCTCGTGCAAATGCTTGTACATGACGTTCTTCAATTGATGAAGCAGTATCCAAAATTTTATCCAATCTTTCAACTCCTGCGCGACTTGTCTGCAAAGCGTTCTCTGCATCAGCAACAGCAGATATGGAAGATGGTGAGGGTAGACTATTGGAAAGGGTATGCAATACTATGTTGATATCTGCATCGCTCACAACAGTGCCGATATGAGTCTTCGCTGCCTTTCGTGTACGTTTTAGTGCAGCAAAAAAGGCTTCATCGAAAAAACCGACTTGATCAGATCGAAGAGCAGCCGCTAACACGGCTTTTCGAGATGCTTTGCCCTCTTCTTCTAGAGCAATCGCGGTTTTGTGCAATGATTCAGCCAATGCGCCCGCTGTCTCTATCCTTTCATTTAAGCTGCGAATGTCACTATCTATGACTTGTGACAACTCATCTTGTTTTACCTGAAAGCCTATCAGTGCACCCGCTGCAGTGCGGTCTCTGAGTATACGAATTCTATCAAGAAGTGCAGAAGCCGCATCTCGTAGGCTGCGAAGGGCGTCGGATCTAGCATGCAGAGCTGCTCTCTTTTGGTTGAGCGATTGGAATGCCGTAAGTGCGGGAGTCGGGAAACGGCCAAGTAATAGACTTGTTGCAGTTAGATAGTTACGCCGCATTCTAGCAATTTCTAAACGTAATTTAGCGGAAGACTCTTCGAAACGAAGTAATGCTTCTGCTTTTTTTATCCTTTCAGTTCGTGCAACTACAGCAGTTTGAAACTGCATCTCTTTTTCTGTTAGTGCCTGCAATTGAGTGTTGTAGGTTTCTTGAGCAGCTAAAAAATCGGTTTGTAATTGCTCATAAACAGCTAGTTTTTCATCATATTCTGACAGTAATCGCTTGTAATAGGCACGGGGAGATTCTCCTCCTAAATCCTTCGCGCGAAGGCCGGGAGCGGGTTTAACCGGCGGAGTAGGTACTTCCGGCGGAACCGGAGCAACCGGAGGAGTATCTAGCTCCATAGAGCGTTCTATCGGAGGTTCCGATTCTTCGACTTCTGATACTGCTTTTGTTGCTTTTCTTACCCTCTCTTCCAATAGAGCAATCTCTTCCGGCAAGGAGGCTAATTCGGCTGAGACATTATGCGGATTGTCCAGTCTAATATTGAACAATGCGTCGATGTCAATCGATAAAGGTATATCTCCTTGAGTCAAAGCGCGCAAATCATCACGGAGACGCAATAGCATTGGATCTTCGCCGGATATCGGTTCGATCATTGTTTTGTCCAATTTGGAATTTACAGAAGGTGTTGCATCCGAATCGACTTCTTTTTCGCCTTGCTCAGTATAACCAATAGTTTTGTTGCATTCGGTATCTGTATCACAAACCGATGAGCTTTCACTGTCAATAAATACTTCTTTCGCCTCGGCAAAAGGCGAAGCAAAAACCAAAGCCCACAAAAGAAAAAGAGCCAATCGGTTATAATAAGAACCTAAATACATAAAAGAACTATAGCCGAAGCCGGAATGCTTTTCAGTATCAAAATAAATTAGAACATGAATGAACTTTTTAAAACAGATAGAATCACATAACAACACAAAAACTCCTTTCGAAAAGAAGTGAAATAGATCCTTTCTTTTCTAAGAAACTAACCCAAAAATCGAACTATATAATCGGAGATTTTAAACAGAGGTACTGTTTCTTGTACTGCGCCGGCTTCTACTGCCGACAGCGGCATGCCCGGCACTACGGCGGTGCTTTGATCTTCGGCTATAACTAGGCCGCCTGAATTCGCAAAGGCTTTGGCACCTGCACTTCCGTCATTTCCCATTCCCGTAAGCACAATTCCAAGCATTCCCGGTATGCCGGCGCATGCCATACTTTCAAACAACTGATCAGCAGAAGGCGGTATTCTATCCGGTGCTGACGGAGGTACTACACTTACTAGAAGTCCTTGATCCTGGTGAGACAACTCCATACAGGCATCACCGGGACATATATAGGCTGTGCCGTTCTTAAGAGTTTCACCATGAGTTGCCTCTTTTACACGTATACGACATAATTTATCCAATCTCTCTGCAAAGCTGGCGGTAAAATTAGGCGGCATATGTTGAACGATCATCACAGCAGCATTTAAGTATTCCGGCAATTCGGCCAGTATCTTGGTTAAAGCCTGCGGGCCCCCGGTGGATGCAGCTATACCTATAACTCTGGTTGCCGGCAAACGCGGAAGCATTGATTTTGATACAACCTCTACCGGAGGTTTTGGAACTTTTACTTTAGCCGAAAGCTCAATTCCTGCTGCCATTCGCACTTTTGATAGCACTTCATCCGCTATGTTCATTAAATCCGGTGATGCTAACTTTGTCGGTTTGGCAACAAAATCCAAGGCTCCCAACTCAAGTGCACGTACGACCTTTTCCGGTTCGTGATGAGAGCTGATTACAATGACAGGAATTATTCTTTTTGACATTAAAATGCGCAGAAACGGAAAACCTCCCATTCTTGGCATTTCAAGATCCAAAGTAATAACGTTAGGCACATATTTTAGAGCTAACTCCAAACCCTCTTCACCGTCACAGGCTTTTCCGATGACTTCTATGTCAGTCGCATCTTTAAAGATATCTGACAAAACACGTCGGTTATACGCGGAATCATCAATAATAAGCACGCGTATCGGAGCTTTAGTCATTGGCTGCCTCCGGTTTTCTATAAACCAAGTCTTCACTTAAGTGAGCAAGCTCAAAAGCTGTAGATAGGTTTATCAAAGATTCTGTATGTCCAAGCAACAAATATCCGCCTGAATTTAGATGCTTATAAAACACTGACACTGCATCAAGTTTGGATTTTCTGTCAAAATATATTAGAACATTTCTACAAAACACAGCGTCCACTCGCCCCACTGAGATCAGTTCTTGAGGGTGAAGCATATTTGCCTGAACAAAACGACAATAATTCTTAACTTCATCACAAATGCAAAGTCCTTCCGGGGTCTCGTTGAAATAGCGATTGATCATCTCAGGACTTGTCGCCCTAAACGACGAAGCTCCGTATACTCCCTTTCGAGCCTTTCTAAGAACCCGCGCACTGATGTCATTACCTATTATGCGAATATCCCAATCTTTAAAAAGCTTAGATTCAATAAGTAGCATGGCAACCGTATATGATTCTTCCCCCGAAGAACATCCGGCAGACCAAATAGAGAGTCTCTTTTTGTGGGCGAGTTTGGATGCAAGCTCGGGCAGTATGTCGGCAGCAAAAGATCGCAGTTGATAAACTTCTCTAAAAAAATAGGTTTCATTGGTAGTAAGAACTTCAATTATCTTTTCCATCTCGGCCGAAGCTTCCGGATAGTATTTAAGAAGATGGTAGTATTCATCAAAAGAGCTCAGGCCTAATTGAGTTAGTCTGTCACCCAGTCTGCTTTCAAGAAGAAATCTGTTTTCTTCGGAAAAATACAAACCGCATTCGGCGTTTATCAGGTCTCGCAATAGTCGAAATCTGTCTGAACTCAGAACATATACCGGATCGCCGAATCTCAAATTTGATCTCCTTCTTCACCGGTTACAATTAGCAAAGATTCCCTTACGAGATCATCTTCTTCTATTGGTAATCTAGCTTTCAGTGCATTTAATACTTCATCATTGTTTATGCAAGCTCTTGATTCCTGAACAGTTTTAAGACGTACATCCCAGCTTTCGTGAGCTATAAGACGCGCAATCTCTTTCGCGGTAAGACTGTTCTTAAAAAGCTCGATCGAAGATTTAACCACTTCTATATCTGAATGTCCTAACAAGAACTCTCGCACAGATCCGAGATTGATTTGTAGTGAAGATGCAGCTTCTACAGCCGACAAAGCAATATCAGGAGATTTTCGGCACATTGTGACCAAGATCTTCTCAGCTTCGCAATGTCCTACTTTTCCTAGTGCCCTTATAAGAGCTCCCAATAGAGGCCCTTCTGCAACATTGATCGCCCTAACTATTGCAGAGGAAGCTTCCTTTCCGATAATTGCCAACGCATCTGCCGCAGCAATACGTGTTCCCAGGTCTTTGTGTTGTAAAAACTTTTCTATCTTTTCGATAACCGAACCCCTTCCCACAGAAGCAAAGGCTCTTAACGCGGAACGTCTTAGAGCTGAGTCCTCAGAGGCTGCCAGAAATTCCAATTTCTTTAGATCTCGATGATCACCGACTATCTCCATTACGCGACAAAGTGAAACACCGGAATAACCTTCAAACGACGCATCGACCAATGCGTCACGCACTGCTTCTCTATATCTTTTCCCTATTTCAGATAGCGCAACACCTGCAGCATTGATAATCCTCGGTTCATCTGTAGATAATAGCAGAACAAGAGAATCTACCACAGTTTCATCTCCAAACCGAGCAACAAAACTCGATGCTGAGGTCGACACGGCAGGATGAGGTGACGATAATAGAGGTGTAATTACCGGTGCCAAGGACGGTCCGTTTTCATCATCTGCAAGTCGTGATATCAATCCGATAACACTTGCGAGTCGATGTTCGGTTTCGGTATCCAGCATTGAGCAAAGCGTCATAATGGCAGAATTTTTCCAGCTTGATAATCCGTTAACCAACATCGGATAAAAAAGACTATTACGAGCCAAAGAAACTATATTCGGCATATATTCTGCGCGTTCAGACCATAAAATGCATTGGATTGCTGCGCGAGCAACATCTTTATTTTCGCTAAGAGCTCTATTGGCAAGTGCAAAACGATGTTCCTCATCCATGTTCTTTAAAACAGCATTAACTCTCTCAGCTATCTTTTCGGAGCATCCGTGAAGGCTTTCCATAGCTATACAAGCCGCCGGCTCATCAATGATATGTTTTCCAATTATCTCTACGGCTTCCAAAGAACCGCAACGTCCTAAAGCAAGCAGCAACTCTTCTCGCAAAACTTGATGAGGAAACAGCCTTACCAATTCTTCAAAAGAGACTGAAATATTCAAGTTTCTTAATGCTTGAAGTGCTGCCGATTGCAACATGGTAATATCTTCCCTTAGACATTGCAGGAGCACTTCTTTAACGTTGCTGTTCTTCTGTCTGCCAAGTTGTTCAACCGCTGCAATTCTAACATTGAGATCCTCATCTCTAAGAGCCGCGACTAACAAATCAACAGTTTGATTGGTTTTTATTGCGCCTATTATATCTATCGCCGCTTTTCTCACTTCAGCATTCGGCGAGCCTAAAACAGCTATGATATCGGATATGACCCCATCCCCTATATTTGATAATACTTCTATAGCGGCATTCTTTAAACCTATGTTTTCTTCTTCTCCCAAAGAATCAATTAGAGAAGAAACCAAAAGACTATCATTTGGGCTTTGAGATGCAACACGAACAGCTTCCTTTCTTACTCTCCAGTCCTCATCTCCAAGCGCCTTCAATAAAAGCGACACCTTGTGTTCAGACGAAAGCTTTGCAAAGTCAATAACAGCACGTCTTCTGATTTCAGCGCTTTCGTTTTCCATTTTATCGTATAGTTCTTTTATTTCCATTGTTACGACGACTCCTTGTCGGAAACCGGAAAAAAGACTTGTTCTTCGATTAACGCAGGTAAATTGATTTCAAATATTAATACTCCTTTTACCTGAAAAATATCAACAATCCACGGTTCGCCTTTAACAGTAAGTATAGGCCTATCCTTTTGCATGGAGGAATCTACAGTTACCACTTCTGTAACAGTATCCACTTGTATACCGATTTGTTTCTTGTCTATAACAGCGATAATCCACTTTGTGCGACCGTTGAGTTCTTTATCGGGAAGCCCAAATCTTGCACGTAGATTTATAATAGGAATAACGTTATTACGATGTTCGGTTATACCCACAACAAAGCGCGGAAGAGAAGGCACTACTGTTATCTTGCCCGGGTTAATAACTTCGTTGATTGACATAATCGGCAACCCGTAGCTAACATTCTCAATCATAAAACCTACAAGTTTTCGTTCATCCTTCGGCAAGTCGGGTAATCGAAGATAATTGAACTTCATTTGAGTTTCTCTTGCAATATGGCATCCAAGTCTACAACCAATACGGGTCTTCCTTCTGTTCTAGCGACACAAACCAGGTGGTCACATCCTGCTTCATCACGCAGATTGGGTTTTTTTTCCATATCCTTCATTTGGAATCGCCTGACTTGGGTTACAGAGTCCACAAGCAGACCTATCTGCTCTGCTTCAGTTTCAACAATCAGCACCCTTGCGGATTTTGGCTTGCATGTGGGAGTTCGCCCCATAAGCTGCCTGAAATCCAGCAAAGTAATCACAACCCCTCTAATAGAAATTACACCTAAAAAGCGAGGCGGAATGCGAGGTACAAAGGTAACGGGGGGAAGTTTAACAACCTGGCAGACAAGCTGCAAATCAACTCCAAATTCCTCATTATCTATAGTAAAACACAGAAAACTTATCAAATCCGGTTGTCTAAGAATGTTTCCCGAAGACTGAAGTGTCAACAAAGCCGGCGGTTTAGAAAAGGGAATTAAAGAGTCTGTCATGACCGCACCGTCAGCAAAGAGCGTTGCTCAGCACCTTCTTGTTGGTAGAAAAACTGTTGAATTACCTGAGACACATCGATAACCAAAGCCAGCCTTTCCTCTCCGACATCGGCAGCACCGGAAAAACAGGTCATATCTCTTATTCCGGCACCCAAAGGTTTTACAACAACATCCTGTTGGCTGTGCAACGCATCCACTACCAAACCCAGCTTTTGTCGCCCCATAGAAACAACCACAACACAAACTTCGTTTCTACTGACGACTTGTTTTTCAGATGTTCCGAAAAACTCTGAGAGACGACATAAAACAAGAGTCTCGTTTCTCACCGCTACGGTTTCGTTTCCGATCATCATTTTAATATCATTGGCCGGAACAAGTAATGCTTCACTAACAGTATTAAGAGGAACAGCATAAGTTCTCTCGCTAACCGAAGTAAGAAGAGCAGGAATGGTTGCCAAAGTAATGGGCAAGGTAACTGTGAATTTAGTTCCGATTCTTATTGAAGATTGAACCTCAATTACTCCTCCCAATGCTGAAATATTTGTCTTGACGATGTCCATGCCGACACCGCGGCCTGAAATTTCCGTGGTTTTGCGACTGGTACTTACTCCCGGAATAAAGATTAAATCCATAATTTCTCGCGGTGTCATAGTTGATGCCTGATCTTCATCAATAACGCCGCGCTTTATTGCAGCTTCAACCAGTCGTTCGCTGTTTATTCCTGCTCCGTCATCCTCAACCTCAATAACAACGTGACTGCCTTTCTGATAGGCTGTCAGTGCAACAGTTCCATATTCCGGCTTTCCCTCATCAAGTCTTATATTGGGTGACTCTACCCCGTGATCTATTGAATTGCGAATTAGGTGCATCAATGGATCTGAAAGCTCCTCGGTTATAAGCTTGTCAACTTCTGTATCAGCACCGGACATTACAAAATGAATTTCCTTTCCCAATTCCATTGATATTTTTCTGACCATCCTGGCTAATCGGTCAAACATTTGGTTTAAAGGAACCATTCGAACTTCTAGTATTCCCTCTCTAAGAGCCGAAAGCCTCCTGTCCAATCCCCTATTGAGCTGATCCAATTCTATAGTAAGGTCGCTGCGACCGATCAATCTACTGACCTTATCGCTCATCCTGGCTATTCCTGCACGAACTACTGCCAGTTCTCCGACTACGTTCATCAAATTATCGAGCTTTTTTATATCCACACGAACAGTTTGGCTTACCGAACGAAGGCTTAGGGATTGTTCTTCTGTCTTATGAACAGGCATCGGAGCAGGCGGAGGTACCGTAACACGAGAAGACACCGGTTTTTCCTCTTCAGATAGCTGTTGTTTCTCTTCGGATTTTTTTTCTTCCGGCGGCGGAGGCAACGTATTCGGCTTCTGTAACTGTTCTGACGCAGGGACAATTTCTTTTATATCAGCATCGATTCCCTTTAATGCAGTATCTAATACCTCTCTATTTTCAGAAAGCACCATGATGATGTTGATACCCAACTTATCGTGGTCACTATCATCTGATGACGGAAGGTAGGTTATTATTTCCCCCACTGATCTCAAACGCTGTCGCACATCTTCCAAATTGACATCAATTGAATCGAGATCAAATTTCATTCCGATGCTGAAAACCGGCAATCCGCGCTTGATGTTGGTTTTTAGTCGATGCTCTTCATATTCTGTTAGAACCTCCATTACCTCTTCTCCTATGAGTTTCATAGGGTCTAATGAAGGTCGCGGACCTACGGAAACATTGGGTACTTCTCCATTGGCGGCAGCCAATCTGGCGGTAAAAGCGGCAAGACTATCCACTGTAGCCTGATCCTCTATTTCACCTCCCGGTACAATCTTGCTAAGCGCTCTTGTTATAACCTCAAGGCTTTCAAAAAGGAGATCCATTGCCTTGCGATCGAGAGGCGTTCTTCCCAAACGAATTTCCTCCAAGAGGGTTTCTTCTCTATGGGCAAGATTCATAAGATGCTCTACTCCGAACATGCCGGAAAGGCTTTTTAGGGTGTGAATTCCTCTAAACAGATTATTTACCGAATCAGGATTCTTTTCCCTGCCTTCCGGCGTTTTGTCCAGCACCATCAAGTCCCTGCCAAGATTCTCCAAAATATCTTGAGCTTCGCTTATAAAATCTTCCAGCGCTTTTGCGCTTTGATTTCTTCCTGTTTTACTCATGAACGATTCGGTTCGGCAGTAAAACCTTCTGTATTGACGGCCTTTAAGGCTGCATCGAGAAGGGTTTGGGGTTCGAACGGCTTGGAAATAAATCCGTTCACACCTAGATCATCAATTCTTTCTTTCATTCTGTCTGTTGTCTGAGTACTTATAACTAAAATTTTAGCATCTGCGTGTCGAGCTGATTTCTTTACAAATCTAATCAACTCAAGACCGTTTATGTCCGGCATGTTTACATCTGTGATAATTAACGCATATTGCTCACGAGCCAACACTCGAAAGGCTTCAAAACCTGATTCTGCTTCATCAATAGTAATATTTTGCAGCTCTTTTAGAACTCCACGCACAAAGTTACGCATTGAAGGTGAATCATCTACTATTAATACTCTCATGCTTTATAGATTTCCAATGTTTACCGAATCATGTCAAGGGGTCTTTCTTTGTATTATATTTGTGATTTCACCTCCAAACAAACCTTCTTAAAAAGAAGGTTGTTTATCTATCATGAAAGGATACACTAATTATATAAGCTGTGCTATGGTGCCTGCCAATGAAACGTGTGATTTATATAATTATATGTAGTATTTCTTTTTGGGCATGCGGGGCTGAAATCGGAGATGATTGCTCTTTCGACGTTGACTGCTCGGCAAACATGGACCGCTATTGTGACAGCAGTCAACCGGAAGGATATTGTCTTATCATCGGTTGCGGACCGGATGAATGCCCGGAAGAATCGTCTTGTGTAAACTTTATTACCCCTTGCCCGACCGGAGCGGGATACGATGAAGGCGGCCCCAAATGTTCGCTTATAGAACCGAACAGAGGCAGAACCTATTGCATTAAACATTGCAAATCAAACAAGGATTGCCGTTCAAAGTATCGCTGCGAGGAACCCAAAAATCTTTCCGCAGAAATTATTGATTTCAGCGGGAACAGTTCAAAGATTTGTGTACCGGAGTAATATGGTCGTAAACGGACATTTTAGGTCATCAAAGAGACCCCAATCCTTTCATCCCGTAACTATTCATATCAAAGACAGGGATTCGGTTACCGCATTCACTAGAGATGTAAGTTCAGGAGGGGTTTTTATTTTGACAGACTGTTCTTTTTCAATGGGCGATCGAATTGAGATTGAACTGTCATCCCCTTCTACCTGGGAGCCTTTGCGATTAGATGCAGAAGTATGTCGCATTGTTGACGATTGTGCCGAGAATGGTATTGGTGTTAGATTTATCGGCGTAACTGACAAACAACTTGTTGCTCTAATCGACTTAATTTCAGCACTTGATTTTGAGAGCTGAGCTGCTCAACATTCTGAAAACAACAATTTATCTCGGTATTAGCGGTTTTTTCTGCTATTTGTACGCCTAATACTTTATACAAAAGGAAAAGTGAGCGGTTTTGAAATTCTTTGCATACTCTTATGCAGAAATGCGGAGGATATCATGCAAGATACCATTTTTGTATTTTTAGCCATATTTATAATGTCTGCCTGTACAGGAAAACAAGATGAAAACACATCAAATAATAGTGAACCGTCTGACGATAACACAACTGAATCGAATAGTTCGAATTCCGATACAGATAGCAATTTAGACGCTGACGCTGATTCCGACACTGACTCCGACGCCGATTCGGATTCTGACTCTGACACGGATTCCGACGCGGATTCAGATGCAGATACAGATACAGATACAGATACGGATACAGACATTGATATTGATGTTGATGCAGATACCGATATTGATACAGATACCGATATTGATACAGATACCGATATTGATACAGATACCGATATTGACTCTGATGCTGACGCTGATGCCGACTCTGACGCCGATTCGGATACAGATGCAGATACCGACAAATTTCCTCCGTTTGAACTTCCCGGATGTCCTATGAAAACAGCATATGATGACTTGACATCATGTTACATAGACAGCGTAAACGGCAATAATATCAACGACGGTCTTACCGAAACTACACCTGTTCAAACTCAAGAGGCAGTTCCGTCAGGATGCCAAATAGTACGCTACAAAAGAGGCAGCGTATTTGCAGAACCGTTGCGGACCGGAGGAAGAATGGGCGGAGGCCCCACAGTATTTACCAATTACGGCGATTCAAGCCTTCCGCTTCCGGCTTTTATTACTGACGCTACCGTTGTTAACAGCTTTCAAGGCGGCATTACTATAGACGGACTTCATATGGAAGGCTCTGATGCTGATGAAGACGCTATGACCGGCGGCGGCGGGAGCATGGGAGTTTGCGTTCAGCTGGGGGGAAACAGCAAGCTGCTCAACAGCGAAATAACCGACTGCGGAATAGGAATTATGCTTTTCGGCACAAATAGTTTGGTAAAATGCAATAGAATTTATGATTTAGATAAAATGGTGGCGGATTCTACAGATACAAGCATTTATGCAAATATAGTCGGCGGTGCCGAAGGTATTTTCATTAACGGTTCGGACAACGAAGTGGCCTACAATCAATTTGTCAATTGCAAAACCTTGGCAGATTGGCAGGGAGGCGGAGGTTATGACGGAGGCGCTACAGAAGTTGCGGTCAGTCGGGACGGAACCGTCAGCGGGCTGAAAATACATCACAACTTTTCGTATAACAATTGCGGCTTTTTTGAGGTTTCCGGTTTCGGAGTTTTTAGCAATTCAGAATTTTATAATAATGTATCGATAGACAGCGCCTGGTCAATGCTGCTCCAAGTTAATGAAACCACTCTTGAAAATATAAGATGGGAAAACAATACCTTTGTCCATCACAAAGACTCCTATAGTCCTTCAATTGCAATGATATATCGAGCAGAACTTACTCCCGGCACGGTTTTCTTGAATAATAATCTATGGATCTTTGACGGTACCTCAACATGGAATGCAACATTGGACAGCGCGTTTGAAGAAAGTAATAATCTTATTGTTAATTCTGACCCTGGAGTGGCAAATTTGGCAGGAATAACTCCATGGGATTTCGACTTGCTTGTGGGAAGTCAAGCTATCGATAAGGGAATTTCAATTCCGTCTCACACGTTAGATTTTCTGAATCGTCCGGCTCCCAAAGGTCAAGGTTTGGATATCGGCGCTTTTGAGTTTCAGCAGCAATAATCTTTTCTATCAAATAGGCTTTGCTTTTTTTCTCGTTCAGGGCAATGAGAATGCATTAAGTGTTTTGCCGAAATTACAGCGGGAGGCGACGTCGAGGAAATGAATCGAACACAAGGAAACCGGACCGGTACTCGAACTTCATACAGCACGAAAAGAAAAAAACCACGGTCTATTGCGAGAATAATCAAACGGTTGTTGATAGTTTTTATATTTCTATCCGCAGGCGGATTGTTAGGACTGGCGTCAGTCTTTTATTATTATTCTTTGTCACTTCCTTCTATAGGACCGTTGTTGGAAGGTTATGAACCGTTACAGATTACAAGAATACTTTCCGCAGACCGACAAGTAATAGGTGAAATCTTTGAAGAAAGAAGAACAGTGGTTCCCATCAAAGACATACCCAAACATATGATCGATGCGGTAATAGCAGCAGAGGATTCTGATTTTAGAAAACACCAAGGGTTGGATTATCTGGGCATTGCTCGAGCAGCTTGGAAAAATCTGAGACGAGGACGATTGTCCCAGGGAGCTTCAACCATTACGCAACAAGTAGCCAGAACTTTCTTTTTAACAAGGGAGAGATCTTTTTCTCGAAAAATACGAGAGGCTCTTTTAACAAAAAAAATAGAAGAGCTTCTTACCAAAGATGAAATTCTTTTCTTGTATTTAAACCAAATAAATTTCGGTCATGCCAGATACGGAGTATATGAAGCAGCACGCTTTTATTTTGGTAAAAATATTAAAGATATAAGCTTATCTCAAGCTGCTGTGTTGGCGGCTATCCCCAAAGGCCCTTCAATATATTCACCTTTTATCAATCCTGAGGCGGCAATCAATCGCAGAGGCTATGTGCTAAAAGAAATGAAAAAAAATAAGCTTATAACGGATGCAGAGTTTGATGCTGCAAACGCTGACGGGCTTACTTTGGTTTCTGAACCCCTAATCGACAATAGTTTAGCGCCTGAGGCAGCGGCTTTAGCGGTTGATGCATTAAAGGAACATATTGATATTAAAGAGCTAAAGCGAGGCGGCTACACCATTATCACTACAGTTGATTCAAAACTGCAAAAAGAAGCGAGGCAAGCCTTAAAAAAAGGACTTGTCGAAATAGATACCAGAAATACAAGAATTGCACCGTTTAAAGCTGCCAAAATTGCTGTAGATAAATTGGAGGGTGAACTCTCCTGGGGACGTATCTATGTCGGTGAAGTAGTATCATCTGATAACGAACATAACCGATTGCTTGTACGGGTTGGAAATGCGCAAGGATTTATAAACTTGGCAAGTGCAGAACGCTACAATCCCAAAAAACTTTCAGCAGAGGATTTTGCCAAACCCGGAGTTAAATTGAGAGTTTCTCTTTTTATGCGCTCTGAAGAAAACAAGCCGGCAATCTTCAAACTGGAGGCAGGACCGCAGGGAGCATTAGCTGCCGTTCGTCCCTCCACAGGAGAAATAGTAGCGCTTGTCGGAGGGGATGATGTAATTCAGGGGGGATTTGATAGAGCAAGCAGAGCTAAAAGACAAGCAGGATCAGCGTTTAAGCCTTTTGTCTATCTAGCCGCATTGATAACCGGTAAATATACAACAGCAACACTTTTAGATGATGCGCCTGAAGTTCAGGGAGAATGGCAACCGCAAAATGCTCATCAACAAGCTTTTGTAGGAGCGGTAAGAGCTCGTGAGGCGTTAGCAAAATCCCTTAACCTTCCGGCGGTAAAGTTAATATCAGAGATAGGTCCGGATGCTGTGGTAACAACGGCAAAGCGATTGGGAATTAGTTCTGTGTTGGATGCAGTTCCGTCCCTTGCATTGGGTTCATCCGTAGTAACACCATTGGAAATGGCATCTGCTTATGCAACACTTGCCAATCGAGGAATTCGACAAAGCTCTAACATTATCAAAAAGGTAATTGGGCATGACGGCCGAGAGATTCCATTAAATCTTTCATCATCCGAACCGGTCGTATCCGAACAAGAGGCATATATCATTACTTCAATGATGAAATCTGTGATTGACGAAGGAACAGGAGCAAAAGCAAAAGAAATAGGACGTCCCGCAGCAGGAAAAACCGGAACCTCTAATGATCAGAAAGATGCATGGTTTATCGGCTATACACCTGACTTGGCATGTGCGGTTTGGATAGGCTTTGATGATTTGAAATCACTGGGAAAAAAAGAATACGGCGGAAGAGCTGCCCTGCCTGTCTGGACAGATTTTATGAAAACCGCACACCTGAATATTCCAAAACGAGATTTCGAAATGCCTCCTGGAATATCAGTTGTTGCAATAGATCCCAAAACAGGTCTTAGAGCCTATGAAGGAATGAAAGGTGCAATCAACGAAGTATTCATAGAAGGTTCCGAACCCACGGAAACAGCAGTGCCTCCTGAGCTCTTGTCCCCCGATGACTTTCTCATGGGTGTTGAAACAGCCGAAACAGGGGTATCTTTAGATTTTTAATGTTTAGCGGCTGCAGCGGCAGCGGTTAAAACACACAGGCCCGCGTAGAAAGCGCTCGGAGTAGCAACTTCTGTGCCGCCGAGATGGGAAAGGGCTAAAACCGAACCCAATCCGGCATTTTGCACGGCATTTTGCATGCCCACTTCAATGACGAGGGTTCGGCACTTGCGGATGCCACTTGAACACGGTTCCCACAAAAAATACAACAGCAATAAACGCAACAGGGGTGAGTGGGCACATCAGCGTTGCAAGGGCGGTCATCGTTACGGAGAGTACCAGATAGCACGGTCATTACATTTGAAGGCCATGGCTCCGGGCATGCAGCCAACAAGCACAATGCCAACTTTTATGACCGGCGTATCAAAAAACAATGAGACAATAAAGGCCAAGATAGACATGATTGTATACTGACTGAAAAGACCGACTAAAGGACGAATCGGCGCCTTATAAAACGCCCTCACATCATCTTCTTTTACCATCGTTCCGACAAAGAACATTGTGACTGCAAAAGCCGGCTTGAGTTCTTGCTTTATCCACAACACCCATTCGGGAAAAACAAGAGCAAAAACAGTGCCGAGTACCATACAGAAAAATACTATCACACATGTTCTCTATTACAGAGACTGTTAACCGTCCAAAATGTTAATCGACCTCAATAATGCGACACAGCCAGCCTTATTCCTCTATACGCCAACGTGGATCATTTTGATATTAAATAGATTTTGAGTTTTCTTCAAAAAACGAAAAAAACTT